>DVHI01000076.1 GCA_018712275.1 Candidatus Coprenecus avistercoris | reverse complement strand
AAACGGTCCAAATCGCTTGCTTCCATATCCTTCATTCGGTCATCATCAAAGTTCACATAAGCAAATTCCGCCCCACTCTGTTTGAGGAACATCTCACACAGAGTGGATTTGCCGCATCGCCTGACACCTATCACCACCTGAGCTCTATAACTTTTCAAATCAAGCCGTGACTCTTCATGACGGGAGCATAACTCAGAGCAATCATTGGACAACAACTCCTCACGCTGATCTGCTACTACTGATAATAATGCCTGCGTATTCATAGTTTGCCATTCATTAGATTTTAACGCAAAGATAAGTATATTTCCATAAGATTGCAATTTTCGCCAAAACTATTTCCATATACAACACATCTATGCTATTCTTATTTCCATATTTACCATTTTGCACATTCAAAATATTCCATCAATAAAGGAGGTCGGTGTAGCTGTCGATGTAGATGGGGGTGCCGAGGATGAAGTTGAATGAGCCCGACGGGAGTTTGGTGCCGTCTATGAGGTCATAGCCAACGGCTCTTTGTACGAGCTCAGCGGGGGTAACTGATGGTTCTGGAGCGGAGGCTTCTTTTATGGTGTAGACAATGTACTTATCCTGCGGAGTGGAGGTAGAGGACAGGGGGGCGAATGGATAGGATATGGAGTGCAAGGCATTGCGGTCCATGATTTTTGGGGCGCCTGTTATGTCGTACCACGTGTACTGGTCAGTCTGTAAATCGGATACCTGACGTAAGTTTCTATGTAATAGAAAAAAACGTAAAACTGGGTATGAACAGACTGTGCAGTAAGTAAATTCAGTTCTTTCAGATCAAGTGTTTAATACGTTAAGCAATAACAGCATATTTTTGCTTTTTGCAAAAGCATTTCCAAAAATTCTCCAAAGTTTACGGCTCCGCCACCATCTTCCCATCGCCTCCGTCCTCCTCCCCGCGGACCGGATACTCCAAAGCCTGCGAAGGTCCGTTCCCGACCTCCCGGTCAGCCAGATAGATGTGATAGAGTGTCTGTTCGAGGGATTCGAGGGTGCGTTGGCAGACGGAGGCGGGCTTTAGGCTGCACTCCCAGATGACTATGGTGTGCCAGCCGAGGCGGGCGAGGGCCTGATAGTCACGGCGGTCGCGCTCGCGGTTGCGCTCTATCTTCGTGCGCCAGAAGTCCACGTTGGTCTTGGGGAGGCGGAAGTACCGGCAGCCTTCGTGGCCGTGCCAGAAGCAGCCGTTGACGAAGATGCAGGTGCGGTACTTGCGAAGGACGATGTCGGGGTGGCCGGGCAGACGCGGATGGTTGAGCCGGTAGCGGAAGCCGCGTGAGTGCAGCCAGCGGCGGACGGTCATCTCGGGCTTGGTGTCAGCCGAACGGATGGCCGCCATGTTCTTATGCCGCTGCTGAGGGGACATCGTATCCATACAGCGCGAATTTAGTAAATTTTCGTAAATTTGAAGGACGAACCAAACAGTACTCCGGATGGCCAGACTCTCAACCCTCAGACCCGACCAGGGCATCCCCGCCTCCACCCTGCTGATGATGTCGGCAGTGGCGGGCCTGACCGTGGCCAACCTCTACTACAACCAGCCGCTGCTCGAGGACATCCGCACCGACCTGGCCTGCAGCGGCACCCTCGCCAACCTCATCACAGTGGTCACCCAGGCCGGTTACGCCCTCGGGCTCCTGCTCATCGTCCCCATGGCCGACATGTGGTCCAGGCGCAGGATAGTGCTGACCATCATGAGCATAGCCGCCCTCATGTCGGCAGCCATAGCCGTCTCGCACAGCATCTGGACCGTCCTTGCGGCCTCGCTCGGTCTCGGAGTCTGCTCGGTCATCCCCCAGATATTCATCCCGATAGCCGGCCAGTTCTCGGAGCCGGAGCACAAGTCCCGCAACATGGGCTACGTACTCTCGGGCCTGCTCACCGGCATCCTCGGTGCCCGGGTCATCAGCGGCTATGTAGGCCAATGGGCCGGATGGCGCACGATGTTCATAGCGGCAGCCGTTCTGATGCTGCTCTGCTTAGTCCTCACCCTGAGGATGCTGCCCCGTATGCCGGGTACTTTCAGCGGCACATACGGAAGCCTGATCAAAAGTGTCTGGAAAATATTCGCAACCCATCCCCGCATGCGTCTGTACGCCTTCCGCGGCGCCTGCACCTTCGGTAGCATGATGAGCATCTGGGCCTGCATGGCCTTTCACCTGGCCGGAGAGCCGTTCCATGCCGGCAGCCGTACCGTAGGTCTGCTCGGACTCTGCGGAGTGGTCGGCGCCATAGCGGCCAGCGGCATAGGCCGTTACGTCCCGCACCTCGGTATCAGACGGATGACCGCCATCGGAGCCCTCCTGCAGCTTGCGGCCTGGACAGCAGCAGCTACCCTCGGCCACACCTACACCGGCATCATCGCCGCCATCATCCTCCTCGAGCTCGGCGCCCAGTTCATGCAGCTGAGCAACCAGAGCGGCTGCCTGCAGGCCATTCCCGACGCCTCGAACCGGGCCAACACCATCTTCATGACCTCCCTCTTCCTCGGCGGCAGTCTCGCGACCCTGCTCTCGGGCATCGGCTGGCGGTTCGCAGGCTGGACCGGCGTCTGCATCACCGGAGTCATCTTCTCCGCAACAGCCCTCAGTACGGTCTTCTGCAAAAATCAGACATTGCCCAGATGCACATAACGGATCCCGCACTCCCGCGCAATCTCCTCCGCCATCCGCAGAGTCCCTATCGGCGTAGGCGGCACCTCCCGCATCCTGTACTGCGGAAAGAACCTCGAAAAATGCAGCGGCGCCCCGGCAAATCCGTTGTCCACCAACCAGCGGCACATCTCCCGCAGCATCCCCGGCTCATCGTTGATCCCCGGAATCAGCAGATTGGTAATCTCGAGCCACACCCCCGCATCCCGCATCTTCTCCAGGGTCCTCAGCACCGGAGCCAGCGAGGCCCGGCTCACCTTCCGGTAGATATCCTCGGAAAATGACTTCAAATCAATATTCGCCGCATCGAGATACGGCAGCAGGTCATCCAGCGGCCCCTCATTGACATATCCGGCCGAAACCAAAATATTCAGCAGCCCCGCCTCCCGGCACGTCCGGGCGCAGTCCACGGTGTACTCCATCCAGGTCAGCGGCTCGGTATAGGTATAAGCGACTATCCGGCAGGAGGTCCTCCGGGCCAGTTCCGGCAGCATCCCGGGAACAATGAAACTGCTCTCCACCTCCTCGGGGCGCACCTGGGAAATGCTCCAGTTCTGGCAGTTGCGGCAGGAAAGGTTGCAGCCTGCGGCAGCGAGCGACAGGCACATCTCCCCCGGATGAAAATGCAGCAGCGGCTTCTTCTCGACGGGATCCACATGCAGGGCACAGACCCGTCCGTAGGCCAGCGACACGAGTTTCCCGTTCCGGGCCTCCCGGCTGCGGCAGAGCCCCCGGCGTCCCACGGTCAGACGGCAGCGGTGCGGGCAGAGCATACATGTCACGCTCCCGTCCGCCCCGGCTTCACAGTACCGGGCCTCCACACCTCGCTGAATGTCACCGTTCATCGAACACCTCCGCCTGATAAACGTACAGGTCCGCATCCTTCCACCCGTTCCAGCCGATTCCGGCCTTGTCCCGGGCACAGTGCCCTAAGAACTCCTCCCTGGTCCAGCCGGTCTCGTCCGCCACCTGCGGCAGGAAGGTCCCGCTGCGGCCGTCCTTGACCATCAGCACCCCGTCCCGTCCGAGCACCAGCTCGTCCGGCGAGGATATCCGCCTCAACGGAGACAGTACCGATATCTCGATATGCACCTGCTCCAGTTCCTCCCTGGTCAGCGGCCTGAACCTGTCATCCTCGAATGCCGCAGCCCTGGCCATCTCCGCGACAGTCTTATACAACGGTCTGACACCCACTATATTGCCTATACATCCGCGAAGCCGCCCATGCAGATGCAGGGTAACGAAAGCCCCGCACTCCGCCTTGAGCGTCTGCGTCAGCTGAGTGTCGGACGGCAGCCAGTACTTGCCATCAAAAGCCGTCTCAATACTCCGCCGGGCCGTCTCCAGCAGCATCTCCCGTTCCTCGGCAGTCAGGGAGAATCCCCCCGAGGCCCCGGTATTCTTTTCCGCACCTTCCTTATACACCACTGAAAACGCATGATACCCCACCACCTCGCTCTTGTCCCCGTAGACCGCCGCATCACCGGAGTTGCGGTAATCCAGATGCCTGATTTCCAAGTCTTCTCTTCCCTGCATCATCATAAGCAGGGCAGCAATCGGCAACTGGCCGCAGGCACTTGTCGCCAGATTAGGCACCTTGGCACTGGCATTGTCCAGCAGGACATCCAGAAAGCGATCCACCGACCCGGAAGCAATAGCCTCGCCAGTGGCTCCGTCCACCCGGCAGGCATCCTCGTAGGAAGGGTAATGAGAAAAATCGCTGCTTATTACGAAGAGATTGTCCTCATTCATATACGGCTTGAGCACCCGGGCAATCCTCCGCAGTCCACCGCCATCGACCGACCCTATTATTATTGGTACGATAGACGGAGTCTCCCTAAGTCTCTCCTGGAGGAAAGGCAGCTGAACCTCCAGGCAATGCTCCCTCACATGGGCATTGTGGAAATCCCGGAAAACCGAGTCGGCTCCGATGAGCTCGAACCCCGCCTCCGTATCCACCCTCAACCGCCCCAGAGGGGTCTCATACCAGTCGCAATCCACATCCACGGAAGCACCCATGAAAGCCTCCCTGTGACTGGGTCCAATGAGGAAGACACGCTCATATCTCTCCATAGGAGCAATGGAAGCATAAGCCTCCGCGGCCACTGCACCTGAGAACACATACCCCGCATGAGGTACTATCAATGCCTGCACCCGACCATTAGGCCGGGCGGAAGCACTGTCCAGAAAGCCGTCCACGACAGCTTTCAAGGTATCCGCATCTGACGGATAAAACTGTCCGGCCACAGCCGGAGAATGAACCTTGGTCATAATCCCAAAACCGATTAAGCAAAACAATAACTTCAACATCGCACACAAATATACAAAAAAACGGCACCCGCCCGATCTGCACGATGCCGCAACAAGCCCCCCTTTCGGAGCGAAGCGACCAAGCCTCCCCCACGGGGAGGTCTGGAGGGGTAGATAAAGACAGGTACCTGCGGAGAAGCGGGCTAAGCCCGCTTCTCTGCTTGGTACCTCAAAAGAAAAGCCCCTTCGCGGGGCTTTTCTTTTGAGGTACCAAGCAGAATCGAACTGCTGTACACGGTTTTGCAGACCGTTGCCTAACCACTCGGCCATGGTACCATTACCGAATTGGGGTGCAAATATATGAACTATTTCTCACATTCCCAAATTATCCTGCATATTATCCCGCAAAGTTCCTCCAAAAACTGCCTGTCCACCTCATCGAACGTCCCTACCTCCGCGCTGTCTATATCCAGAACTCCGACGACATCCCGTCCCCGGACTAACAGCGGCACCACCACCTCCGACCTGGAAAGCGAACTGCAGGCTATGTGCCCGGGGAATTTCTCCACATCCTCCACCACGATACTCTTCCCGGACTTCCACGCCGAGCCGCATACTCCACGGCCATATCCTATCCGGGTGCAGGCCACCGGTCCCTGGAACGGCCCCAGCACCAGTTCCTTCCCGCCATCCGTCCCGGCAGCATCCTTTACCAGATAGAACCCTACCCAGAAGAACCCGAAAGCCTCCTTCAGAGCCGCTGCCACATTGGCCAGATCGGCGGTCATGTCCGGCTCGCCCTCGATGAGAGAGCGTATCTGCGGCAGCAGTTCCCGATAGCGTCCGGCCTTGTCTCCGGATGTATTGATTCTGATTTCGTGCATGTGTCAGATTGTGTTTATTCTACATAAAGCAAGAGTCCCTTGAGATAGTCGCCCTCCGGATGGTAGATGTTCACCGGATGGTCCGCCGGCTGAGTGAGCCTGCGGAGTATGCGCACCCCGCGCCCGGTCTGGGCCGCAGCCGAGAACACGGACAGCTCGAATGTCTTCCGGTCCACCGCCTGAGAGCAGCTGTAGGTGAATACGAGCCCGCCCGGAGCCACCTTGGAGATGGCAGCGGCATTGAGGCGGCGGTAAGCTCTGAGGGCATTGTCCAGGGCATCCCGGTGCTTTGCAAAGGCAGGAGGATCGACCACCATGAGGTCAAACTCTCCGGAGCGGACATCCCTGAGATAGTCCAGGGCGTCGGCACACTCGGCACGATGCCGGACAGCCGCGTCCTCCGCACCTATATTCAGCTCGACATTGCGGCGGAGCATCTCCACAGCCACCGCAGAGGAGTCGACGGAGACCACGGAAGCAGCCCCACGGTTGAGAGCGTAGACCGAGAACCCGCCGGTATAGCAGAACAGATTGAGCACCCGCCGGCCCGCGGCGAAATCCCCTACCAGAGCCCTGTTGTCCCTCTGGTCCAGGAAGAAACCGGTTTTCTGACCCGCTGCCCAGTTGACATGGAAGCGGTGTCCGTTCTCCAGGACCTCAGTCTCGTCCGTCCCGTACGGTGCCGTGAGATATCCGTCCTGCAGGAGAAGACCGGCACGGTGAGGAGCCGTTCCCTCGCTTTTGTTGTACACGGCCCGGACAGTCCCGCCGCCGCACTCCACAAGAGCGGAGGCTATATCTTCTGCCGACAGATACATTCCGGCCGAATGAGCCTGCATGACAGCCACCTCTCCATAGACATCGACTATCAGTCCGGGAAGCGAGTCGCCCTCTCCGTGGACGAGACGGCAGCAGGTAGTCTGCGGAAGTGCGAGCCTGCGGCGCAGAGCCAGGGCACGGGAGAGTCTCTGAATCCAGAACCCGCGGGGCATCTTTCCGTCCCCGTCAGGCATGAACTCATCCGTAAAGCTCAGGACACGCACGGCGATGGAGCCTTTCTGCCAGTGTCCCACGGCCAGGAAACCGCCGTCATGAGCCACTACCTCGACGGCCTCTCCCTCTCGCGGATTTCCCTCCACAGAGGCTACAGCACCTGAAAATATCCAGGGGTGAAAACGGCGCAGGGAATCCTCCCGGCCTTTCCGGAGCACTACCCTGCCCATATCAATTTTCCGATTTGAGTTTGAGATACATCTCGCGGCAGACCCATGCGTCTATGGCCGCATACTTGAGCTGGGCGCCCGAGAGCTGCGGCGCCTCCCAGTTGGAGAGCTGCTGGGTCTTGGACACCTTCTTGCCCAGGATGATGGCGGACATCTTCCGGACACTCTTGTCGGTGATGCCGTATTCTCCCACCATGACCTGCAGGTCGACGAACCCGCGGGGGGTGAACTTGCGGTAGTACATCAGCCCGCGCACATCATCCTTTACCGCCGCTCCTATTTTCAGGATATTGCCGTCTGAAAGCAGAGAGGCCAGAGGGGCCGGAAGCCCGAGCATATTGAGGCGGAAGATATAGGCTTTCTCTCCTCCTGAAAGCTGCAGCAGCGCCACGTGATGACGGGGCGAGCCGGAGGAGAAACTGGGCTTGGTCTCAGTGTCAAAGCCTATTACGGTCTGGCTTCTGAGATAGTCTATGGCCTCGGCAAAGTCCTCGTCCACGTCCGAGACGACGACGATAGGGCCGTTGAAGTCTATATGGTCCAGCTGTGTAAGTTCTTCTGTAGATATACTTTCCGGATATTGCATATTCTAGTATAGTGCATTTCTGATCAATGTGAATGTCTCGTGGTTATATTCTATCTCACGGAGTTCCGCCGCATCGATATAACGGGGAGCGAAGGGCACCGCCTTGGTCGTGATGTCCTCTGTCCCGCTTACGCGGCCATAGAGGAAGCTCTCCCGGAAAAATCCGGAGGCATCCAGCGAGTCGGCAGGCACCGAGGAGGAAGGCAGGGTGATGAAGGGAGTGAGAGTGGACTTCGTTCCGCGCAGCGCCAGGTTGCCGTCCTCCCGAAGGATACGGTAAGCCTCGTTCACAGCGCACTCCGCGGGGTCTATGAAGCGGAAGTCGGGGGAAATGCTGCCGCGGTAGAGGTAGATTCCTCCCCTTCTGTAATTGTAGAGCTCCACCATGACCTGGTCCATGAAACCCCGGAGCCGGTCATAGCCGCAGTCCGCCAGTATAATGGAGGAGATCGGTATCCTGCTGCCGCTGCGGCGGTGGCGCTCCACCATGGATACCAGGTGATAGCGGACATAGTTCTCCACCGAATTGAGCTGGACGCCGGATATGTTCCTGCCTCCGGCCGGGAAGAGAAGGGCATTGCCCCTGGTATCGAAGCCGTAACGGTCGAAGAGGGATGCGTCTATGTTATTGTAGCTGATGCCTGTTACAGGTCCGGCATAGCCGGAGCGCGATACCCTGGCGGAGGTGTCCACATAGGCCGGATTGCCGGCAAGAGCCTCCTCTATGCCCAGCCCCTCCTGGTTGAAGACCTGGATACGTCCGGTCACACCGCTCTCCGAAGCCATCCTGCGTATGGCCGTCTCGTACTCGCGGGATGTCACTCCTTCCGGGGAGTAGAGCACGCCGACGCAGAAATTCCCCTCCTCGTCCACGCCCTTGAGGGCCTCCTTGATACTGGACTCGATAACACCCACCGCCTTTACTCCGGTACCGCTGCGGCCCAGAAGTGCCTGCATGTCGGAAAGCGCATAGTAGTCCGCCACGGGAGAGGCGACTATGACGATCTTGACAGGATCCTTGTAGCCTGACTGGTACTCGTCCACGGCCAGGTTATAGTAGCGGTCCCCCATCAGGAAAAGGGTATTGCGTATCAGCTGTTCCTTCAGGAATGCCGGATTGCCCGTATCTATGAATCCTCCGTAAGGGCTGTTGGCCCTGTCAAAGAGTATCTGCAGATGCTCTCCGCCGAAATCGGCTATGCCGTCGGAACCGGGACGTCCGGTGATGTTGTCGAAGTTGTCTACCGTGAGAAATCTTTCAGCTACAGTAAACCCGTCCGGGGAGCAGTCGAATATGCCTACCGGCAGGTCAGAGAGTTCCTGAGGATACTCCGAGAAATCCCCGTAATAGATGGAGGAACTGTCTGCCAGTGCCTTCTGGGCTATAGGCAACAGTCCGCCGGCCCTGTTCCGGTCTCCGCAGGAAACTGACAGCAGAACGGCGGCTGCAGCCAGGACTGCAGCCTGATATTTGATTCGCCGGGGGTACATGCGCTACTTGTTGTAGACAAATGTTCCGTTGTCGCCGGAGATCACCACCTCTGCCTCGGGTGCTGTCTCCACATGACCCACGATGCGGGCATCCACTCCCAGAGAGCGGGATATGTCGATCATGGCCGAAGCGGACTCACGGTCGGTGTATATTTCCATGCGGTGTCCCATGTTGAAGACGCGGTACATCTCCTGCCAGTCGGTACCGGACTCTATCTGGATGGCCTTGAAGAGGGGCGGTACGGGGAAGAGGCTGTCCTTGACCACGCGCAGGCGGTCGATGAAATGCAGGACCTTGGTCTGGGCTCCGCCGGAGCAGTGCACCATCCCGTGGATTTTGTCCTTGTATCCTTCGAATATCTTCTTCATCACAGGGGCGTAGGTCCTGGTCGGAGACAGCAGGAGCTTGCCGTAGGTCAGGCCGGTCTCGGGCTCCTTCTCTGTCAGCAGACGGCTGCCGGAGTAGACAAGGGACGCGGGCATGGCGTGGTCATAGCTCTCGGGATACTTGTCGGCCAGATAGTGGGCGAAGAGGTCGTGACGGGCGGAGGTCAGGCCGTTGCTGCCGGTACCGCCGTTATACTCGTCCTCGTACTCAGCCTGTCCGAAGGAGGCCAGGCCCACGATTACGTCGCCGTCGGCTATCCTGGAGTTGTCGATAATCTCGGAGCGGCGGACCCTGGCACACACCGTGCTGTCCACGATGACCGTACGCACCAGGTCTCCCACATCGGCAGTCTCTCCGCCGGTGAGGGTCATCCTGATACCGTAGCGGTCCATGGCCTTGATGAACTCATCGGTACCGGAGATGATGGCAGAGATGACCTCTCCGGGGATGAGGTTCTTGTTGCGGCCGATGGTGGAGGACACCAGCATGCCGCTGGTAATGCCCACGCAGAGCAGGTCGTCTGTGTTCATGACCATGGCGTCGCGGGCTATGCCCTTCCACACGCTCATGTCTCCGGTCTCCCTCCAGTAGGTGTAGGCGAGGGATGATTTGGTGCCGGCGCCATCAGCGTGCATGACCAGACACCAGTCCGGATCACCGGTGAAAATGTCCGGGATTATCTTGCAGAAAGCCTTGGGATAAAGGCCTTTATCTATGTTCTTGATGGCATTGTGTACATCTTCTTTGGCAGAGGAGACTCCTCTGAGCATGTATCTGCTTTCAGTGTTGTTCATAATCTCTTTTCGCAGGATTAACAATATTTCGTTTACAGACTACAAATTTAAGAAGAATTTGCGGAAAAGTTCATAACTTTGTTGCCACAGACAACAATTTTTAACATTTATTATAAAAAACCATGCTTACCCTTTCCAAAAAAGCCCAGATCCTGCCGGCATCGCCCATACGCAAGCTCGTACCATACGCCGACGCAGCCAAGAAAAGAGGCATAACAGTCTACCATCTCAACATCGGCCAGCCTGACATCGAGTCCCCCGACGTAGCCCTCAAGGCCGTCAAGGACAACACTCTCAAGCTCGTAGCCTATCCCAACTCCGCCGGTAACGAGTCCTACCGCAAGGGACTGGCCCGCTACTACCAGAACATCGGCATCGACGTGGACTACACCGACATCAACGTCACCACCGGAGGTTCCGAGGCCCTGCAGATAGCCCTCACCGTCACCTGCGACCCCGACGACGAGGTCATCGTCCTCGAGCCTTTCTACACGAACTACAACTCCTTCGCCATCGTAAACGACGTTAAGTTCGTGCCCATCACCACATCCATCGACAACGGCTTCGCCATCCCCTCCATCGAGGAGTTCGAGCGCCACATCACCCCCAGGACCAAGGGTATCATCATCTGCAACCCCTGCAACCCCACCGGAGTCCTCTACACCAGGGACGAGATAGAGAAGCTCGGCGACATCGCCCGCAAGCACAACCTCTACATCTACTCCGACGAGGTGTACCGCGAATTCTGCTACACCGATGAGCCTCACTACTCCTGCATGCACATCAAGGGACTGGAGAACAACGTCATCCTCTGCGACTCAGTATCCAAGAGATACTCCCTCTGCGGCGTGCGCATCGGAGCCATCGTATCGAAGAACAAGGAAGTGATGAACGCCGTCCTGCGCTACTCACAGGCCCGTCTCTGCTCCCCCGCATACGGACAGATAGCCGCCGAGGCCGCCCTCAACGCTCCCGAGTCTTACTTTAAGGCTGTGAAGGAAGAGTACATCAAGAGAAGAGACTACCTCGTAGAGACCCTCAGAACCATCCCCGGAGTCCTCTGCCCCACCCCCATGGGCGCTTTCTACGCAGCAGTGCGCCTCCCCGTGGATGACAGCGACAAGTTCGCCCAGTGGCTCCTTGAGGAATTCTCCTACAACGGCAAGACCGTGATGGTGGCTCCTATGGCAGGCTTCTACGCCACTCCCGGCAAGGGACGCGACGAGGTCCGCATCGCATACGTCCTCAAGATAGAGGATCTGCGCGAGGCTCTCATCTGCCTCAAGGAAGCCCTGAAGGTCTATCCAGGAAGGACCAACTAGAACCTTATATCAGGGAAAAAATCCAGCACACGCTGAGCTGTCGCAAGGACAATGAGCAGCACTATCCATAGACTGGTCTCAGCTTTCCTGCCGTTGGTCAGGAGATCAAAGACCAGGAATGAGACAGGTACAGCAGCCACCATAGTATAAAGCGGTGCTTCCAGTCTGCCACAGAAGGCGACTATCAGCATGGAAAGTACAGATAAGGCCCCGGAAAGACCGAATGCGTTTTTCTGGGCCTTATTTTTTCCTCTCCGGTGCATAAGTGTGAAAATCAGAGATCTGACAATAAGCAAGAAGGCAAATCCGGTCCAGACCATATCCTCAGGACGCAGGACTTCCGGAGCAAGCCGAGTCACAGCGGCACCGTCGCGGAAATTCTGAAGAAACCCGTCAATCTGCAGCAAGCCAGGGAAAATATACCACCCCGCAAAGACATATAGCCAGGGCAATGCAGCCCCACCAAGACAGGACAACAGGAGGCGGATCGTATCATGACTTCTGACATACAGGAAATAAAGCACAATGAAAATCTCCATGAACATCAGCGGAGGTACCATTAGAGAGGCGGTGCCGGCAAGCAGGACTGCTCCGAAAGCACATTCATGACGGATTTTTTCGGAATTGACATACGTCAGGACCAGGAACATGGACCAGATGGTAAGAATCATGGCAATATGGTAAACACTGAATGCCATCGACCCCGGCACCGACAGTGACCAGATCAAGAAAGGCAAGTACAGCAGCCTGGTATCTGAGGTAAACAGGAAGCTCCTGTAATTCAAAAGTCCCATGGACACCGAAGCTGCCGCAAAGCAAAATACGGCCAGGAAGGCGGAAAGCCAGGTTGTGGAAATCATTCTTTCTCCTCCGCCCGGCTCTTCAGGCAGGAAAAAATATGACACTGCAAGCGCTGCCGTCGAGAGCACCATGAGGAATATCAGCAAAGGGGATATTCTGTCGTCTCTCATTTTCTCCCGGGCCAGTTAATCATATCCAGGGCTATGTCGCTGCGATGGAAAGCACCTTCGAAGGATATCCTGTCAATCTTTGAATATACCTCTTCACGAGCCTCCTCCAGGCTGCCACCCAAAGCCGTAACGGCCAATACCCTGCCGCCGGAGGTGACTAGCCGGCCATCCTTTACGGATGTCCCGGCATTGAACACCGTCAGTGGGAACGTATCCTCCAGTCCACTTATCGGATACCCCTTGCCGTACTTGTCGGGATAGCCTCCGGATACCAGGATGCACGTCACAGCGGACTGCGGCAGAATCTTCATAATCTCAGCGGATAGGTTGCCCCGCGCTGCGGCGACCATATGAGCCAGGAGGTCGCTGCCTATACGAGGCATGACTGATTCTGTCTCAGGGTCTCCCATTCTCACATTGTACTCTATGACATAGGGGTCGCCTCCGCAGTTCATCAGACCGAAGAAGATGAAGCCGCGGTAGTCCATGCCCTCGCTCTCCAGTCCGCGGACTGTCGGAGCGATTATCCTGTCCACCACCTTGGAGGTGAAGTCCGCATCGCAGAAAGGCACAGGAGACACGGATCCCATACCGCCGGTGTTGGGTCCCTTGTCTCCGTCCCATATTCTCTTGTAATCCTTGGCCTCCGGAAGCATCAGCCACCTGTGACCGTCGGTAAGCACAAAATAGGACACCTCTAACCCATCCAGATATTCCTCTATCACCACCTTCGTTCCTGCCGAGCCGAAACGTCCGCCGAAGATACTGTCCAGGGCCGCCTCCGCTTCCTTCAGATCCGGAGATATGATTACACCCTTGCCTGCAGCCAGACCGTCAGCCTTGACCACATACGGAGGTCTGAGACTACGCAGGAAATCCATTGCCTCGTCTTTCTGACCTGCCATGAAAGTACGGTATGCCGCTGTAGGTATGCCATGACGGGCCATGAACTCCTTGGCAAAATCCTTGCTGCCCTCCAGCTCAGCACCGTCACGTCCCGGTCCCACGAAAAGCAGTTCTTTTTTCAGTCCGGGCGACGAGAGGAGAAAATCCCTGAGACCGCCCACCAGAGGATCCTCCGGTCCGCAGACTACCATGTCTATGTTATTTTCCACCACAGCATTGAGTATCAGGTCGAAGTCCCCGACACTGCCTGGTATTCCGGTAGCCAGGGCATTGATTCCTGGATTGCCGGGAAGAGCATAGAAATTTCCCAGCAGTGGACTATGAGCGATCTTCCAGGCCAGAGCATGTTCCCTGCCACCCGAGCCCAGCAGCAATACATTGTACTTCATATCTTTACAAAATAATTGGTTTACATTTCAATTGTTTTTCCGCTGCCGCCTCAAGGGTCTTGGGAAGGGCATACCAGAGGTTCTTGGAGGCTTTCATCGAGTCATGGAAGACTATGATGGAGCCCGGACTCAAGTATGGTACCACATTGCGGGCACAGGCCCTGTGGCCCAGCTTCCGGTTGTAGTCGCGGCTAAGGATATTCCACATAACTATGTTGTAACGCAGGCTCAGTGCATCTGCCTGACGTATGGTAATCTTGGCGTAGGGAGGACGGTACAGATTGGTCCGGATAAGCTCCGAGGCAATGTCCACGTCCTGCACATAATCGTCCAGAGGCATACCCCATCCTGGAACATGACTATAGGAATGGCATCCGACAGCGTGGCCGCGGCGGACTGTCTCCGCAAACAGTTCCGGATACAGCTCTACGTTCTTGCCGATACAGAAGAAAGTGGCCTTGGCCCCCCATCTGTCCAGCTCATCCAGTACCCAGGGTGTCACCTGCGGACAGGGTCCGTCATCCAATGTTATGAAAATTCCGTCCTTTTCCTTGGGAAAGGACCAGATGAACGAGGGATAGATTCTCCGAAGCAGTCTGGGCGGACGTATAAGCATAGCGTTGCAATGAAGGTGCAAAGATAGAGAATAAAAGTTATATTTGCGCACTGAAACCAGTCACAGAAACGATATGAGTCCAAAGATCCGCATGACACTCCTTTGCATCGCCTGCACAGCCCTGGCGGCTGTCTCCTGCCGGAGGGACAGGGAGATAATACCGGAGAACGTCATGTCCAGGATATACTATGACATGTATATGACAGATGAGGCCGTAAAGGCCAACATAAGATTCCGGAGGATGATTGACACCCTCCGCATCTATGAACCGGTATTCAACCGCTACGGATACACTTCCGAGGACTATACCCGAAGCGTAGACTACTATCTTGAGAGACCCGACCGCTTCCAGGAGGTATTCGAGAATACCAAGCTCATACTGGAGCTCAGGAAAGCCGAGCTGGAGAAGATAATCGAGGCGGAGGAGAACCGTCCGAAGAGATGGTCTGTACTGGACTCTCTGGACATATTTACT
This sequence comes from Candidatus Coprenecus avistercoris, assembly GCA_018712275.1. GTDB lineage: Bacteria > Bacteroidota > Bacteroidia > Bacteroidales > UBA932 > Coprenecus > Coprenecus avistercoris. The sequence continues at coordinate 8,200 of DVHI01000076.1, read as the reverse complement.
GCCGATGGCGTGCACTCTCCGCGCATGTATAAGAACCTGAGAATACTTTTTTTCCAAAGGGACAGCATGCTGGTATCTTCCCCTGCCCCGGACAGCGCACTCATGCTAAGACCTTCCAGTCCGTTCATGATTTTCAGCGACTCCGCTCTCAACTCGGACAGCAACTTCGAGTTCCACACCTCGGCTGGATTCATGCTGGAGCTGGACAGTGCTGAGATACGGCAGTCATACACAGGGACATTCCTCCCATCTGTGAAAAATGAGCCACTGGATGTAGATCCTGAGAGCGTAAGGCCGGTACTCAGAAATGCTATGGACAGGCCTCTCACACTAATACTTGATACTGCTGAAATTAAAAAAGATACAAAATGAGACGCATAGCAGCCAATTACATATTTCCCATAACCTCGGATCCCATCCGCAACGGTTATGTGGACTTCGCCGATGACGGCACGGTCACCGGTATCGGGCAGATGTCCGGAGAGACCGGCAGCACCGAATTCTACAACGGCATCCTGGTACCCGGATTCACCAACGCCCACTGCCACATAGAGCTTTCGCACCTGGAAGGCAAGTTCCGCGAGGCTACCGGCATGTCCGGATTCATCGACCAGATCAACGCCCTGCGGGAGTCAGCCCCGGCGGAAGAGCGCCAGAAAGCCATGAGACGGCAGTTCGAGAAACTCTACGCCGAGGGAGTCAGCGCCATGGCCGATATCTCCAACTGCGACGAGAGTTTCGCCATGAAGAGCGAGGGTCCCATGTACACCAGGACATTCGTGGAGGTCTTCGGTTCGGAGCCGGAAGACGCTCCGACAGTCATCGCCGATGCCCGGAAGCTGGTGGAGAAAGCCGCTGCCGCCGGACTGGACGCAGCCATAACCCCTCATTCGCCCTACACCATGAGTCCGGATCTGCTCCGGATGGCCTCGGCCGAAGGTCTTAATGCCGGATTCATCTCCTACCACAACCAGGAATCCCAGGAGGAGGACGACATGATCGGCTTCCACCGCGGCCCCCTCTACGAGAACTATGTCAACAGGCATCTCAGCGTGGCTCCGGCCACCGGCAAGCCCGCCGTATTCCATTTCCTGGACCAGCTTCAGAAGGTGCATCCGGCTCCGTTCGACGAGCACATACTGCTGATACATAACACAGTTGCCCGCGAGGACAGCATCCGTGCAGCAGAGAGCGTGCTGCACAACTGCACCTGGGTAACCTGCCCCCTTTCCAACATTTTCATCCACAGGGCCATGGCCGACCTGCCCCTGCTGATGAGCATGGGCGTGCGCATAGCCGTGGGCACCGACAGTCTGTCCTCCAACCACGTCCTGTCCATAGTAGAGGAGTTCAAGTGCATCCACAGCCATTACCCCCAGATTCCCCTCCAGACGGTCCTGACCTGGGCATGTCTCAACGGAGCCGCAGCCCTGGGCAAGGACTCCGTTCTCGGCTCCTTCGAGCCTGGCAAGCGTCCCGGAGCCGTGCTCATCGACGCCGTGGACTTCGGGAGCATGCAGCTCACGCCCGAAAGCACCTCGAGAAGGCTGCTCTGAGATATTTGAACAGACTAAACAGCACACATTATGTCCACGATACTTTTTCACAAGATAGTCTTCGGCCCCATAAAGAGCCGCCGCCTGGGCAACTCCCTGGGCATCAACCTTCTGCCTGACAACGGCAAACTCTGTTCCTTCGACTGCGTCTACTGCGAGTGCGGATGGAACAAGGACGGCCGCGCCGACCAGGTCATTCCTACGAAAGAAGCCGTGTTCCAGCGGATGCAGGAACGCTTCGCCGAGCTGCATGACGAGGGTACTCCGGTGGACACCATCACATTCTCCGGCAACGGAGAGCCCACCATCCATCCGGATTTTCCCGAAATCATCGATTTTACCCTGCAGCTCAGGGACCGCTATTTCCCCTCCGCCGCCGTATCAGTCCTGTCCAATGCGACCATGACGGGCCGCAGGGAAGTCAGGGAGGCCCTGATGAAAGTGACCAATCCCATCTTAAAGATAGACAGCGGACTGGAGGAATACATCCGCCTCATTGACAATCCTGTAGGACACTACTCCCTGGCAGAGACCGTGGAGAATCTCCGCCTGTTCAACGGCAATTTCATCCTTCAGACCATGTTCCTCAAGGGGACAATAGGCGGACGCCGGATAGACCTCACCTGCGAGGAGAGCGTCACCCCGTGGAGAGACATTGTCCTGAGCCTAAGGCCCCGCGAGGTCATGATGTACACCATCGACAGGGAGACTCCGGCCAAGGACCTGGAGAAGGTGACCGTGGAGGAGATGGAAGCCATCGCCGCACCGCTCAAGGCAGCCGGCATCACCGTTCAGATCCGGGGCTGATGAGAGCTGTAATACAGAGAACAAGCCGGTCCTCCGTAGTCATAGGAGGAGTCTGCCACGGCGAGATAGGCACCGGCCTCAATATCCTCATAGGCATCACCGAGGGCGACTCGGAGGAGGATATCGACTGGCTCTGCCACAAGATAGTGAACCTGCGCGTCTTCGACGACGCCGACGGGGTCATGAACCGTTCGGTCCTGGACGTGGACGGGGATATACTCGTGATAAGTCAGTTCACCCTCTACGCCTCGACGAAAAAGGGTAACAGGCCTTCCTATATAAAAGCGGCTAAACCAGAGATTTCCGTCCCGCTCTATGAAAAATTCCTCGAAAGGTTGGAAAATATTTTGGGAAAGCCCGTTAAAAAAGGTATCTTTGGTGCTGATATGAAGGTGTCAATCGTCAATGACGGTCCTGTCACCATCATTATTGACACTAAAAACCGAGAATAATGGACATCATCGAAAACCGGATAAAAGCCATCCACGACAACCTTTCCCACTGGATGACCCCCGAAGTTCTGAAAGCCTGCCTGGGCATGACCGACTTGACTTCGCTCAAGCCGACTGATACATACACCGGTATCACACGGCTGGTCAGCAAAGTCAATGACTTCCAGAAACGTTTCCCCGATTATCCCCTGCCGGCATCCATCTGTGTCTATCCCAATTTTGCAAGGACCGTTAAGGAAAACCTTACCGTCCATGGCGTGCACACTACCGTAGTCGCCGGATGCTTTCCTGCCTCCCAGAGTTTTCTGGAGGTAAAGGTCCTGGAAAGCCGGATGGCTGTGGCCGACGGAGCAGATGAAGTAGACATAGTTCTGGCACTCAACAGTTTTCTTGACCACAACCTGAGCAGATGCGAGGAAGAGATCCGCGCTGTCCGAAAGGTGACTGAAGGCGCCGTACTGAAAGTCATCCTGGAGACAGGGGCGCTGGCCGACGAGTCAAAGATCAGGGAAGCATCCTTCCTGGCCATGGAATCTGGCGCTGACTTCATCAAGACATCCACCGGAAAGATGGAACCCGCCGCCACTCCCTTCGCAGCCATCGTCATGTGCGACTGCATCAAGGAGTACTTCACCAGGACCGGACGCCGTATTGGATTCAAGCCCGCAGGCGGCATATCCACAGCAATGGACGCTGCTGTTTACTATGCTATCGTAGAGACTGTGCTCGGTCAGGAATGGCTGACACCCGCCCTGCTCCGTTTCGGAGCCAGCCGGGTGGCCAACTCCATCATATCAGAGGTGGAGAAATCATCTGTAACTTATTATTAATCAATATCACTAATATCTAAATCGCTACAAGATGAAGAAATTTATCATTATCGCTATCGCGCTTTTCACAGCCGCAGCAGTTTACGCCCAGCCCCGCGCTATCGGAGGCAGGCTCGGATGGGGAGCTGAAGTCAGCTACCAGCACTTTGTTAAAAATGCCGACTTTGTCGAGATCGACCTCGGTCTCTTCACATGGGATCTGAACCTGACAGCTCTCTACGACTTTACTTTTGCACAGCCCCAGTGGACTGACAGAGGTTCATGGGCATGGTATGCCGGTCCTGGTGCAGCCGTAGGCCTGGGAGTACTCGGTAACAACAACGGCCACTTCAATGTAGCTGCAGCCGGTAACGTCGGCCTCTCCTACTCATTCTGGTTCCCGCTGGAACTCTCATTCGACATAAGGGCTCAGCTCGGAGTTTCCATACATGAAGGCGCCGGTTTCTACTGGGGCATCGGTCCCGCCATAGGCGTACGCTATCGTTTCTAACCTGACAATTGAATCATGAAAAAGTTCATCCTGATACTTTCTGCTTCCGTCCTATTTTCATTAAGCTGTAATGCTCAAGGATGGGCTGTCGGCGGCCGTGCCGGTGCAACCGTACAGTTCGACGCACAATACCACTGGTCCAAAGGCTACGTGGAAGGGCGTTTCGGCGCCGGTTTCTGCAACTATGGGGGCACTGTCACAGCTGACTTTTCACTGATGTACAACTGGAAAGCCTGCAGGTGGTATGACTGGACGCCCGACGCGGGGACTTGGTTTCTGGACGCCGGTGTCGGTATCAATGTCGGCGGCAGGGAAAACTATGCGTATGTAGGTCCTGCCGGCATCGTAAAATTCGGCATTCAGTTCACCGGAGGATCGAAACCTGTATCCCTTTCCATCGACTGGAATCCGGCCTTCGGAGCCGGCATAGGCTATTACCGCAATTATTCCAATGCCGCTTTCAATGAGATGGGCCTGACCAATTTCGGTATCACCTGTGTTGTCCACCTGTAACCCCTTAAACTTCTATCAATAAAAAACCGGAACATAGATGCTCCGGTTTTTTTATTTCCCTCTGCAATTGCCCGTGCACGGACTTTACCTCAGTACTGCTCCGTACTGATGGGTGAGTGCCCCGAGAACACGGTTGACCATCTGTTCCACATATTTGTCCGTCAGAGTCTTCTCGTAGTCCTGGAATGTAAGGCTGATTGCGTACTGCTTCTTGCCGGCAGGTATCTTGTCCCCACGGTATACATCGAAGAGGACAACCTTGCGCAGGAGCTTTTTCTCGGCAGCCAGAGCCGCCTTGCGGATATCCGCGAACGAGACGTTCTCGTCCAGCAGCAGAGCCAGGTCACGGCGGACTTCAGGGTACTGCGGCAGCTCACGGTACTGCACCTTCTCCTTGAGATAATGCTTGACGAGCAGACTCCAGTTGATCTCAGCCGCAAACACGGGCTGCTTGATGTCCAGCTGCCTCAGACGGGCCTGGGAAACCGTACCCAGCATGACCAGTGTCTTGCCGGAAGCGGGTACCGTGTACATGAGGCCTTCGGAGAAGAGGTCTGCTGGTGCAGGTGTGCACTCCAGATTATAGAGATTCACTCCCAGGCGCTTGAGCAGCAGTTCCACATATCCCTTGAGGGTGAAGAAATGTCCAGCACCGGTGGTGTTCCTCCAGTACTGAGTACCCTTGCCTACGACGAACATGGACAGATGCATCTGCTCGCTGTAGGAGGCCAGGTTGTTTACAGGATCATTCTCTCCCTTAGGCTCATAGCGGTAGACATTGCCCATCTCGAAGAGCTTCAGGTCTCCGGCCTGACGGTTCAGATTGTAGGCAACCACCTCAAGTCCGCTGAAAAGCAGTGTCTGGCGCATGGCGTTGAGATCCGAGCTGAGCGGGTTGATGACTATCGGAAGGTTGGCCTTGGGATATGTCCTGAGCCCGGTATAGTAGTCGGCCTTGGTCAGGGAATTGTTCATGCACTCCATGAAACCATTGGCGGCCAGCAGGTCACAGGCTTTTACACGGACTGTCTCGGGGTCAGGGTTAGGGGTATTGTCGTATGATGAAACTATCCTGTCCGGAAGTTCTATATTGTCATAGCCATAGATTCGGAGCACCTCCTCCACGACATCGCACTCACGGTATACGTCCACCTTATAGGCCGGTACTGTCACCTCCGCCCCACGGTCATCAGAGGAAAGTATGCCGAAATCCATAAAGCGCAGTATCTTTAAAATAGTCTCTGAACCTATCTTCTTGCCCATCAAAGCCTCCATCCTTGCAAAATCCAGCTGTACCCGCCTGCGCTCAATCGGTTCCGGATAGTCCTCGCGCACACAGCCTACAACTCTGGCCCCGGCCAGTTCCTGCATCAGGAGAACAGCCCTGCGGGCAGCATAGGGTATGATTTCGGGGTCGGTACCGCGCTCGTAGCGGAACGAGGCATCCGTCTTGATGCCCAGACGCTTGGATGTCTTACGTATAGAAGTGGGGTTGAAGTAAGCGCTCTCAAGGAAGACTGTAGTAGTCGAGTCGGTTATACCGGACTCCAGACCTCCGAATACACCTGCAATACACATAGGTTTCTCTGTATTGCAGATCATCAGGTCCTGGGCGGACAGGGTGTGCTCCACTCCGTCAAGGGTGACGAACTTCTCACCTTCGGCAGCACGGCGTACAACCACCTTGCCTCCTGTAATCCTGGACGCGTCAAAGGCATGGAGGGGCTGACCGATTTCCATGAGTATGAAGTTGGTGATATCCACCACGTTGTTGATGGGCCTCAGCCCTACAGCCAGCAGTTTCTTCTGCAGCCACTCGGGAGAGGGAGCTATCTTGATGTCGGTAAGGGTTATGCCCATATAGCGGGGAGCACCGTCATGACTTATCACCTCGATGGGAATGGACTCTCCTTCGCCCTCGCGGAACGAGGACACGTCCGGAAGTGTCAGTTCTCCGCCCAGACCATTGAGTCTCAGCCATGCCGAGAGGTCACGGGCGACTCCGATATGGGAGGCTCCGTCCACCCTGTTGGGTGTCAGCCCTATCGTAAACACAGTATCAGAACCCAGATGCAGATATTCCCTGGCGGGAGTACCGACGACAGCCTCGGGCTCAAGTACCATGATACCGTCATGCGATGTGCCTATACCCAGCTCGTCCTCCGCGCAGATCATTCCGAAGGACTCGGCCCCGCGGATCTTGGATTTCTTGATCTTGATCCTGGTACCGTCGGGTGCGGGCAGACTGGTTCCGACTGTCGCCAGCAGGACTTTCTGACCTGCCGTCACATTGGGAGCACCGCACACTACCTGCAGCAGTTCTCCGTCCTGCGAGGCACGGACTTTAGTGATATGGAGATGATCCGAGTCAGGATGAGGCACGCACTCTACCACCTCTGCTACAACAACACCCTCCAGACCGCCTGGGATATCCTCTACAGTATTGATTTCCTCTACTTCCAGACCTATGAAAGTCAGAATCTGGGCCACTCTCTCGGGGGAGAGATCGAAAGAGACATACTCTTTCAGCCAATTATATGAAACATCCATGTCGTTATAATTTACTCTCTTCTAGTCAAATAATGAATCCACAAATGCTTTTTTATCGAAAATCTGAAGATCCTCTATGCCCTCTCCCACTCCTATGAACTTGACCGGGATATTGAACTGATCCGCGATACCCAGGACCACTCCTCCCTTGGCCGTACCGTCCAGCTTCGTAACGGCGAGAGCCGTGACATCGGTAGCCTTGGTAAATTCCCGGGCCTGAACGAAGGCGTTCTGACCTGTGGAGCCGTCCAGAACCAGGAGTACCTCGTGAGGAGCATCGGGAACGACCTTGCGCATGACATTGCGTATCTTGGTAAGTTCGTTCATCAGATTTATCTTATTGTGCAGACGGCCGGCCGTATCAATCAGTACCACATCGATATCCTGGGCCACGGCTGACTTGACCGTATCAAAGGCCACGGACGCCGGGTCGGCACCCATGTTCTGCTTCACAATGGGAACTCCAGCCCTCTCACTCCAGATGACCAACTGGTCCACGGCAGCGGCACGGAAAGTATCGGCAGCACCTAACATCACCTTCTTGCCGGAAGCCTTGAGATTGGCTGCCAACTTACCGATAGTGGTAGTCTTGCCCACACCGTTCACACCCACAACCATGATAACATACGGCTTCTTGGAGAAATCAAAGACAGGCGCATCCTCCTTGCCGTCGACCACCAGCAGTGACATCATCTCCTCCTTGAGAATACCCCTGAGCTCGGCGGCATTCATATACTTGTCGCGTGCCACCCTATCTTCCAGCATATCTATTATTTTCAAAGTAGTATCCACTCCGACATCGGATGCGATGAGAGCATCCTCTATCCCGTCCAGAACATCTTCATCTACTTTGGATTTTCCCGCAACTGCACGTGTCAGCTTGTCGAAAAGTCCCCGTTTGGTCTTTTCCAAGCCTTTATCCAAACTTTCCTTTTCCCTGCGAACTTCTTCTGTATCGCGGTTTTTCCTGCTGAACCAAGACATTACGCAACGGCCTCCTCC
>DVHI01000075.1 GCA_018712275.1 Candidatus Coprenecus avistercoris | reverse complement strand
CTATATTTCTTTCAAATCTTCTTCATCAAGCGAACCCGGATACACTGAGAAAGAAATCAATATAGCAGACAATAGAAAGGTAAAGTGTTTTACAGGTAGTGTCCTTTATCTTGACGACATAGAACTTATTTACGAATAACGAAGAAAAACACAGATATGAAAAAAATATTTACAGCAACGATAATACTGGCCGTAGCGGTGCTTACCGGCTGCAACAGGGAAGAGCGCTTCGGCAAGACCGACGGTACGGCTAAAATCTCCTTGTCGCTGTCCTCCGAAGGGGAATTTACCCAGCTGCCGGCGACCAAGGCCGAGACCTCTGAGGATGACGTGAAGGTGGACGTGAATGAGTTCAGTCTCGTCATCAAGTCGCAGGAAGGCTCTGAGGTGGAGTCATGGAGCCGGTTCGCAGATGTTCCGGCTGTCATCGGACTTGATCCGGGAACCTATACCATAGAGGCCAAATCTCCCGGTCAGAAGACCGTGGACTGGACCCAGCCCAAGTATGCCGGTTCCCAGGAAGTGACCGTGACTCCGGGAAACACGGAGAGTGTATCCATTGTCTGCAAGCTTACCAACATGAAGGTTACGGTCAGGACCACCGAGAAATTTGACAGCGAGATAGAGGATTTTACCGTGACGGTGAATGCGGATGACTACTCGGGTTTCATGGCATTTACCAAGGCCATCGTGGCCGAGGGCCGTTCGGCGTATTTCGATCCCACTTCACTGACCGTGGACATCAACGCTACCCGTAAGGCCAAGGAAGGAGTGGAGATAGAAAACAAGAATATCATCCAGACGATGAGCATCCCCTCAGGAGCGGCGCAGGACCACCATGTCATAACTCTGGATGCCAGTGAGACCGGCTATACCGACCTTTCGGGAGACGATGTTATAAAGGTAGTCTACACTCTGAACAACAAGGAAGTTCCCATCCTCGTAGACGGTCTCGAGGAGAATCCCGTGGAGGATGAGCCCGGCACAGTGCCTGCTCTGAGTTCATCATCGGTAGCGGACGGCTCTGTGGACGTACCTGTGGCTACCGCTTCGATAGACCTGACATATTCTACTGCAGTGGCTTTGGCAGACGGTGCCTCGATTACCCTCGGGGACCAGACCTGCGCGGCTTCCGTTTCCGGCAATACCCTTACAGTCACTCTGCCGACTCTGATTGAGAGCACCCAGTACACCCTTACCGTACCCGAAGGAGCGGTAGTGAGTGCATCTGATGCATCTCTGGCCGCCGAGGCAGTCTCCATCTCGTTCACCACCGCGGCAGCTGAGTCGGAAGAGCCTGATATCACGATTACGGCGACAGCGGGTATCGATGAACCGGTGACTTACAGCAAGGCTGCTTTGCCCTCGGAGTTCAATCTTACTGTCGAGGCTCCGGCGGGCATTGAGAAATTTGTAGTCGATGTCAATACTCCAGGTCTGCAGGGACTGCTTGACTTGATGAAGATGGATTATAGTGTAGACTTGGCTAATATGGATGTCGCAGAACTGGAGTTCTGGGGTAATCTTTTCGGTATAACTTCGAACGCGGATGTCAATGGGCAGACTTCCAAGATATTTGAGATTGCTGCCTTTTTGACGGCTATGCCGGAAGAGAAGAATGAACTGAAGGTCACCATCACGGACAAGGCCGGCAACAGTCTTTCCAAGACCCTGACCATTATAATGACGGAATAGTGCCATGAACAGAAGTATCAGATACATCATAATGACGGCCATAGCTGTTCTGTCCCTGCTCTCCTGCAACAGGAAGGAGGACAGCCTGCTGGTCGCCCGTGGTGAGGGACTTCTGTCTCTGGACCTGGGCTTTGAGCCCGGGCTTACGGTCACCACCCGCGCCGGGGAGGGGACCGGAGACCTTAAATTCAAGATAGAAGTTCTCAATTCGAAGGGGACTATTGTCCAGACTGTAGAGGACCATACATCCCTCGAAGACAGCCCCATCTCCTTGCGGGCCGGACATTACACCGTGAGAGCCTCCCATGGACAGAACGTGGAGGCGGCTTTCAACTCCCCTTACTATGCCGGGGAGACAGAGGTGGACATAGTGATCGGCCAGACTGCCACAGCCTCGATAGAGTGTGCCCTGGCAAATGTAAAAGTCTCGGTCGAGGTTTCCGACGTAGTGAAGGAGAAGTTCTCCAGCTATTCAGTGACTGTGAGCAACGGTGCAGCCGACGGCTCGCTGACTTTCGGTGCCAGCAATCTGGACAATTCCGGATATTTCAGATGTCCTGCCGACGGAATTCTGGACTATGTGGTGAATATCACCAATACCGACGGAGATTCGTATACCATAGAGCAGAACATTAACGGTGTAAAGCCCCGCGACCATTATATCATAAGCCTGGATGTCAATCCGGACGTGACCACTTCGGCCGCAGTGGCCCTGAGAATCACCGTGGACAATACTGTCAACGAGCAGGACCATGATATGGACCTCAATCTGAACAAGCCCGCCCGTCCCGCGCTGACCGAAGCCGGCGGAGCGGATATTTCGGGTCCGATGAGAGCCCCGCAGGGCGTGGGCAAGACAGGACTCTTCAATCTGGAGTCCAAGGGCGGGGTGCAGAGAGTGGTGCTGACGCACAGCTCGGATGAAATTGCAGCCCTGGGTATCCCCAATAAGCTCAACCTGCAGGAAGCCGGAGAGGATGTCAGGACTGCGGCCGCAGAGAAGGGGCTGACCTGGGCTGACTTTGAGACCGGAGTCACCTCGGTGAACGGCCTTCTGGATATCCGTACCATGCTGGCCTATAACCTGCCTCTGGGCACTTACCAGCTGACTCTCTCAGTTCTGGACCAGTATGCGCAGAGAGTGGACTTCCTACTTACCCTCAATGTGACTCCGGCTGTAGAAGTGTCTGTCGAGAAGGTCAACGCCTGGGCCCGCAGCGCTTACGTCCACTCGGTGTTCTACACTGAGTCCCAGCCGGAAGGCATGGCTCTCCAGTACCGCAGGAAGGGAGATGCGTCATGGACTCAGTTCTCAGGGGATTTCGACGTGGAGGGCACGGCATTCACAGCCCGTATCACAGGACTGGAGCCGGCCGTTACGTATGAGGTAATGCCCTACACCGCCCTGGAACAGAATGAGACCTCCATCTTCGAGTTCACCACGGAGGAGGCCGCCCAGCTGCCCAACTTCAACTTCGATACATGGTCGGATAACGGGCATTTTCCCAATGCGGAGGGAAGTGCTTTCTGGGACTCCGGCAATCAAGGTGCCTCGACACTGGGCAAGTATCCTACCTCGCAGGAAACCGGACATGTCGTATCCGGCTCGGCGGCAAAACTGGAATCTCAGTTCGTTGGAATAGGCTCGCTGGGAAAATTTGCCGGAGGAAACATCTATTCCGGAACTTTTGTCGAATTGGTGGGTATGAATGGCGCTATAATCGACTTCGGCCGTCCTTATACCAGCCGTCCGTCCGCTTTGAAGGGATGGTACAGCTATGCGCCTGTGGTCATCGACTATGTGGACGGATCGCATGGGAATCTCAAGGGCGTTTCAGATACCTGCCAGATATACGTGGCTCTTACTGATGCTCCGTACAGGGTGAACAACGCCGAGGGCATCCTTTTCAATCCGGATGATCCTTCTGTAATCGCTTACGGAACGATGGTGGACGGAGCCGGGACCGGCGGAGAGTACCGGGAGTTTACCATCAATCTGGAGTACCGGGACCTCGACCGTAAGCCAACCCACGTGATAGTGGTGGCTGCTTCCAGCAAGTATGCCGACTACTTTACCGGTGGAAACGGCAGTACGATGTACATCGACGAATTCCAGTTCCTCTTCGAATGAGACCCATATACAAAGTCATAATATGTCTGATGCTTCTTACGGCGGGGCTCGCTGATGCGGGCGCCGCCAGGAAGTTCGACCGCGGCCTGGGATTCCGGGACGCTCCGGTGTTCATGCCCAGGGGGCAGCTGATGTTCGGCGGTACGGTATCCTACCAGGACTTCAATTTCTACGACTACAAGTTCGTCATCCTCGACGACATGAACATCAGCGCCTATACTCTCTCGGCCACACCTTCTATATATTATACGTTCGCCAAGAATATGGCCGTCGGTCTCAAGTTCTCCTACCAGAGGACTCTCGGACGGGTGGACGAGACCAATCTCTCCCTCACCCCGGACCTGAGTTTCGGCATCTCCGACTTCTACCTGATCCAGCATACCTACAGCGGCTCCCTGTCCTACCGCTACTACATACCTCTGGGCCGGAGCAAGGTGTTCGGCATGTTCTCCGACATCTCCCTGAATTTCGGAGCGGGCCAGGGCAAGACGGTCACCGGGACAGGGGAGAATGTCACGGGCACGTACCAGAACATTCTGGACGTGGGCATCGATGTCATCCCCGGCATAGCGGTCTTCGTGACCAATGAGATGTGCGTGGAGGCCTCCGTAGGCATCCTGGGCCTGGAATGGAAGCGTATCTCCCAGACCACCAACCAGGTGTATGAGGGCAGTTATGAGACCTCCAAGGCCAACTTCAGGCTCAATCTGCTGTCTATCAACATAGGAGTCAATTTCGTCCTTCCCGTAGGCAATGACAAGCCGGCTGCGGCCAGACCGAAGTCCGTGACACCGAAGAAGACCAAGAATACCAAGACCGGGAAATGAACAGAAATACACTATACAGGATGATGCTTTTCCTGCTGCTGACAACATCGGTGGCTGGATGTATCAAGAATGACATACCTTATCCCAGGCGTCTGGGCAAGATTACCGCATTCGAGGTCTCGGGTCAGATCGGCGGGGCCGTCATAGACAGTACTGCCCGCACGGTCAGCGTAGAGGTGGCGGATACGGTGGACCTGGCACAGGTACGTCTGGTACGTTTCGAGATGCCTGAGAATACGGTGTCGGATCCTTCCCCGGACGATGTGGTGGTACTGGACCTGCGCGAGCCCATGGAGTTCGTGCTCACTACCTGGCCGGACCAGCACTACACGTGGACGGTTTCCGCCACCCAGACTATGGAACGGTATATCCGGGTGGAGAATCAGGTCCGCGAGACCCAGTTCAACAGCTATGAGAGGCAGGCGGTGGTCTATGTCTCCACTGACCAGCCCAAGGACTCTATCGTGATTACAGATATGAAGCTCGGGCCCACGGAGTCGGTCATTACTCCGGATTTCACGACTGTACATGATTTCACGGCTCCGCAGGAGTTTACTACCACCTACAAGGAGGAGTCCGAGGTGTGGACGGTGTGGGTGATGCAGGTGGAGGCCACTCTGCTTACTCAGGATGCCGATGCCTGGGCGACCGTGGCCTACCTCAGCGGAACAGTGCCTTCCGGCTCGGATACTCCCGGTTTCCGCTGGCGTCAGGCCGGTTCGGACCAGTGGCAGGAGGCTCAGGGCGTGAGCGTGGACGGCACATCGGTTTCGGCGGTGCTCACCGGTCTGGAGCCAGGTACGGAGTATTCCTACAGGGTATACGCCGGAGTGCAGGAGGGGCAGGAGGTGTCATTCACTACAGAAGAGGCCTTACAGATGCCCAATATGGGCTTCGACGCCTGGGTAAAGGACGGCAGCAGTTGGTTCGCCAATCCTGACTTGGAAAATGGATATTGGTGGGACTCAGGGAATATAGGAGCCAATCTGATAGGCGAGGCCAATCCTACTTCTCCCGAGGAGAATTTCCTGGCTGTAAGCGGAGAGGGCAAGAAGGCAGCCCGGCTGGAAACGGTCAAAGTAGTGATAGCTATGGCTGGGGGCAATGTGTTCTCCGGGCATTTCGGCGAGGTGCAGGGCATGGGTGCCGAGGTTTTCTTCGGACGTCCTTTTGAGACAAGACCGACCCAACTTACCGGATATTACAGTTATGTGCCCGTCCCGATAGACAATGTCAATCCTCCTTCGGGCGTGGCCCTTCCCTTCGACCGCAACACCATAGCCGGCCGCATGGACCGCTGCCACATCTTCGTCTACGTCACCGCCTGGGACGGCCCTTACAGGGTCAATACCACCGAGCACAGATATCTCGACATTAACGACCCCGACGTCATCGGCTACGGCGAACTGATTGACAGCACCGGTACGGGCGGGCAGTACAGGCAGTTCTCGATAGACATCAAGTACCGCGACCACCGCAAGCCCACCTACTGCGCCGTGGTGGCCGTGGCCAGCCGGTACGCGGACTATTTCACCGGGGGCATCGGCAGCCTGATGTACGTGGACGAGTTTGCCTTCGGTTACGACGGCACGCCGGTATGGGAGGAGGACGCTCAGCAGTAGAGGGGACCATCTCCCTCTCCGAGGCCTCCCGTTTCGGTGGGCGCAGCACGGCGTTCAGCCTGATGCTCAAGCCCGTCGGCTCGCGGTGCAACCTGCGCTGCTCCTATTGCTACTACCTGGACAAATCCTTCCTCTACGGCGGCAGCGAGCCGCTGATGAGCCTCCCCCTGCTGGAGAGGTGCATCAGGGATTTCTGCGCCTCCTGCGACCTTCCGGAGCTCACGGTCGAGTGGCACGGGGGCGAGCCCCTGCTGGCGGGCATGGACTTTTTCCGCAGCGCCCTGGCATTTGAGAAAAAATACTCCGGCGGCCGTCCGGTGCACAACACCCTCCAGACCAACGGTACGCTGCTCAATGCGGACTGGACCTCATTTTTCAGGGACAATAACTTCCTCCTCGGGCTTTCCCTCGACGGACCGGAGGACGTCCACGACCGTTTCCGGAAGACTGTCCGGGGGGGAGGGACGTTCCGCTCCGTGATGCACGCCCTGGAGGCTCTTCACCGGGCAGGAACGGAGTTCAATACTCTCACGACCGTCAGCAAGGCGGGGGAGGGACGGGGAGCCGATGTCTACCGCTTCCTGAAGGCGGCCGGCTCGCGGTATATGCAGTTCATGCCCGTCTATGAACATATTGCCCCGGATGACCGGATAGCCCCTCCTGCGGAGGAGGACTCTGTCCTGGCCCCGTGGTCGGTGGAGCCGGAGGCATTCGGCCGGTATCTCTGCGATATCTTCGACCTCTGGGTGAGGGGGGATGTCGGGAAGTATTTTGTCCTGACCTTCGATGCGGCCCTTTCCTCCTGGTGCGGGGTGCAGCCGGGCATCTGTACCTTCTGCGAGAGCTGCGGCGGCAACCTGACCGTCGAGCACAACGGGGATATCTACCCCTGCGACCATTTTGTCTATCCGCAGTGGCGCCTGGGCAACATCCGGGACATCTCCCTTAGGGAGGCCGCCACTTCTCCGGAATTGACCCGCTTCGGACTGGCCAAGAGAACGGAACTTCCGGGAAAATGCCTGCGCTGCCCGTGGCTGAGGGCCTGCCGCGGGGGCTGCCCCAAGCACCGTTTCGCGTCCGCATCTTCCTCCGCTCTGCCGCTTTGCCCCGGCTACAGCCTTTTCTATGAGCACATCGCTCCGGTGATGGACAAAATGAAAGCCCTGCTCTCTGAGGGCAGGGCTCCGTCGGAAATCGTCTTTCAGTAGATTCCGCTATGCTGTTATTCGGCGGCAGGTTTGGTGCCTTCGAATGTCACGGTTACCTCCATGGCAGCAGCGCCCATAGCGCTTGTGGAGATGCTGAGGCTGAGGTTGACATTGGCGGCATCGATGGTGCCGGAGGTGATGTTTGCCTCAGCTGTCAGGGGAATAGACATTTCTCCCAGATTAACAGAAAGATTGAGTGTCTCGCTGCCGCTGAGGGTAAAGCTGTCCTCGCCTGCGGGGGTCAGGGTGCAGTTGGATAGGGTGACGTCACCTACGTTGAATGTCATGAACGAGAAGTCCTCGATCTTGAGGCTTACCGCATTGTCTGATACTTTGGAGATGATGATCTCATCGTCGGTGGGTTCGGCGGGAGTGTCACCTACGGAGACGGTCATCTGTCCGCTGTAAGTGCCGGTTACGTCATCAACTGTAAGGGCTTTGTCTTTCTCGCACGAAGTCAGGCCGATAAGGGCGGCTGAGGCAAGTACGAGGGTTTTAAGTACGCTTAAATTGCTCATAATGGTTTTAAATTGTTGGTAATTAATACTTTCGATAGTAGGCTCAAAGCCTTTTCTCAGAGGTTGGGAGGAATTAAGCGGGACAAATATAAATCTTTTGCTTTGTGAGTGTTTCATTATGCGGGACTTTTTATTACTTTTGTATGATATTTGTAAAATGCAAATTCGACAAAATATTTGACTATATGACTGATTTTCAGAAATCGATTATTGAAGGTATTCCGGACGAGCTGCCGGCTCCCAAGCCCTTCGACCCCACGGTCAACCATGCTCCCCACCGGAAACAGATTCTGACAGCCGACGAGAAGAAGCTCGCGCTGAGAAATGCCCTGCGTTATTTTCCCCCGAAACATCATGCGACTCTGATTCCCGAGTTCAAGGAAGAGCTCGAGACCTACGGACGTATCTACATGTACCGGCTCCGTCCGGACTATAAAATCTACGCCCGCAGCATCGACGACTTCCCCCATAAGAGCCGTCAGGCAGCGGCCATAATGCTTATGATCTCCAACAACCTGGACATGGCCGTCGCCCAGCATCCCCACGAGCTGATCGTCTACGGAGGCAACGGCGCCGCCTTCCAGAACTGGGCGCAGTACCGTCTGACCATGCAGTACCTCTCGCAGATGACGGACGAGCAGACCCTGGTGCTGTATTCGGGACATCCCCTCGGACTGTTCCCCTCGCATAAGGACGCACCCCGTCTGGTCATTACCAACGGTATGGTGATTCCCAACTACTCTTCCAAGGACCATTGGGAGAAGTTCAACGCCCTCGGCGTCTCCCAGTACGGGCAGATGACTGCGGGTTCTTTCATGTATATCGGCCCTCAGGGCATCGTGCACGGCACCACCATCACCGTGATGAACGCCGCCAGGATGCACTCCATCCCCGGCTCCGAGAACCGCGGCAAGCTCTTCGTCAGCTCCGGTCTCGGCGGTATGTCGGGAGCTCAGGGCAAGGCTTCGGTGATAGCCGGTGTGGTCGGCATCATCGCCGAGATCAATCCCAAGGCCATCCGCACCCGCTATTCGCAGGGCTGGGTGGACGAGGTGTACACAGAGCTTGACCCGCTGATCGACAGGGCTCTGCAGGCACGCGAGAACCGCGAGGCCGTAGCTCTGGCCTACCAGGGCAATATCGTGGACCTCTGGGAGAGACTGGCCAAGAGGGGAGTGGACGTGGACCTGGGTTCCGACCAGACCTCGCTGCACAATCCCTGGGCAGGCGGCTACTATCCCGCAGGCTTCACCTTCGAGGAGTCCAACGAGATGATGGCCAACGAACCCGACAAGTTCAAGAGGGAGGTGCAGAAGTCCCTCCGCCGTCAGGTGGCCGCCATCAACAAGCTCACCGAGCGCGGCATGTATTTCTTCGACTACGGCAATGCCTTCCTGCTCGAGGCCTCCCGCGCAAAGGCCGACATCATGGGTGTGGGCGGAGCATTCCGCTATCCCTCATACGTGCAGGATATCATGGGCCCTCTCTTCTTCGACTACGGCTTCGGCCCTTACCGCTGGGTATGTACTTCCTCCAGACCTGAGGACCTGGCCGAGACCGACCGTATCGCAGCGGAGGTGCTCGAGGAGATCTACAGGACAGCTCCCGACGAGATCAGGAACCAGCTCGCCGACAACATACACTGGATCCGCGAGGCCGGCCGCAACAAGCTGGTGGTAGGCTCGCAGGCCCGTATTCTCTACGCTGATGCGGAGGGACGCACCAAGATAGCCCTGGAGATGAACCGCGCTATCCGCGAGGGCCGTATCTCGGCCCCCATTGTCCTGGGCCGCGACCATCACGATGTGTCCGGCACCGACTCTCCTTACCGTGAGACCTCCAATATCTACGACGGCTCACAGTTCACCGCCGATATGGCAGTGCAGAACGTCATAGGCGACTCCTTCCGCGGAGCCACCTGGGTGTCCCTGCACAACGGCGGCGGAGTTGGCTGGGGCGAGGTCATCAACGGAGGCTTCGGTATGGTCATCGACGGCAGCGAGGACTCCGACCGCAAGATCCGCAACATGCTGCACTGGGATGTGAACAACGGCATCGCCCGCCGCAGCTGGGCCCGCAACAAGGGCGCGATGTTCGCCATTCAGAGGGAGATGGAGCGCACCCCCGAGCTCAAGGTAACGATTCCCTACCTGGTGGACGACAAGCTCTTGTAGGACTTTAACCGAACATATTTGCAACTATTAAAATAACTTTCAAATTTTTGAAATATGGCAGAAAAATTATTTACCGAATTTCCTCCTGTCCCTACGTCAGCATGGGAAGAGGTGATTACCAAGGACCTCAAGGGGGCCGACTACGAGAAGAAACTCGTGTGGAGGACCCTCGACGGATTCACGGTGCGCCCCTATTACCGCGCTGAGGACCTTCAGGGTCTGAAGTACATAGGGAAGAATCCCGGTGAGTTCCCCTTCGTAAGAGGAACCCGTCAGAACAACAAGTGGTTCATCAACGAGAGCGTATGCTGCGGGGATATCGCTGCAGCCAACAGCCAGGCCCTCACACTTCTGACAAAGGGTGTGGAGTCCTTCACATTCCACCTTCCCGAGGGCAAGGTGATGGACGTGGCCGACTATACCGCTCTCCTGAAGGGTATTTCACTCGACAAGGTGCCTGTGAACTTCCGCGGCTGCTGCCCCAAGAATGTGGACGGCCTGCACAATTTCCTCAAGTATGTTGACTCGCTCGGCATCGACAAGGATGCTGTCCGCGCTACATTTGACTTCTCGCCTCTGAGACCTCTCAACAAGAAGGGCTCTTTCTGCGAGGACAAGGCTTTCGCCGCCCTTGCCGAGTGCGTAAAGGCTGCCGCTTCCTATAAGAATGTACGTGTCATCGCAGTGGACGCCGTGATCTACAACAGCTGCGGAGCCTCCTCTACCCAGGAGCTCGCATTTGCCCTCAGCCAGGGCAGCGAGTACATCTCCCGTCTCTCCGAGATGGGCATTGATGTGGAGACCATCGCCCGCAAGACTTTCTTCGAGTTTGCCGTAGGCAGCTCCTACTTCATGGAGATCGCCAAGTTCCGTGCCGCCCGCATGCTCTGGGCCAATGTTGTCGAGGACTACGGCTGCGCCAAGGGCTGCCCTGAGATGATGCTGGTATTCGCCACCACCTCCGAGTACAACCTCACAGTTTACGATTCATACGTGAACATGCTCCGCGGTACCACCGAGGCCATGAGCGCCGCCATCGCAGGTGTGGACTACCTCGAAGTGCTGCCTTACGATTTCGCATTCAGAGTGCCCAATGACTTCTCCCGCCGTATCGCACGCAACGTGCAGAACATCCTCAAGGAGGAGGCCCGCTTCGACAAGGTCGTTGACCCTGCAGCCGGTTCCTACTATGTGGAGATGCTTACCGAGAAGATCGCCGGGGCCGCATGGGATCTCTTCCGCAAGGTAGAGGCCGCCGGCGGCTATGTGGCCCAGTTCAAGGCCGGATTCATCCAGTCCGAGATCAAGGCCGTGTCCGACAAGAGGGACAAGAACTACGCAACCCGCCGCGACACCATCCTCGGCAGCAACCAGTATCCCAACTTCCTCGAGAAGGCCGGAGACGAGATTACTCCCGAGATCGTATCCCGCGACATCCTCACCCGCATGGGGCAGGTCGTTCCCGCTCACGGCTGCCAGAAGGAGGATGCTGTGGAGCCTCTGAAGCCCTACCGCGCAGCTGAGGCCTTCGAAGCCCTCCGTCTTGCTACAGACCGCAGCGGCAAGGAGCCCAAGGCATTCATGCTTACATTCGGCAACCTGGCCATGTGCCGCGCCCGTGCCCAGTTCTCCTCGAACTTCTTCGCAGTGGCCGGTATCCGCATCATCGA
>DVHI01000074.1 GCA_018712275.1 Candidatus Coprenecus avistercoris | reverse complement strand
TTCGCTGCCGTTGCGGAATGTTGCCGGAAGAAGCCGCACAGCCTCTTGCCGTAAGACAATACATATCAACCACTTAAAGAGACACCCCGTGGACAGGTCACTTCAGAAACCTCCAGCTTCCACAGCCCTCCGCCTTAACACACTGACTTCCTGACTCTCCCCAACACACCCCGTGCCGACGATTCTTTTTCGTTCTTAACAAAAGTTTGGATGGAGGCGAACAACGGCCCGTTCGAAAAATAAGCGTCACCTCTTCCCGACATGAAAATCCCACCTTCGGAAGGTGGGCAGAGGTACACGTGGAAGGAGTAGGTGTACGGAGTGATGCAAAGCGGAATCTCCTCTCGGAGCGGAGCGTCACCTCTTCCCGACAAAAAAGGCTCCCGATGAGGAGCCTTTTTTGTCGGGAAGAGGTGACTCGAACACCCGACCTCTGCGTCCCGAACGCAGCGCGCTAGCCAACTGCGCCACTTCCCGAAACTATCTTCATGTTGTTTGTTTTCCTACAAAAAGAGGCTCTCCGCTTCGGAGAACCTCTCTGTCGGGATGAGACGACTCGAACGTCCGACCCCCACGTCCCTAACGTGGTGCGCTAACCAACTGCGCCACATCCCGAATCGGACCGCAAAGATAGTAAAAATTCGGATTGCGCAAACTTTTTTCGAAAAATTTAAACTATTTCACTACCAAAACGCCGGAATACTCGCTATACACATCCTCATACCATTCTGTACTTTTGTGCTGCTCTGCCAGCACCAGATTTGTGAGAGGATTGTTCCAGCACATAAAGTTTGTAAGATTCATGTTATTGCTGACATCAAGATAGGTCAACTGATTGTCGTAGCAGTACAATTCTGTCAACTGCGCATTGTTGCTGACATCGAGCTGGGTCAGCCGATTATCGAAGCAGGATAATAAATCCAGCTGAACATTGTGGCTGACATCGAGATAGGTCAGCTGATTGTTGTAACAGTACAAGTAAGTCAAATTCGTAAAATATTTGATCTCGCTCATGTCTGAAATGGATGACTCCCTAACATTCAGCCTAGTACAGGCTTCTGCTTCGGCAATCGATATCCGGCCGTCGCCGTCGGTGTCTACGCCGGGGTTCTTGCTGAGGATAGCGTTCAGGAAGTTAGGGTCGTTGAAGGTGATAATGTCGGGGTCGGATTCCGGTGCGGCTTCCTGCTCTATCGTGTAGTCGATGGCCAGGTCTCCGTAGGCGGAGCGGAGGGTCACGGTGGCGGTGCGCAGGGCGCCGTCGTTGCGGGACACGAGGAGGGTCACGGTGCCGGGGGTCAGGGCGCGGGTCTGCGGGGCCTCGCTTATCCAGCTGCTGACTGCTTCCGGAATTACAACCTCGATGTCTACATTGGAAAGATATTCGAGGGTGACTTCTCCACCTTCCGCGCCTACTGATTTCTTCGTGTTGTCCACTACCTGAAGACCGGCCTCCTCGAATGCCAGCGTCCGCATGATGACGCGGGTGCCGTCGGCGACGAGGATGACGGCTTTGGTGTATTCGTCGATGGTGGGGCCGGTGTGGATGCTGATGACACCGGTAAGGGGCGAGGCGGCATCGGGAACGGCCTTGGCCTGAATGTCGGCGGAGGTTATGACTTCAATCTCTACTGACTCGGATGTACCGGTGATGGTGTAGCGGATATCCTTGCTGCTGTTGGCGGTCATGACCACCAGGTCTTCCTCGGCAAATTCGATGCTCAGGGGAGACTGCTTGGGAATGGTAATGACGGTCCCGTCCGCAAGGGTGAATACGACCGCGTCCTCACGTTCCTCGATACTTATCGAAGAGGCGCCGGGCACGCCGTCCTGTCCATCGGCTCCGTCCTTGCCCGGGTCACCTGTGGCCTGACCAAGCTGCTCCCATGTCGTACCGCCGTCGTAGGAGATGAACCAGTAGCCGTCCTCTATCTTGAACTGAGGGGTGACGCCGTCCTTGCCGTCAGTTCCAGGTGCACCGTCAGCTCCAGGAGCTCCATCCGCACCATCGGCACCGTCAACTCCGGGAGCTCCATCAGCACCATCAGTCCCGTCAGCGCCGTCACGTCCCTGGACACGGAGCTTATTGCCGCTGTCATCCAGCAACCATTCTCCGTCCAGAGTCCAGTAATACACGCCGTCTTCGTCCATCCGCACGCCGATCTGCGGAGTATATCCGTCAGCGCCGTCCACTCCGTCGGTCCCGTCAGCACCCGGAGCACCGTCCTTCCCGTTCCGGATGACTACCGGCTCCTGCTTGGCAAAATGAATCTCGTAGCCGGTCACGGCTCCGTCCTCAGTCACCGGCAATACTTCCGTGATGAAATCTCCTGCCTGCACGGCCGACACCAGGGACTCCATCGCCGTGATGTCGTCGTTCATCTGCGCACACAGGGTTTCCAGTGCCGCGATGCGGTTCTCAAGTTCGTCGAGACGGTCATTGATGGCCGTACAGCTGCAAATAAGACAGAGGGACACCAGCGGTGTCAGTATTGTCCGGACAGTTTTCATGATCGGTTGATTTTGTCAGGTTATAACTTCAAAGTTAGGTGTTTTTCTCAAAACTGCAAAAGAAAAACCGGGTGAGGAACAATCCCGACCCGGTCGTCTTCAATATGTAACTTTAAAACATACCGAAGTATGTTTGCGTCTATTCTGTTTCGATGGTCATCTCGTCTATCAGATGGTCCGCATTGCCTATCATGTCGATGACGAAGAGGACGTAGCGGATATCCAGGGAGATGTTGCGGCAGAAATCGGGGTCAAACTCGATGTCGCTCATGGTGCCTTCCCAGACACGGTCGAAGTTGATGCCGATCAAGCGGCCCTTGGAGTCGATCACGGGGCTGCCGGAGTTGCCGCCGGAGGTGTGGTTGGTGGCGATGAAGCAGACAGGCACCTTGCCGTCATGTCCCCAGCGGCCGTAGTCGCCGGAAGCCACGATATCACGGAATCTCTGCGGTATGTTGTAATCGAATATGTCGGGGTTGTCCTTCTCCATGATGCCCTCGATGGTCGAGAACGGCATGTAGTACACTCCGTCGGAGGGAGAATAGCCCTTGATGTGACCGTAGGCGACGCGGAGAGTGCTGTTGGCGTCGGGATAGAAGGTCTTCTCCGGCTGGAACTCCATCTGGCCGCGCACATAGTCGCGGTTGAGCAGGTTGATCTCGGAGTTGAGACGGCTGACCACGGGGCGGATATTCTCCCCTATCCAGGATGTGAACTCACGGCCGAATACCACAGCCGGATCATCCTGCAGCGCGGCTACTGCGGCGCAATCCATGGCCTCGAGGGCAGCCCTGTCGGCAAATACCGAGGCCGAGAACAGGTCATCGGCCCATTTTTCTATCGAGCCGCCGTAGACAGCCAGGGTGCTGTCAAAATAGGGAGGGCGGAAGTCCACGGGGACATTGTCCTTATAGGCGTTCATGACAGCCACGAAGGATTCCTTGTCTATAGGCAGGAAATAATCCTTGTAGAATGTCGCCTCAACAGCCTTGAGGGCCGAGTCGGAACCTCCCTCCGCAGCTTTCACGGCGCGGGAGGCGAACTGCACGAGCTCTATGGTGCGGGCGGACTCATTGTAATAGTCCAGAGCATAGTTGTAAGGCTCCAGTGCCTTGTAGAGGGAGTCGAGTGCGGGGATGATGCCCTCATACTCCGTTCCCTCGGCCCACTCCATGAAACTGGCCTCGAAGGCCTGCTTCCTGGCTACGGTTCCGAGACGGACGATGCCTTTCATCTCGCCCTGCCATTTCTTCCAGGCGTTGGACACACCGGCATTTTTCGAAGAATACTGGATTCTCACGGCCTGGTCGGCGTCCATGTACTTCTTCTGGACATCCAGACGCATGGTACGGAGAGCAATCTTGGCTGGATTGGTCACGTCGGAGACGTAGCGTACGCCCTCGGACATGATGTACTCGCGGGTGCTTCCGGGGAATCCGTATACGAAGGTGAAGTCACCCTCCTTCACTCCGCCGGCGGCTATGTGGAAATACTTCTTGGGCTTATAGGGCACGTTGTCCTCCGAATAGGCCGCGGGGTTGTTGTCCTTGTCGGCATATACGCGGAAGATGGAGAAGTCTCCTGTATGACGGGGCCACATCCAGTTGTCAGTGTCGCCGCCGAACTTTCCGATAGACGAAGGGGGAGCACCCACCAGACGTACATCGGTATATCTGCGGAACACGAACATGTAGTACTTGTTGCCGTAGAACAGGGGCTCTACCGAAGCACGGAGTCCCTTGCCTTCCGCAACAGCCTCCTCGACGAGTTTGGCGGAGTTCTTCTCCACCAGAGCCTCGCGCTCTTCCTCACTCATGCCGTCCTTATAGCCTTTCAGTACCTTGTCGGTAACATCCTCCATGTACTCGAGGAAGCTCACGGAAAGTCCCGGATTGGGCAGTTCCTCGGCGCGGGTCATAGCCCAGAAGCCGTCGCGGAGATAATCATGCTCCACGGAGCTGTGTCTCTGAATCTGACCGTAGCCGCAGTGATGGTTGGTGATGAGGAGTCCCTCGGGAGATATGAGCTCTCCGGTGCAGCCGCCTCCGAAGTGGACCACGGCATCCTTAAGACATGCCTGGTTGATGCTGTAGATATCCTCGGCCGTGAGAGTGAATCCCTTGGCCTGCATATCCCCTATTCTCTGCGAAATCAGGGAAGGAAGCCACATGCCCTCGTCTGCGGAGGCCGGAGCCATGCAGAAGACGGACAGTACGAGAATGGAAAGGTATTTCTTCATATTGTCTGTTTTAGTTGATAAAGTCTGCCAACTGCTCCTCCGAGAAGCCTGCGATGTAGTCGTAGCGCTCCTGATTCCAGGACTTGGCCTTGCCTACGAACACCCTTGCGGACTTAGCGAAGTCAGCGCATCTCTGGGCATCCAGCACGAGGAGCCAGCCCATGATGATGTGACCGGCCATCTCGACCAGACGGCGGGCGTGGAAGTCGATGTAGGTGTTGTCATGTCCGTGTACGAGGGTGCAGGCCTGCTCGTACTGTGCGGTCATCTCAACGAGGGTCTTCTTAAGAGTTGCATACTCGGGAGCCACCTCCTCTGCCTCGTACTCGCGTATCCTGGCGAGGTAGGCGCCGGTGGTCACGTAGCGGATAGCGGCCACGGTCTGGAGCTGGGATGTACCTTCATATATGGTGGTAATCCTGGCGTCGCGGTAGATGCGCTCCACGGGATACTCCTTCATGTAGCCGGAGCCGCCGTGTACCTGTATGGCGTCGTAGGCGTTCTGGTTGCAGTACTCGCTGGACATCATCTTGAGCACGGGGGTGAACATATCGGCGTACCTCTGGTACTTCTTCATGTCCTGACGCTCCTCGGGAGTGAGTTTGCGGGTCTCTGCGAGGAAGCCGTAGGACTTGTAGATGTCCACGAAACGGGTGGTTTCATAGAGGATGGCACGGGAAGCCTGCAGCTTGGCCTTCATCACGGCGAGCATCTCGGACACTGCCGGGAACTCGATGATGGCCTTGCCGAACTGACGGCGCTCACAGGCGTACTTGTAGGCCTCGCGGTAAGCGGCCTCGGAGATACCCACGGACTGGGCACCGACTCCGAGACGGGCACCGTTCATCAGGGACATCACGTACTTGATAAGGCCCATGCGGCGCTCGCCGATGAGCTTGGCGGGAGCGTTCTTGAATACCAGCTCGCAGGTAGGAGAGCCCTTGATACCGAGCTTGTTCTCAATCCTGCGGACAGTCACGCCGCCCCATTTCTGGTCGTGTACGAAGTAGGACAGGCCGCGGCCGTCGCGGGTGCCTTCCTCGGAACGGGCCAGGACGAGCTTGATCTGAGCGTCACCGTTGGTAATAAAGCGCTTTACACCGTTGAGCATCCACATGCCCTTCTCCTCGCACCACTCGGCCTTGAGCATGGCGGCCTGGAGGTCGGAGCCGGCATCGGGCTCGGTCAGGTCCATGGAGCAGGTATCTCCCTGGGGGATGCGGGGCAGGAACTCGGCCTTAATCTCCTCGGAGGCGAACTCGTGGATGGTCTCGGCGCAGTCCTGAAGACCCCAGATATTGGCAAATCCGGCATCGGCCCTGGAAACCAGTTCCTCAGCCATCACATAGGGCACGAGGGAGAAATTCAGTCCGCCGTACTGACGGGGCAGGGACATGCCGTACATGCCGGCCTGGGTGAGCACCCTCTGGTTCTCGGCTGTACCGGCTGCGTAGGTCACGCGGCCGTTCTCGCATACAGGGCCGTCGTGGTCCACCTGTTCGGCGTTGGCGGCTATGGTATCGGCGCAGATCTCGCCCATGACCTCCATCACCTTGTCGTAGGAGTCGATGGCATCCTCGACATTGCAGGGAGCGTAGTCATAGACTCCGCTGTCCTTGAAATCCTGTTCCTTCAGCTCCACTATCTTCTGCATCAGGGGATGCGAGAGCTGAAACTTCAAATCACTGTTGTCTGTATAAAAATTTGCCATGACTTCTTCTCCTTACTTGCTGTTTTGTTTGTAGAACTTGATGAGCTTGGGTATCACCACATTGAGGTCACCCACGATAGCATAGTCGGCTATCTTGTGGATGGGAGCCTCGGGGTCGCTGTTGATCGAGATGATCATCGAGGACTGGTCCATACCGGCCGTGTGCTGGATCTGACCTGAGATACCGCAGGAAATGAAGAGCTTGGGACGTACGGTCACTCCGGTCTGTCCGATCTGGCGGGCATGGTCTGCAAAGCCGGCGTCCACTGCGGCGCGGGAAGCACCCACCTCTCCTCCGAGAGTCTTTGCCAGCTCGAATATCAGGTCGAAATTCTCTTTGCTGCCGACTCCGAATCCTCCGGCGACAATAATCTGTGCTCCTTTGATATCTATCTTCTTTTCCTCTATCTCACGGGCCACAATCTCCACTGTCAGATCGCTGTCCTTCAGGATAGAATTGACATCTATCTCAGAGATGCGTCCTGCCACGGGAGCGGCCAGGGGAGCCTTCTTCATCACACCCTCACGGACAGTGGCCATCTGGGGCCTGTGCTCGGGGTTGACGATGGTGGCGATGATGTTGCCTCCGAATGCGGGGCGGATCTGGTACAGGAGGTTGTGGTACTGTTTCTCCTTGTCCTGATGGTCACCTATCTCCAGGGAGGTGCAGTCGGCGGTAAG
Organism: Candidatus Coprenecus avistercoris; assembly: GCA_018712275.1. GTDB lineage: Bacteria > Bacteroidota > Bacteroidia > Bacteroidales > UBA932 > Coprenecus > Coprenecus avistercoris. Next base: position 70,494 of record DVHI01000074.1, on the reverse strand, counting down.
GCCGCTGTGCAGGGCGCTGGAGACTCTGGGAGCGAGGTCTCTGCCCACGGAGGTGGCTCCGAAGAGGGCTATCTGGGGCTGTTCCTTGCGGAAAAGGTCAATGGTAATCGATGCGTAGGGCAGTGTGCGGAAGAACTCCAGCCGCTTGTCATCGGCCAGATGCACTACTGCAGCTCCGTAGGAATAAAGTTCATCGGCCAGGCCGCGGACATCGTGTCCTATCAGCAGGGCCTCCACATCGCAGGAGAGCGAGGCGGCCAGGTCACGGGCTTTGGTCATCAGTTCGAGACTCACGTCACAGAGGCGTCCTCCGTCGGTCTCGCAATATACTATAATGTTGTTCATGTCGTCTAGCGTTTTAACAGATTAACCGATTGTATGACTGGATATCAGCTCTTTTACGAGACCCTCGATATCGGCGTCCGAGTCCGAGAGGGTCCTGGACTCCTTGGCCTGGAGGATGATGTTCTCGATCTTCTTCACCTTGGTGGGCGAGCCGGAGGAACCGTAGCTCTTCTCGTCCCCGCCTATCTCGGCGAAGCCCCACTCGGGTATCTGGAAATGCTCGGAGCACTTGCCTGAGGCGGCGTACTCGGAACCGGAGGCCTGGTCCTCGGAAACGGTGCGGGCTCCTTTGTAGCGGAGGAGCTGCTTGGCGTTGCGGGGTCTGCATGCGGCAGCGGTGCCGGTCACCGTAATCAGCACGGGCAGAGGGGAGGACACCACTTCGATGCCCCGCTCCAGCCTGCGGCGTACGGTCACTCTGTTATCGTCGATGTACAGTACTTCTTCTGCGTAGGTAATCTGAGGCCAGCCCAGCTTCTCGGCTACCTGAGGGCCCACCTGGGCGGTATCACCGTCGATAGCCTGACGGCCTGCGATGATCATGTCGGGAGCGATCTTGCGGACTGCCTGGGCCAGCGCGTAGGATGTGGCAAGGGTATCGGCTCCTGCGAACTTCCTGTCGGTCAGGAGAACTCCTCCGTCAGCGCCTCTGAAAAGACCCTCGCGGATGATGTCGGCGGCCCTGCCGGGGCCCATAGTCAACAGATGGATTTCCACGTCCTTCAGACGGTCCTTGATCCTGAGCGCCTGCTCGAGGGCATTCATGTCTTCGGGATTGAAAATAGCAGGTAATGCGGCGCGGTTGACCGTTCCGTCCTCCTTCATCGCATCTTTTCCTACATTTCTTGTGTCCGGCACCTGCTTGGCCAGGACCACGATTTTCAATTTGTCGTTCATCAGTTTTAATACATTAATCCGGGCAAAGGTAGGAATTATTTCTCAGACTGCAATGCCTTATGGATCGCGGCGGCCGCCCGGCGGCCGGCACCCATCGCCAGAATCACAGTCGCAGCGCCCGTTACGGCATCGCCTCCGGCAAATACCATCGGACGGGTGGTGGCTCCGTCCTCATCGGCAATGAGGCAGCCCCGGCGGTTGGTCTCCAGTCCGGGGGTAGAGCGGGCTATCATCGGGTTCGGAGAGGTTCCGAGGGACATGATGACGGTGTCCGTCTCAATCTCAAACTCGGAGCCGGGCACCGGCACGGGGGAGCGGCGTCCCGACTCGTCGGGCTCGCCGAGCTCCATGCGGATGCAGCGGATACCGCGCACCCAGCCTTTCTCGTCGCCCAGGATCTCCACGGGGTTGGTCAGAAGGCGGAACTCTATGCCCTCCTCCTTGGCGTGATGGACCTCCTCCACCCTGGCGGGCAGCTCCTTCTCGGTGCGGCGGTAGACCACTGTCACCTGAGAGCCCAGGCGCAGGGCGGTGCGGGCGGCGTCCATTGCCACATTGCCGCCTCCCACTATTACCGACCTACGGCCGGAGAATACGGGGGTATCGTATGTAGGGTCGTAACCGTGCATGAGGTTGTTGCGGGTGAGGAACTCGTTGGCGGAGAATACTCCGTTGAGATTCTCCCCGGGGATGCCCATGAACTTGGGCAGACCGGCTCCCGAGCCGATGAACACGGCCTTGAAGCCCTCCTTGTCGAAGAGGTCATCCACCGTGACGGTCCTTCCCACCACCACGTCGGTCTCTATTTTCACTCCGAGGCGGCGCACATTCTCCACCTCGTACTCCACGACCTCCTGCTTGGGCAGACGGAACTCGGGGATACCGTACTGCAGCACGCCTCCGGCCTTGTGCAGCACCTCGAAGACGGTGACGTCATAGCCCCAGCGGGCCAGGTCAGAGGCACAGGCCAGACCGGCCGGACCACTGCCCACCACTGCGACCTTGATACCGTTGGCGGGAGCCTTGTCAGCGAAGCGGACTCCGTTCTGACGGCTCCAGTCCGCCACGAAACGCTCGAGCTTGCCGATGGCCACCGGCTCGCCCTTGACTCCCAGGATGCAGGAACCCTCGCACTGGGTCTCCTGGGGGCAGACGCGGCCGCAGACTGCGGGCAGGGAGCTGTCCTGAGAGATAATACGGGCAGCCTCCTTGATGTCTCCGGCCGCTACCTTTGATATAAATGCGGGTATCTGGATGGAAACCGGGCAGGCCTCCACACAGCGGGGCTTCTTACAGTTGAGGCAGCGCGAGGCCTCGAGGACGGCCTCCTGCTCGTTGTATCCGTAGCATACTTCCTCGAAATTACGGGCCCTGACTGCGGGATCCTGCTCGCGTACAGGGACTCTGGGTATCTTGTTAGCCATTGTGTATCCTCCTGATGTTGTTATTGATGCAGTCCTATATGACACTGGTGGTCCTTTTCCTTCTCGATATCGCGGTACATGCCCTGACGGCGCATGGCCTCCTCGAAGTCCACGTCGTAGGCATTGAACTCCGGTCCGTCCACACAGGCGAAACGGGTCTTGCCGGCGATGGTCACGCGGCAGGCACCGCACATGCCGGTACCGTCCACCATCAGGGTATTGAGGCTGACGATCAGAGGGATGCCGTACTGACGGCCCTTGAGTGTGACAAACTTCATCATAATCATGGGGCCGATGGCCACCGCCTGGTCGTATTTCTCGCCGGAGTCCAGCAGACGGCCCATGATGTCGGTCACTAAACCCTTCTCACCGTACGAGCCGTCGTCAGTACATATATAAAGGTGGTCGCAGACGGCCCGCATCTCCTCCTCGAGGATTACCAGGTCCTTGTTGCGGGCACCGATTATCACGTCCACCTTTGCCCCGGCCTGATGCAGGTACTTCACCTGGGGATACACCGGAGCCGTTCCAAGACCTCCCGCGATGAAGAGATAACGGCTGTTCCGGAGCGCCTCAGGACTCAAGTGTATAAACTCGGAAGGCTGACCGAGCGGCCCGACTACATCCGCGAAGGACTCTCCGGCCTCATAGCTGCAGATGATGCGGGTAGAGGCTCCCACGAGCTGGGTGACGATGGTCACGCTGCCTTCCTCGCGGTTGTAATCACAGATGGTCAGGGGTATGCGCTCATTCTTCTCCCCTGCCCTGACTATCAGAAACTGTCCCGGCTGGGCTGACTGCGCAACACGGGGCGCCAGGACGTCCATGAGACAGATCGCCGGCGTCAGAAATTTCTTCCTAAGTATTTTGTACATAATCTATAATGAGTGTGTTATTCCTGCTTAACCTCACCCAGGACCTCGTAGCCGAGTTTCTCGATGGCGGCCGCCAGTTTCTCCCTGGTAGTCTTTCCCGGGTCATACTTCACCCACACGGTCTTGTCGTCAAGGGATATCTTCAGGTCCTTGACACCCTTCTCAAAAGGGATGTTCTCCTGAACTTTCTTAACACAGTTCTCACAGTGAAGGTTGACAGAGAAGACGACTTCCTGCAGCGGAGCCTTCTTTTTCTGGGCGTACGAAGTTACGGCAAAAAATGACAACATCAATACGGCAACGGCCGTTTTCATAAAAAATTTAAACGTTTTCATATTTTTTAAAATTTATAAATTTGGCAAAATCTATTTCCAAAGGGTAAATCTAACTCCAGCATAAGCAGTTACCCCGGTCAGGGGTCCCCATATCACCGAAGCGTTGAAATCAGGGGACCAGGGATCCTCCGCACTGATTACAGGATGCTTCTGGCGGCAGTTGGTGATATTCTCGACTCCGACATATAGGTCCACCCCCTTGAACTTGCGGGTAATCTGCGCGAAGAGCACCGGGTAGACAGGGCTCATGCCGCTCTCCCCCGGCTTCACGGCAAAGTCCGGCAGACGGGCAGGGCCGTTGATCTGGGCCGTAAAATCGAAGGTCCAGATATTCATCCGGGTCGCATACTGGAGGTTCAGTACGCCCTTATAGCGGCTGACCAGCGGCCTTTCCACCAGACCCCGGTCCTTCAGCCATACCTTGGAATCTGAATAACGGAAAGTAGCCAGAACGGTGAAGCGCTCGAAAGGCTCTACGGAGAAATCCGCCTGCCAAGTGTTGGTGTACGACGGGCCGTCCAGACTGTAGATGCTTACCGCACTCCAGTCATATTCCTGGTCCACGATAATCTGGGAGGTAAAATCACTGCGGAAGTAATCAAAACTGAGATAGGAGTTGTCCTCGAAGCCTATCGGGATGTAGAAGGTGATATTGCCGCCGTAGGTCCAGGCGGACTCCATGTCCAGGTCCGGGGCTATGTCCAGACGGCGTCCTGAGGACATCATGCCGAGGTTGTCCACTACCACATTGGGCGAACGGGTTCCGCGGCCTCCCGAAGCCCGGATGACGAGCCACTCCGCAGGTGACCATTTCAGATTGACCCGTGGCGAGAGAAAGAGACCGTAGAGACTGTTCCAGTCGAGGCTCAGGTCTGCCACTGCCGAGAACTTCTCTCCCAGAGTATAGGTGTATTCTCCGTATATTCCCAGGGAATTTTCTTTGCGCGAGAGGTCATAGTCCGCGAATACTGCCCGACGGGAAGCCGACAGAGGATCCGCATACCCGTCATGCAGTGTCTGGACATAGCCGTCGAAGAAGTTCCTGAGACCGAATGTGAAGCGGTGGGAGTCATTCGGTATGCCCTGGTACATGAGATTGAGGAAGCCGGAGTTCTGCCTTCCGAAGAAACTCCTGAGGCCGAAATACGAGTCCAGCTGATGCCAGGTGTAGTCGGCGACTACTGCGATGTTGTGAGAATTGTCCTCATTCAGAGGGATTCCCACCTTGAGGTAGCCGTTAACTCCCTGGTTCGTGATATACGTACCCCAGGGCAGCAGCCACCAGCTGACCATTACCGTCATCCATCCGTCCGATAGTGAATCTTCCTTCATCATCGCAGTCCGCATAGAGACCTGAGCCGGCCCAGTACACGGTGGCGAAGGCGACCGGTTCCTTCTTTCCATCGATATTCACGGTGTACACGGCTCCAGCAAGGGAGGTGCTTTGCTTCGCCCGCACCGTGAGGGCGCCCCATACCAGCAGTATGGCTGAAATAATCGTGATTTTTCTCATATAGCAATAAATGATTATAATCTGACAGTAAATTGCACGGAAAATACCGGAAATACCGCCTGACTACAATCTCAACTGCTCTATGCGAAGGTAGATTACGCCCGGTGGAGCCGTCTCGGAAAGCAAGGACACGCCAGAGGTGATATATAATCCGGAGTCATCCGTCCATCCGGCCGGAACGGGCATAAAAGAATCAGCCAAGAACAGATGAAAATCCGCCTCCGAGAAGTCTTCAGTCATGGAGCAGAATGCGGCATCCATCACATATACATCTGTCTGGCAACATGTTCCGCAAGCATCCATCATCTTCCACAAGATGGACAGGTTCATACTGCCGCAACAGCCGCACACGCGCACTCCCACCCCTACCGTCAGCAGAAGATACACTGACAGGGCAGCCGCCGTAATACATCTCATAGTTACTGTCCGCATAAATTGTCGCTGATTTTTGCAAAGTTACTTTATTGTTTCGGTTCTCATATCCCCATTTGTAGCTATATCGACGAATGCTGTTCGAACTTCTTCAACACCTTTACCAAACGAATAGACATGATTGTAAATCCACTATTTTACAGATTAAAAAATTACAATAATTAAAGAAAAACTTTAACTTTGCCGATAAAAAAAAGCAGAAGAATGGAAAATAGCGGAGAAATCATTTTGTATCAGCCCGACAATGAAGTGAAACTGGAAGTGAGGCTGGCAGAAGATACGGTATGGTTGACGCAGGCGCAGATTGTCGAACTATTTCAATCCAGCAAGGCAAATATCAGTGAACATATCAAGAATATATACGAACAGGAAGAACTGGAAGAAAGTGCAACTGTTCGGAAATTCCGAACAGTTCGGCAAGAAAGCAAAAGGCAGATAACGAGAATCCTCACTTACTATAATCTGGATGCCATCATATCCATAGGATTTCGCGTCAACAGCAAAATAGGAGCCTCTTTGAAAGACCTGGGAAAAAAGATATTCGCCTTCTCCAGACTGGAAATCCCGACTTCGGCTGTCACATGCCTGCTGAATGGTACGAACACAAAATCATAATCCAAAACACTTGCATTGCTCTCCGTTTTCACGTATATTTGTAGAAGAATTTTTAAATCTTACTTGCAATGAAATTTCTGAAAAATCTTCTTGCGGCCCTCCTGGGCTGTTTTATTGCCCTCGGGCTGCTCTTTCTACTGGCGGTAGGCATGATAGGTGCGCTGATGCCGGCTGAGGAGACCGTAACAGTGGCACCCTCGTCCATACTCCGCATCGAGCTGTCCTCCGCTATCGGAGAGCAGACTGTCTCGGATCCTCTGGACCTGAGTTCCATCGCGCCGATACCCATGGCATCAGGATCCTCCAGCATCGGTATCCTCGACGCCGTAAGGGCCATCGACTATGCAGCCACCGACCCCTCCATCAAGTTCATCTACCTGACCGACTGCGGCTACTCCAGCGGCATTTCCTACATGGAGGAGCTGCGCGGAGCCCTAGAGAGATTCCGCGCCTCCGGCAAGCCCGTGATAGCATACGGAGACAACTTCTCCTTCGGCGGCTACTACCTTGCATCCGTAGCCGACAAGATCTACGCTGATGAATTCGCCTCGAACAACATCCTCGGCATGGCCACCACCATCATATTCCTCAAGGACGTGCTTGACCGCTTCGGAGTGGAGATGCAGCTCATCCGCCACGGCAAGTACAAATCAGCCGGCGAGCAGTTCATCGCCAGCGACATCAGCGAGGCCAACCGGGAGCAGAACCAGGCCATGGTGGACGCCCTCTGGAAGGCCGCCGCAGGCAGCATCTGCGAGTCCCGTGAGATTTCCCTCACCGACCTGGACCGCATGGTCAATAACCTGGAGCTCAACACCGCCCAGGACATGGTGGACGCCGGCCTGGTGGACGAGCTCTGCACTGTCAACGGCATGGAGGAGAATCTACGCACCCTCGCCGGAGCCGAGAAGCTCAAGGACGTGAAGATGATCACTCTGGACAAATACATCAAGGCCCGCATCAAGACCAACTACAAGGCCAAGGACAAGATAGCCATCATCTATGCCGACGGTCAGATCAATCCCAACGGCAGCGACGGCATCACCGAGGAGACATTCCAGCCCATCATCCGCGACCTCCGCGCCGACAGTTCTGTCAAGGCGGTGGTACTCAGGGTCAACTCCCCCGGAGGCTCGGTACAGCCCGCGGAGATTATCCGCACCGAGCTGGAGCTGCTCCAGCAGGAGAAGCCCCTGATCGTATCCTACGGCACGATGGCGGCCTCGGGCGGTTACTGGATCTCGGCCGGAGCCGACAAGATCTACTCCAACAGCACCACACTCACCGGCAGCATCGGAGTATTCAGCATGCTGCCATCCCTCGAGAAGACCTTCAAGGACATAGCGCATGTCAACCCCGTGACCATCCGCTCCCACGCACACGCCGACATGGGCTCGATGACCCGGAAGCTGAACCGTCAGGAGGTAGCGGCATTTCAGGAGCAGGTGGAGATGATCTACGACCACTTCATCAACATCGTGGCCGAGGGCCGCGGCATGACTCCTGAAAGAGTGGATGAGATCGCCCAGGGCCGTGTATGGTGCGGCAGCGAGGCTCTTGACATCAATCTGGTCAACGAGATCGGCGGTCTTAAGGAAGCCCTGGACTACGCCGCCGTATCGGCAGGTCTGGACAACTACAGGATAGAGAGCTGGCCGAAAGTACGCACCAGCCTGGACAAGCTGATGGAAGGCCTGGGCACGGCCAGTGCGGCAGTGGAGACATTCTCCGACCCCGAGCAGCTGATGAAGAACCTCTTCCAGTCAGTCAGAGCCGAGAAAGGCATCTACGCAAGAGTTCCCTACATCTACTGCTTCGAATAAAAGCAGACCTAACGGACAATGGAGACCCCGGCGACTATGGTTGTCGGGGTTTTTATCTTGAAGCGGTCGTCAATCCGCAGACCCGGCAGACATACGATCTGTCCGGCCGCATCGGTCAGCACCGGCTGGGAGAGCTTCTGCATACGGTCCATTTTCAGGTCGGTGAAGAAGTCACTGAGTTTCTTGGAGCCTCTCTGCATGCCGAAGGGACGGAAACGGTCCGCCGGCCTCCATCCGCGGCAGGTCAGGGGCATACTCAGGCTGTCCGCCGCAAAATAGAGCACGGAACCGTCGGAGACAGGGTTGAAGGCTACCGGACGGGGAAAGAAATCGAGGCGGAACCTCATTCCCTTGAAATTGTACACTCCGGGCCGGTCTATGATGAGCTCCGTCTCCTCCTCCTGCGTCAGGGGATAGACCCTCATCCTGTCAGCTCCGAAGACCAGTTCATGGGTACCCGAACGGAATACCCTGCCGCTCTGCCCCGATGTCATGCAACGCTCCATATCGGAGACCTGACCGCTGTTGAAACCGTATTCCCGGAGCATCATGTTCAGCCAGTATCCGCAGTGTCCCTCCTGCAGCAGGGCCTGGATGCCTATGGTCAGCACCCCGTCCCCGGAAGTACTGCACACCCTGGAGCAGACTCCCGCATAGACCCCGTCGATGATATCCGAAGCCTCCCGGAAATACTCCGCATCCCGGCGGACAGTGTTGAGGAAGGAAGGATTGATCTTGCGGAACTCAGGAAAAATGATGTTCCGGACCCTGTTGCGGGCGTAGTGGGACTCGAAGTTGGTCCTGTCGTCCCGGTAGGACACGCCGTTGGACTCGACATACTCCCGTATCCGGGCACGGGAGATGCCCATGAGGGGACGGATTATGCGGCCGTTGCGCACCGGTATGCCGGAGAGTCCCTTCAGACCGGTACCGCGGGCTATGTTGAGAAAAATCGTCTCTATACTGTCGTCCAGGTTATGGGCTATGGCCAGAAGGTCAAAACCTTCGGAATCCATGAGTTCCGAGAAAAAACCGTAGCGGAGCTCTCTCGCAGCCATCTGCGTTGAAATCGAATTCTCAGCGCTGTATGCCTTCGTATCGAAAGTCCTGGTATAGACCTGTATCCCATGGACACGACCCCACTCCACGACAGAATCCATGTCCCCGTCGCTCTCTTCTCCCCTAAGAGAAAAATTGACATGCGCTATGGCAAACTCAGGAGACAGATGAGAATCCAGGAACAACCGCGCCATACACATGGAGTCAATGCCGCCGCTCACACCCAGAAGATATCTGCGCCCTTCCACTTTCCCGTCGGAAAGGGATGTAAGGGCACCATCAAATTCCCGGACGATATCCATAGCTATTCCGGCTTGATATACTGCCCGAAAGTCCAGGTGAGTCCCAGACTGACTATCTCCTTGAACTGCACTCTGGGAGCCGTAATACCGAATTCGTCGGCGATCATTATGTTCTCGTCATAAATCAGATTGGTACGGGCAGTGAGCGTCAGTACCTTGGTCAGAGCCAGCGATGCGTCCACATCCCAGTACACCTGGATATTCTCAGGATGGTCCAGATAGTTGGAGAAAAGTGTGAGTGCAGAGCTTATCTTCAGAATCTTCCAAGTATAGTTCACATCCATCTTGAGCTGCGCTCCGAACTCAGCCCTCACGGCCTGACCTGGATCATTGCCGTAAGTCTCCCGCAGATTCTCATCCGTCACTACAACAAGATTGCCAGTTGCAGGGGAAATGTTGAATGACAGGAAATTGAACGGTCTGTAGTTGATACCGAAACCGAGAGACAGATAACCTGGAGCCATGAAATTTGACTGGGCGTTTCGCGTCACCGTACCGTCCTCTGCCGTTACATATTCGTATGTGGGTGTCAGCTGGGTTCTGAAATTGAACAGAGATGAAAAGTACAGCTTGTCCTTCAGCATCCATCCCCACTTGCTGTCGAGCTGGACACGGTCATCACTCTTGTCGAACTGCTGGTTCAGTGGAGTTCCTCTCTCGAAAGACTGCACGAATCCATAGGATATCTTCAGTCTGTTCTCGAATATCATCTTGTCCTTGGCATAGTTGGCGTTGGCATCTATCAAGCCGTTCAGGGAGACATTGGCCGAACCTCCCTCCGCCCAGTTGGTCAATGAGACCTGAGAGAAACCCACCTGAGTCAGAATACCGTTGGTCCAGTACTTCGGTTCTTCCTTGGAGGCAGTGTCGACAGCAGACCCGTCTATGGACGAGACAATACCAAAGCATACTTTCTGCGCCGGATCAAGAGCTGATGTGTCGATCTCGACAGACTTTATTTCCTTGTAGTCCACATCCGTTGCACGCTCCTTCTTCCGGTCCGAGGCCAAAGCATCGGAAGCATGACAGCACAACACCGCAGCCAGCAGTACTGAACCTATAAAATATCTCTTACTCATTATCTTCCGTATTTAAAACATCATCTGAATTATACTTGAATCCAAGCCGTTTACCCGTTCTCATCCTGGATGACTCTATCTTGGTGTTCATCTCTCCCACCGTAGCCTCCTTTACCATATCATAGGGAGGAACCAGCAGGTCGAATGAAAGGGAATAGTTGATCGCTGACTCCACGAAGGCCACCAGGTCGTCGCGGGTAAGCGTGCTCTTTCCGAAAAGGTCCGTAATCTGTCTCTTCTGGCGCTTGCCCTCCACGAAGAAAGCCTTGTCCTTGTTGATGAACATACGTGCCACCAGGTAGCCCAGGTCATCGTTGCGGTTGTACTTCAGGGAGTCGTAGAGGAAGTTGTAGACGCTGATTACTCCGCAGTAACCGTTATAAGGACTGTTCCTAACGTAGGGGTTCTTCCACACAGGGTGCTCCCTGTCGAACTGGAAGATATCCGTATGCAGGCTGAATATCAGCACGTCGTCGGCAAACTTGAGCTCTGCCTCGAACTTGCCCCTGTCCCTGTACTCCAGACGGACACGGCGCGAGCCGGTATTCACGAGCATCTCGTTCAAGTCATTACTCATCTCGCTCAGCACGTCCTTGAGCACGCTGAACACCTCCAGACACTGGTCGAATATCTGCGACTTGATTACAGACTTGACATTCAGAAGACTGATTATCCTCTGCCGGGGGCTGGAATCATCACTGTTCATTGCCGTATAGTGTTAATATGACCTTGCGAATATCACTCTGCGCTGCGAAGGGCGGCCGGAATACACGCATTTGCCGGGTTCCTCGCACACACAGCTGTCTACGGGGATGCACCTGATGGTCGCCTTTGTCTCCTCCTGGATCCTCATCTCGGTCTCGGGAGTGCCGTCCCAGTGACAGAGCAGGAAGCCTCCTTCCTCTATGCGCTCCTTGAACTCGTCCCAGGTGTCCACCTTGACGGTCTTGGACTCGCGGAAAGCGAGGGCCTTGTTGTAGATATTGGACTGAATCTCATCCAGCAGGCCCTTGATATGCCCGGCAAGACCCTCACGGGATGCGGCTGACTTCTCCAGAGTATCCCTGCGGCAGATCTCCACCTCGCCCCTCTCGAGGTCGCGGGGACCGATCACCACCCTCACGGGCACTCCCTTGAGCTCCCACTCGGCGAACTTGAAGCCGGAGCGGACATTGTCCCGGTCGTCTATCTTGGTGGAAATGCCGGCCTTTCCAAGCTCGGCGGCGATCTCCTTCATATATGCCACCATCCGGTCGAGCTCCTCCTGACCTTTATATATAGGTACGAACACTACCTGTATCGGAGCGATGGCCGGAGGCAGGACGAGTCCGTTGTTGTCACCGTGAGCCATGATGAGGGCTCCCATCAGACGGGTGGACACACCCCATGAAGTAGCCCACACGTAGTCGAGCTTGCCGTCCTTGTCGGCGAACTTCACGTCGAAAGCCTTGGCGAAGTTCTGTCCGAGGAAGTGGGATGTACCGGCCTGCAGGGCCTTTCCGTCCTGCATCATCGCCTCTATGGTGAGTGTATCCAGGGCTCCGGCAAATCTCTCGTGCTCTGACTTGTGACCCACCACTACCGGCATGGCCATGTAATTGCGGGCGAAATCGGCATAGACATGGACCATCCTCTCGGCCTCCTCCATCGCCTCCTGAGCCGTAGCGTGGGCGGTGTGTCCCTCCTGCCAGAGGAACTCGGCGGTACGTAGGAAGAGACGGGTACGCATCTCCCAGCGCACGACATTGGCCCACTGGTTGACCAGGATGGGCAGGTCGCGGTAGGACTTGATCCAGTTCTTATAGCTGTTCCAGATAATGGTCTCCGATGTGGGACGCACGATGAGTTCCTCCTCCAGTCTTGCGTCCGGGTCCACTACTACTCCGGGACCGTCAGGATTGGCCATGAGACGGTGGTGCGTCACCACCGCGCACTCCTTGGCGAAACCCTCCACATGCTCGGCCTCACGGCTGAGGAATGATTTCGGTATGAAAAGGGGGAAATATGCGTTCTGATGACCTGTGGCCTTGAACATCCTGTCAAGCTGCTCGTGCATCTTCTCCCAGATGGCATAGCCGTAGGGCTTGATGACCATGCAGCCGCGGACGGCTGAGTTCTCGGCGAGATCAGCCTTGACTACCAGATTGTTGTACCACTGCGAATAATTCTCTTCTTTGCTAGTAACCTCTTTTGCCATTATGTCTTGTTTATATGGAATGATTTTTGTTAATTTGTGTTGCAAAAGTAGTAATTATTGACTAAAAAGGAGGTTAGGTATGAAAAAAAGTTTGATTTTGCTTTCGATCTGTTCCGCGGTCCTGTTGACCTCCTGCGGAACATCCTCTTACTATGCATCTTCCGCATTTGAAGACGGCATATATTACAGACCTTCCGGTGACGTCCGCGAAGAAGCCAGGGCAGACAGCGAGGAAGTTCAGAAGCTCATAAGCCGTACCCGTCAGGAGGCGGCCCGCTTCTCGGACACCATAGTCATAGCCAGCGCCAACAGCACTCTGGATGTATCCTATGTACCGGAAAAACAGTACACACTGATGTTTGACCAACCGCTGGACTCTCTCGGTCAGGTCAACCTCAACTTTAATTTCGATTTCAACGACTGGTATCCCGGATACGGCTACCGTGACTATTACTCATACTGGGACTGGAGATACTGGGGCGCATTCGGCCCCTCCTGGTACAGATGGGGATGGCACAGCCCGTGGTACGGATGGGGCTGGTATGACCCCTGGTACTGCGGCTGGGGCTTCGGCTTCGGTCTGGCTTGGGATCCCTGGTATGGCCCGTGGGGAGGATGGTATGCAGGATGGTACGGTCCAGGATACTGGGGATGGTACGATCCGTGGTACGGCCCCTGGGGTTATCCCGTGGCATCCTTCTATCCCACCTACTACGGAAAGAGAAATGTCGGGATACGCACAGGCAGCGGAGTAACCGGCGGCAGGAGACTGGCGTCCGGGACCACCGGAACATCCCTGCGCTCAGGCGGCAGGACAGCAGCACCCTCGATGTCCGTCGTCAGAGGCTCCGGCACCTCCGGCAGAAGCACAGTGTCTGGACGGACTTTCCAGTCCAGACCTACAAGCACAGGCAGTGTCAATATGGGTGAGCGTTACGTAAACCGCGGCAGCTTCAGAAACACAGCCTCCACATCCAGAGTCACTGCAAGTGACGGCAGGACCGTCTACGGCAACGGCAGTTCATTCCGCAGACCCGCATCATCAGGCACAACCAGCTACAGGAGACCGGCAGCATCGAGTACAGAGAGCTTCCGCAGTCCCTTCGAGAGCCGCCAGTCATTCAACCTAAGAACCGGCAGGGACAATACCGGATTCAACCGCGGCACCACCTACGATTCCCGTAATACCACTTTCAACCGGAACTCCTACAACAGCTCCGGAACCCGCACCTTCAGCACCGGCAGTTTCTCCCGCTCGTCAATGGGCGGCGGAGGCCGGACCTATACCGGGAGAGGCGGCCGCAGCGGTGGTGGCGGAGGACGCCGGTAATGCACGGAAAAACATTCAATAAGGAAGAAACAACATGTACAGAAAAATATCAATTATAGCTTGGGTACTGATCCTGGGTGCCATACAGGCTCATGCCCAACTCACTCCCAGCTACACTTTCAATGCCCTGCAGTTCTCCAGCCAGTACTATGACGGCACTGCCCGAAGCCTGGCCATGGGCAACGCAATGACTGCCCTCGGAGGAGACCTTGGTGCCCTGGCATACAACCCTGCGGCATCAGGAGTTTACCGTTACGGAGAATTCACCGTAACACCTTCAATATATTCGGCGGCCACCTCCACGTCTTTCCTCGGCAGCAACACGAATGACAGCCGGACACGTTTTGCCCTCTCCAACATCGGCTGGATCGGAACTTTCGAGACCGGTCGGACCAGAGGGCTGCTCAACATCAACGTAGGCATCACTGCCAATCAGACCAACAACTTCGCATTCAGCAGCTCAGGATCAGGAGCCCAGAGCGGCACATCCTATCTGGGCAGCCTGGCGGCATCGGTTCCCCAGGGAGTTCTGGGATACGACATGGATATGTACGATGACTATGACGACTACCCGTTCTACAACTCCGGAGCGTCGTGGACCCAGGTCCTGGCCTGGAACGGAGGACTGCTGGACACCCTGGCCGCAGACCCGTCATTCTTCCTAGGCGCCACCGAGAATTTATATGAGGATGAGAACGGCAATCCTGTAATAGCCTCTCCTGAAAACCTGACACAGAGTTTCCGCCGCCAGAAGACAGGATATGTTCAGGACATCGTTTTCAACATATCCGGAAACGTGGACAACATATTCTTCTTCGGCATCAACCTCACCCTCCAGAGCATCTGGGCCAACGAGTACACATCCATATCCGAACGGGCAGATGATCCGAGCCGCTTCCAGACCGGGTTCTCCCGCTTCACCCGGGAATATCAGATGACCACTTCCGGACTGGGTGTCGACGTCTCAGCCGGGTTCATAGTCAGACCCGTTGCAGGCCTGACCATCGGAGGCTCGATATCCACACCGGACTGGATGTTCCTCAACGAGAGCTGGCAGGAGACAGTCAGCGGCAGCACGGGCACCTTCGGAGACAGCAAGATAAGCTCCCCCGTAGGTTCCTACTCCTACCGCGTGAGGGCTCCCTTTAAGTGGAATCTGGGCCTGGGCTACACTGTCGGCAGCTTCATGGCCATAGGCGTGGACTACGAAAGGGCTGACTACAGCAGCATCCGGATGTCCTCTACTGGCGGAGACCGCAGCGTATTCTCAGCCGAGAATGACTATATGAACGACTACTATCAGGCTGTAAACAATATCAGGGCCGGCCTTGAACTATGGCCACACAAACAGGTGGCAGTGCGCCTGGGATATGACTGGTACAGTTCATCCGAGCGGGATTTCGACAACACCCGCCACTACGCCTCGGCCGGTCTTGGCTTCCGCACGGCGGGCGGATTCTTCATCGATGCGGCATATCAGCAGCTCTGCAACAAAGTAGACAATCTCTTCTCCCTCTACGAGAACTATGCGGAGGGTGCTCCGGCACCTGTCGTAAAAGAGAGCAGCCGCAACTGGAAGGTACTCCTTACACTCGGATGGAGGTTCTAGAGAAGATAGGATACAGCATCCGGTCCCTCATTGAACAGCAGGTCAAGGACACTCAGACCGGGGATAAATCCAAATCTATCTGAAAACACTTGATAATAAGGTTTGAAGCGGTCTCTGAATATTTCGGGAACCGCTTTTTTAGGATGTATCGCATCCCTCAGGTCAAGATAATCCGGGGGATAGACAGGGATATACTCTGTGGTGAGGGCTATCTCGCAGCGCACTCCCAGCAGAGTCATGAGACTGCGGATAAGGCGGATATTCAGCTCCGCCAGCAGGCGTGGACGTGCATCCAGAATAGGGAAAATGTCGTCCTGGTAGTATTCGAAGAATGCGGAGGTGCGGTAAGCGGAAATCAGCGCCCTCTCATGCTGCTGCAGCCAGGGCTTGGAATAGTCTATGAGAGCTCCGCCAGTCCCCCTCGAACCGGAAGGCAGCGATACGGGTACGGTCAGAGACAAGACACCGTCGCAGGCATAGATCCTGCAACGGTTCCTGTAAGTCTGCTTGACGTATGAGTCATGTGCCTCTATCAGGAGTCTGCCGGCAGCGGCTGCCGCCATGAAATACTCCACCGGAGGAAAATAGGCCGTGGACACCACGGCGCAGTCCGGCCGGCTACTCATCTACCGAAAGGTCGGTGAACTTGATGATACCTCTCTTGGAGGCGCGGATGAAATTGAGGATGTTGTCCCTCTCGATGCAGGGTGGAACCTCGCGCTCTACTTCCAGGCAGGCATCGCTGCGGTTGAGTCCGCTGTTGTAGATGATGCGGTATATCTCGCGGATACGGTCTATCTGCTCATTGGAGAAGCCGCGGCGGCGCAGACCCACGTTGTTGAGTCCGCAGAAGGACAGGGGATGGCGTCCGGCCAGGGCGTACGGAGGCACGTCCTTGGTGATGCGGGAGCCGCCCTGAATCATGGCATGTACTCCGATGTGGCAGAACTGATGGGCCAGGGAGCCGCCTCCGATGATGGCCCAGTCGTCCACGTCGGTCTCTCCGGCCAGTCCTACATAACTGGTCTGGATCACGTGATTGCCCAGATGGCAGTCATGGGCAACATGGGCGTAGGACATGATGAGGCAGTTGTCGCCGATCTTGGTAAGAAGCTTTCCGCTGGCTGCCGTACCGCGGTTGACGGTGGCGCACTCGCGGATGACGGTATTGTCGCCTATCTCCACCCAGCTCACCTCGCCGGCGAACTTCATATCCTGAGGAATGGCTCCTACCACGGCTCCTGGGAATATCTTGCAGTTTTTACCTATTTTCACGTAATCCAGAATAGTGGCGTGGGGACCTATAACGCATCCCTCTCCTATCTCCACATGCTCCGCGATGTAGCAGTAGGGACTGATGTCCACGTTCGCGGCTATTTTGGCGTTGGGGTGTACCGTTGAGAATTGCATATCTTTTCAGTTTATTTATTGTTCTTTATCCTCTCTCTCACAATCCGTGCCATATCGGTATTGATCCTGTGACCGGACTTGAACGCTGTAACCTTCCCAAGGATGCGGGTCCCTATCAGGGAAAAATCCCCTATCAGGTCCAGTAACTTATGTCTGGCACATTCATTCGGGAAATGCAGTCTGACATTGTCCAGATAACCGTTGGGCAACACTCCTACCTTCTCCACATTAAAGAGGGCGGCCATCCGCGAGAGAGCTTCCTCGGGAACCGGTTTCTCGACGATTACAAGAGCATTCTCGAGGTCACCTCCTTTGATAAGGTTGTTGTTGAAGAGAAACTCCAGTTCATGGAAAAACACAAAGGTACGGCATGGAGCCACTTCAGAGGCATAGTCAGTCAAGCGGTCATAGTGAATATCCTGCACTCCAAGCACATGGGAATTGAAATCTATCTTCAGATCCACAGAAAAGTCATCTGCAGGATCGATGACTATCTCAGAGCCGGAGGCTTCATCGCGCAGGCTGATCCGCTCCGTTATTTTATAATAGGAGCGCGGTGCATCCTGCTCCTGCAGGCCGTCTGCTGAGACAGCCCTTACGTACGGAAGGGCGCTGCCGTCCAGAATCGGGACTTCCTGGGCATTGATTCTTACCAGTGCATTGTCCACTCCCATACCTGAAAATGCCGAAAGCAAGTGCTCCAGCGTGGAAAGACGTATCTCTCCTTTCTCGAGGGTAGTACCCCTCTGTGTAGTGGTGACATAGTCGGCCAGAGCCTCAATCACCGCATCCGGACCGATATCCTCCCTTAGAAAACGGATGCCGGTTCCGGCCGGGGCCGGGCATAGTGTCATCCGGACCTTACGGCCAGAATGGAGTCCCTTCCCTTCAAATGTATATTCTCTTTTGAGTGTTTTCTGATTGTCTTGCATAGATTCCTTATTAATTCTGCCGGATTACTGCTTCCTGCCGTTGCGGCGGAAGACGGCGTATGCCCTCATGAAGTCCTTGTGCTCCATCGCCGGACTTCCCAGTAGGGTCTTGCCCTCCTCCTTGACGTCGGACATCAGTCCGGCCTGCGCCCCTATCATTGTCCTGTCAGCTATAGTGATATGCCCTGCGAAGCCCACCTGGCCTCCGATCATGCACGAACGGCCGATCTTGGTCGAGCCGGCGATACCGGCCTGGGCGGCTATGACGGTGTTGGAGCCTATCACCACATTGTGCGCCACCTGGATGAGATTGTCCAGCTTGACACCCTTCTCGATGAGGGTGGTGCCCATGGTGGAACGGTCGATGACGGTATTGGCCCCTATCTCGCAGTCGTCCTCGATGGTGACGATGCCGGTCTGGGGTATTTTCTTATAGGTTCCGTCCGCCGTGGGTGCGAAACCGAAACCGTCCGAACCTATTACCGCATTAGCATGGATTATGCAGTTGTTGCCTATCTTACAGCCCTTGTACACGCGGACACCGGGATAGATGATGCAGTTCTCGCCCACAGTGACCCCGTCTCCTAAATAGACCTGAGGATAGATCTGACTTCCCCGGCCGACACTGGTCTTCCTGCCGATATATGCGTGAGAACCGACATATACACCCTTACCCAGCTTTGCTGACCACGCTACATGAGCGGACAAGGCCCGTCCTTTCTTTTTTTCAGCTTTAAGTGCATTGAGCAGGTCCAGAAGCGAGGCCACTGCCTCGTATGCGTTGTCTACCTTCACGAGAGTCGCGCTCACTGCCTCTTTGGGCTCAAAAGATTTGTTTATAAGAATTATACTTGCCTTGCAGGTATACAGATAATGCTCATACTTAGGATTGGCCAAAAAACACAGGGTACCGGGCTTGCCGGACTCGATACGTGCAACTGACGATGCCTTTGCCTCAGGATCGCCGACAATCTCCCCGCCGAGATGCTCTGCTATGACTTTTGCACTAACCTCCATGGTACACTTTTGTTTCGTTATTCTAAAATAATTTTGCAAATAAAGCACTTTTTTTTGGAATATATGCATAAAACCCTTATTTTTGTGCGGATTTGGAAGAGGAAAGGGACGGCAAGTCCCTTTCGTTTTATCTACAGCTCACGTACATAACACATATCCGCATGATTGAGAAACAAACCATAGAACAGACCGCAGCCCCGTATATGGAAGAGCACGGCCTCTCCCTGGTCAAAGTTACAGTAAACAAGGCCAACAATATAAAAGTGTTTTTCAGGGCAATCGGAAGACCGGCCTGTATCGACGACTGCGTGGGGCTGAGCCGATGGATCGAGTCTCAGCTGGACAGGGACAAGGAGGATTTTTCCCTTATGGTGAGCTCAGCCGGAGATGCTGACAGCAGGATCGACGGCGATGAGGACGGAACAAATAATAATTAAACATACAACAACCGACATGGAAGTAAACCTGATCAGTACGTTTGCCGAGTTCAAGGAACTGAAGAACATCGACAGACCTACCATGATGAGCGTGCTGGAAAACATCTTCCGCACCCAGCTGGAAAAAATGTACGGCTCAGCCGACAATTTCGACATCATCATCAATATCGACAAGGGTGACCTCGAGATATGGAGGAACCGCGAGGTGGTGGAGAAGGTCGAGGACCCCAACACCCAGATATCACTCGAGGAGGTACACAAGATAGACCCCTCCTATGAGGTCGGCGAGGACTTCCCCGAAGAAGTGAAGCTCTCCGACTTCGGCCGCAGGGGCATTCTCAACCTGCGCCAGAACCTGCAGGGCCGCATCGCCGATATCGAGAAGGCCAACCTCTACAACAAGTACAAGGACCGCATCCATGAGATCCTCGTCGGCGAGGTTTACCAGGTATGGAAGAAAGAGGTGCTCGTGATGGACGAGGACGGCAACGAGCTGGTGCTTCCCAAGTCCGAGCAGATACCCTCCGACTACTTCAAGAAGGGCGAGACAGTCAAGGCCGTCATCGAGAGCGTAGAGATGAAGAACAATACACCCGTAATCACCCTCTCGCGTACATCCCCGGCCTTCCTGGAGAGACTCTTCGAGCAGGAGGTGCCCGAGATCTTCGACGGTCTGATCACCATCAAGAAGGTGGTCCGGATTCCCGGCGATAGGGCCAAGGTAGCGGTGGAGTCCTACGACGAGCGCATCGACCCCGTAGGAGCATGCGTCGGTGTCAAGGGCTCGCGTATCCACAGCATCGTCCGCGAGCTGCGCAACGAGAACATCGACATCATCAACTGGACCTCCAACACCCAGCTGCTCATCCAGAGGGCACTGAGCCCCGCGAAGATATCCTCCATGTCGATTGACGAGGAGACCAAGCACATACGTGTCAACCTCAGTCCTTCCGAAGTATCCCTGGCCATCGGCAAGGGCGGAAGCAACATCAAGCTGGCCGGTCAGCTCGCAGGCTACGAGATAGACGTCTTCCGCGAGAACGAGGCCGGTGAGGATGAGGAGGACGTGATGCTCGACGAGTTCAATGACGAGATCGAGCAGTGGATCATCGACGCCCTCAAGGGTATCGGCTGCGACACTGCCAAGAGCGTGCTCGCGCTTCCCGTGGACGAGATATGCCACAGGGCCGACCTCGAGGAGGAGACAGTGCAGGAGGTTCAGAAGATACTCCGCGCGGAGTTCGAATAATAGAGAAAACGAGTTATTAACTAAATTGATAATATATGGCGGGACAAGAAAAAATCAGAATCAACAAAGTACTCAAAGAATTCAACATCGGATTAGGGACATTGGTGGAATTTCTCAGCAAGAAGGGCTATGAAGTGGAGTCCAATCCAGGAGCCCAGATAAGCGGGGAAGAATACGAGCTGGTCAGGAAGGAATACGCGAAGGAACAGCTCATCAAGGAAGAATCCAGGAAAATTGCCATCAAGGTCAAGGAAATAACCAAGAAAGAGAGTTCCAGGCCGGAACCCGAGGAAGAGCAGTTCGGAGACGAGGTAATCATCAAGACTACGACCATCGACCATCCCTCCACACCTGAGCCCGCCAATGTGGAGAAAAAGGCCGAGAGTCCTCAGTCTGATAAGAAGCCGGCCGAGGCCGTTCCTGTTCAGGAACCTGTCCAGGAGACAGCACCGGTCCGTGAGACGGTACAGGAGGCCGCAGCCGCACAGCCCGCTCCCGTGGAGCAGGAGCCCGCAGCCGTTTCCGCACCGGAGGAGCCTGCCGGAAAGCCCGAAGCCGCCGAGCCCGTAAGGAAGACCGCGGAAGACCGCCGTCAGGATCATTCCGGGCTCAAGATTCTGGGCAAGATAGACCTCAACAAGAAACCGGATCCCGCACCCAAGCAGCCGGCACCGGCCAAACCCGCTCCGGCTCCTGCCCCCAGGCCGACCGCCCAGGAGACACCCGCGGAGCAGCCGCACCGCGAGACCGTGGAGCACATTGAGACCAGGGTGGAGAAGCTCGCAGGTCCTGTGATCAGCGGCAAGATAGACCTCTCTGCCTTCGAGAAAAAACATTCTCCCTCCGAGAAGAGCGGCCACCGCAAGCGCGAGCGCATAGTCAAGGGCGAGAAAGTGGACATCACCAAGGCCGATGCAGGTTCCGGCCAGAAAAAGGGCGGAAAGAAAGACTCCGACTCCTCCCGCAGCAAGAAGAACCGCAATAAGGAGAAACCCAAACCCGTACGTGTCGAGATAGACGAGGACCTGATCCAGAAACAGATCAAGGAGACCTACGCCCGCATGACCGAGGGCAAGGGCAAGACCAAGAGTTCCAAGCACAAGAGAGAGAAACGCGAACTCATCTCCCAGAAGATGGAGGAGGCCCGCGAGATGGAGCAGATGGAGAGCAGGATACTCAAGATGACCGAGTTCGTGACTGTCAACGAGCTGGCCGTCATGATGAATCTCCCCGTCACCAAGGTCATCGAGGCCTGCATGAACCTGGGTCTGATGGTATCCATCAACCAGCGCCTGGACGCCGACGCCCTGGTGCTCGTGGCCGAGGAGTTCGGCTATGAGGTCCAGTTCGTCACAGCAGACGCCGAGGACGAGATACAGGAGGAGGTGGACGATCCCGCAGACCTGGTCGAGCGTCCGCCCATCATCACCGTCATGGGTCATGTGGACCACGGCAAGACCTCCCTGCTGGACTACATCCGCAAGTCCAACGTCATCGCCGGTGAGGCCGGCGGCATCACCCAGCACATCGGAGCCTACAACGTCAAGCTCCCCGACGGCCGCCGCATCACCTTCCTGGACACCCCCGGTCACGAGGCCTTCACCGCCATGCGTGCCCGCGGTGCCAAGATCACCGACCTGGTCATCATCATCATAGCAGCCGACGACGCCATCATGCCCCAGACCGTGGAGGCCATCAACCACGCCCAGGCGGCAGGTGTCCCCATGATATTTGCCATCAACAAGATAGACAAGCCCGGTGCCAACCCCGACCGTATCCGCGAGCAGCTCGCCAACATGAACATCCTCGTGGAGGACTGGGGCGGCAAGTACCAGTGCCAGGAGATATCGGCCAAGAAGGGCGTCAACGTGGACAAGCTCCTCGAGAAAGTCCTCCTGGAGGCTGACCTCCTCGAGCTCAAGGCCAACCCCAGGCGCCGCGCCAAGGGTACCGTCATCGAGTCCTCCCTGGACAAGGGCCGCGGCTACCTGGCAACAGTCCTCGTGCAGAACGGCACCCTCCGCATAGGAGACATCATGCTCAGCGGCAGTTTCTACGGCAGGGTCAAGGCCATGTTCAACGAGCGAGGCCAGAAAGTAGACGAGGCGGATCCCTCCACACCTGTATCAGTACTCGGACTCAACGGAGCTCCGACCGCCGGCGAGGTATTCAACGTCATGGAGGACGAGCGTGAGGCCAAGGACCTGGCCAACAAGCGCGAGCAGCTGCTCCGCATCCAGGGACTCAGGACCCAGAAGCACATCACCCTAGAGGAGATCGGACGCCGCATCGCGATAGGCAACTTCCAGGAACTCAACATCATCGTCAAAGGAGACGTAGACGGTTCCATCGAGGCCCTCTCCGACTCCCTCATCAAGCTCTCCACCGACGAGATTCACGTAGACGTCATCCACAAGGCAGTGGGAGCCATCTCCGAGTCCGACGTCCTGCTGGCCGCCGCCTCCAACGCCATCATCATCGGCTTCCAGGTAAGGCCTTCGGCCAATGCCCGCCGCCTGGCCGAAAAGGAGGAAATCGAAATCCGCCTCTACTCCGTCATCTACGACGCCATCAACGAAGTCAAGAGCGGTATCGAGGGTATGCTCGCTCCTGAGGAGAAGGAGGAAGTCACCGCCACCGCAGAGGTTCGCGAGACCTTCAGGATATCCAAGGTCGGCACCATCGCCGGATGTATGGTCAAGGAGGGCAAGATTACCCGCAGCTCCAAAGTCCGTGTCATCCGCGACGGCATTGTGGTCTACACCGGAACTCTGGGCTCTCTCAAGCGCTTCAAGGACGACGTCAAGGAAGTCGCAGCCGGTCTGGACTGCGGTCTGAATATCGACGGATACAACGACATCAAGGTCGGCGACACCATAGAGGCTTACCAGATCGTGGAGATCAAGCGCAAGCTCTGAGCCCGCCTCCATCTGTAAGCGGAACAAACATCCCGGAAGCCTGCAAGGTTTTCCGGGATATTTTTTACTATCTTTGCAACTCTTTTGTTAACTAACTGCTAAAACCAAAAACTTATGAATCGTGTTACGAATCTGGACCCGAAAGCGTACATTACTTTCAGGAGAGTTTTCGGGCAGAATCCTGAATTGTTGACAAGTCTACTGAACGCGCTGCTTCCCTTCAGACAGGAGGAAGACCGCATCGTGGAAATCCTGAAGGATCCATTACCTGAAATCCACCGGTCCCCATTCTGCACCACTCTCAGGACACACTGCATGAACGGCAGAGGCAGTACGGTTATCATTGACACACGCATTATATACACCTGGACAAGCCGGAAGCAGATACTGACGGAGGCCGCAGGAGCCTGCGTCCCGCAATACACAGGAGAAGGGCCGGACCCGCAGATTCCGGTATACTCGCTGATTATCGTGGATGACGATATTCCCGACAGCTGGGAATACCGTCAGGAGATGGAGGAGGCTGCCGGTCCTGAAGGCGGACTGCACGTGACAATCATTGAACTTCCACGTTTCAAAAATGAAGGAGCACTTCCCCCCACAACAGAAGAACTGTGGCTGCGTTTCCTCAAAGAATGTGGCGGCGACGCTACGGAGATTGCCCCGGAGCTGCCTGCACATCCCCTGATCGGCAAGGCTGTCAGGCTGCTGGACAGTTCCGCATACTCAGAGGAGGAAATGCTGGATTACACCCGGTCCGTACAGTCTGCGAAGGCCGTCCGGGCAGCGGTACACGGCATCATGCAGGAGAGTTACGGGCGCGGACGCTGCAAAGGCTTCGAGGAGGGCTTCGCCCGCTGGTACAGGGAAGGTGTCAATACAGGCATCATCGCCGGAGTCCAACAACAGCAGAGAGACAGCGCCCGCCGCATGGCAGCCTCAGGCATACCCGTAGAGGACATCATCCGGTGGACTGGAATCAGGGAATATGAGATAGGGATGCTGAAATGATTTGGTAATTCGGAATATTTGGCCCAACTTCGCGCTGCTGAATGGATAAAATATCTTATTTATGCAGCGCGATGCTATTGATTTCGGAACAGTAAATATCCCGTCCCTGTTCGGTAAGTATTTTGTAACCACACTGCTCGGGATGGTGAGCATGTCGGCGGTCACGGCCATCGACGGCATCTTCATAGGTCACGGAGTAGGCAGCGACGGCATCGCCGCCGTCAATATCTGCGTGCCCGTGTGGATGATATTCACCGGTCTCGGTCTGATGGCCGGAGCGGGCAGTTCCGTAGTGGCGTCGATACACCTGGCCAGGGGGAAGGTCAAGGCCGCCCGGCTCAATGTCACCCAGGCCATACTCTTCGTTACCATCGTGGCCGTTCTGGTCGCCGGACTCATCATGACATTCCCGGAGACCACGGCCCGGATGCTCGGCTCCTCGAAGAACCTGATGCCCCTCGTGCTGGACTACCTGCTGTGGATAGTCCCGGCCCTGCCATTCCAGATGTGGCTCTCGGTATCGCTCTTCATCATCCGCCTGGACGGAGCGCCTCAGTACGCCATGTGGTGCTCGGTCATCACCGCCATCATCAACACCGTGCTCGACTGGCTCTTCATCTTCCCCCTCGATATGGGCGTCAAGGGCGCGGCCATAGCCACCGGCATCAGCATCATAGTGGGCGGGTGCATGGGCATCGGCTATCTGCTGCTACGCGCCAGGGTGGTGCGCCTGATCAAGTTGAAAATGAGCCGTAAGAGCATGCGCCTGAGCCTGCGCAACATCGGCTACCAGTGCAAGATAGGCTCCCCCGCCCTGCTCGGAGAGGCCACCATCGCAGTCCTCATGTTCATGGGCAACCAGGTCTTCATGCACTACCTCGGAGACGACGGCGTAGGCGCCTTCGGTGTGGCCTGCTACTACACCCCCTTCGTCTTCATGTTCGGCAACGCCGTGGCCCAGTCCGCCCAGCCGATAGTCAGCTTCAACTACGGAGCCGGCAAGATGGACCGCGTCCTGTCCGTCAGCCGCCTGTCGATAATCACCGCCGTCATCTGCGGCTTCGTCGGCATGATGCTCTTCGTGCTCCTGCCCGGCCCCCTCGTAGGCCTGTTCATCGGCCAGGAGGGCAACGCCGCCCGCATCGCCATCGATGGCCTGCCCCTCTTCGCCCTCGGCTACATCTTCTACGTCACCAACGTAGCCTCCATCGGCCTCCTCCAGAGCCTCGAGAAGATGAAGCCCGCCATGCTCTTCGCCTGCCTGCGCGGCCTCGTCTTCATCGTCCCGAGCTTCATCATCATGCCCCGCCTGCTCGGCGACGCCGGCATCTGGCTCGCCATGGCCGTCTCCGAGGCCCTCACCACCGCCGCCATCGCCCTCTACTACTTCCTCGGCCGTAGGAGAAATTTCTAATTTGCACTTCACAAGTGCAATTTTACCGGCAGCCTCCACCGAAGAAGGCTACATCGTCAAGGACGGCATCGAGTTCTCCTCCGGCAACATCCTTCCGCTCTGGTGGTTCGGCCTCAACTACTAACTACTGATACGCAACGTCTGGCTTCCAACATCAACATACAAAGCCATCAGTGTCTGTAATTTCAGCACTATATACAACTCGCTGAATTATAGCAATTTGTCCTAATATTAACAATTACAGACTGAAGAGATAGGAATGAAACTGTTTCTCGGAATCCGCTTCTGAGTATGCTGCAGGACGGGGTATACAATCCATCTTGAATTTTCTCTACTGAGTCTGTTTTGTAACGATGCACATAAATGCCGATATAGCAGACACATACGCCCATCACGACAAAACAGACAATGAGGTGTACCCCTGTATCTGTAATTCCCGCGAGCGGCATAACGCTCTTAGTTTATGCTGTTTAGCGAAATAACACCCATTACAGATTGACGGTGGCTTCCACAACGGCACCGAATCGTGGATTTTACACTGCCGTTGTGGAAAAGGGAGGCGGAGGGAAGATGCCGTACATGGGCTGTAGAGAGGGTACATGGGGAAAGCGGCTTCCGCAACGGCACCGAAACGCGGATTTTGCTGCCGTTGTGGAAAGAGGGATGGATAATATGGCCGGGAGAAGCCGGTACAAATGATTTTTGTTACTTTTGGGGCGCGAATTAGAATCATGAATTATCTGCTGATCATATTGGGTGCCGTGTCGCTGGGACTGGGAGTGGCGGGGATGTTCCTGCCGGTGCTGCCGACCACTCCGTTCCTGCTGCTGACGGCGTGGTGCTGGATGAAGGGGGCGCCGCGGCTGCATGCCTGGCTGATGGCGCATCCTAAGCTGGGGCCTTACATAAGGGACTTCCAGGAGCACAAGTGCATCTCCCGGAGGGTGAAGGCCGTCTCGGTCACGACCCTGTGGCTGACCATTGCACTGAGTATCTTCCTGGTCCACCAGCTGTGGCTGCGAGTTCTGCTGGCCGCCATTGCCGCCGGGGTCACTGTTCACATATTGTCCTTCAAGACTAAGAAATGAGCATGAAAAGGCCCGGTCCACAGAACCTGCAAGACCGGGCCATTTCCTTAAAATTCCTGACGGCATCCCTATTTGAGGACAGTCTTGAAGAAGTCGTTGCCCTTGTCGTCCACGAGGATGAAGGCGGGGAAGTCGACTACCTCGATCTTCCAGATGGCCTCCATGCCGAGTTCGGGATACTCGAGGAGCTCGACCTTCTTGATATTGTCCTGAGCCAGGATGGCTGCGGGACCGCCGATGCTGCCGAGGTAGAAGCCGCCGTGCTTCTTGCAGGCGTCGGTCACCTGCTGGCTGCGGTTGCCCTTGGCGATCATGATCATGCTGCCGCCATTCTCCTGGAAGAGGTCAACGTAGCTGTCCATACGGCCGGCGGTGGTGGGGCCGAAGCTGCCGGAGGGCATTCCTTCGGGGGTCTTGGCGGGGCCGGCATAGTAGATCGGGTGCTCCTTCATGTACTGGGGCAGGCCCTCTCCGCTCTCGATACGCTCTTTCAGCTTGGCGTGGGCGATGTCGCGGCCTACGATGATGGTGCCGCTGAGCAGGAGGAATGTCGATACGGGATACTGGGACAGGTCGGCGAGGACTTCCTTCATCGGACGGTTCAGGTCTATTTTCACACCGCCGGAATGCTTGGCGAAGCCGCCGCGCAGCTGCTCGGGAACGAGACGGATGGGGTTGCTGTCCAGGTCCTCGAGCCAGATACCGTCCTTGTTGATCTTACCCTTGATGTTGCGGTCGGCGCTGCAGGATACTCCGAGGCCGACGGGGCAGGACGCACCGTGACGGGGCAGACGGATCACGCGGATGTCGTGGGCGAAGTACTTGCCGCCGAACTGGGCGCCGAGGCCGATGTTGCAGGCTGCCTTGAAGAGCTTCTGCTCCAGCTCGATGTCGCGGAAGGCGCGGCCGAGGTCGTCACCGGTAGTGGGCAGGTTGTCGTAGTACTTGGCGGAGGCGAGCTTGACGGTCTTGAGGTTGGTCTCTGCCGATGAGCCGCCGATTACGAATGCGATGTGGTAGGGAGGGCAGGCCGCCGTACCGAGGGTCTTCATCTTCTCGATCAGGAAACTCTCGAGTTTCTCGGGATTGAGCAGGGCCTTGGTCTCCTGGAAGAGGAAGGTCTTGTTGGCCGAGCCGCCGCCCTTGGCGATGAACAGGAACTTGTACTCGCCGCCCTCGGTGGCGTAGATGTCCACCTGAGCGGGCAGGTTGTTGCCGGAGTTCTTCTCCTTGTACATGTCCAGGGGAAGAGTCTGGGAATAACGCAGGTTGTCAGTAGTGTAGGTGTCGTAGACACCGTGCTGCAGGGCCTCCTCGTCGCTGATGCGGGAGCCGTCGGCGGTCTTGTCCACCCATACCCTGCGGCCTTTCTTGGCAACTACGATGGCAGTACCTGTATCCTGGCAGAAAGGCAGTTTCTGGTTCTTGGCCACGTCGGCGTTGAGCAGCATGGTCAGGGCCACGGCCTTGTCGTTGCGGCTGGCCTCGGGGTCATTGAGAATCCTGGCCACCATCTCGTTGTGCTCGGGACGGAGCATGAAGGCCACATCGTGGAAAGCCTGGCGGGCAATCAGCCTGAGTCCCTCGGGATCGACTTTCAGAATTTCCTCGCCCTCGAACTGAGCGGTAGACACATAGTCCTTGGTGACAAGATGATACTTGGTAGTATCCTCACCCATCTGGAAAAGTTCCTGGTATTTGAATTCCATATCTGTTGTTATTTGTTTGTTTCGTGATGGCAAAGATAGTAATTTTGTACAAGCAATTAACCGACAATAAACACGAAATTATGACTGAGAAGGAGAAAATGCTCAGCGGCGAATGGTACGATGCCGCATCCGATCCAGAACTGCTTTCCGAACTGTATGCCTGCCGGGACAGGATATACGAACTGAACCGCCTGCATCCTCGGGAGACAGCCACCAGGGACATCCTGCTCAGGTCCATCATCGGACACATGGGACGCGAGGTCACCATCCTCTCTCCGTTCTTCTGTGACTATGGCTCCCATATCTCCATCGGAGACTGCACCTACATTAACTTCAACCTGACCGTACTCGACGAGGCCCCCGTCACCATCGGCTCCCACGTCTTCATAGGTCCGGGCTGCAGCCTGCTCACCGCCGTCCACCCCCTCGACGCGCAGGAGCGCAACAAGGGCATCGAGAAGGCCCTCCCCATCACCATCGGGGACAATGTCTGGCTCGGCGGCAATGTCACCGTCCTCCCCGGCGTCTCCATCGGTGAAGGTGCGGTAGTAGGCGCAGGAAGCGTCGTCACCCGCGACGTTCCGCCCCGCACCGTAGTGGCCGGCAACCCGGCCCGCATCATACGCTGGCTGTAATCAGCCGTTTTTAAACGATTATAAACGTTTATAGCCGTTTAAAGTGCGGATTATCTGGAATGCTTTGGCTTTCTTTGCATCAAATACAAATGCTTTAATGGACATGGAAAACATTGTAAATTTCAAAGATGTTGAGAAAGCCCTGCTTGAAATCCGGGGCCAAAGGGTCTTACTTGACAAAGATGTCGCAAAACTCTATGGTGTTGAGACCAAACGCGTAAACGAAGCAGTAAAGAATAATCCGGACAAATTCCCCGACGGATATATTCTGGCTTTGAACAGAGAGGAATGGGAGCTGTCTCTAAGGTCGAGTTTTTCGACCTTAGAGACAGCCGGACGTGGCGAGCACACAAAATATCCACCCAAAGCCTTCACAGAAAAGGGACTTTACATGCTCGCCACCATCCTGAAAAGTCCTAAAGCCACACAGACGACCATCGCCATCATAGAGACTTTTGCCAAAATCAAGGAACTCACCCGCACTGTCAGCAAAATCTCCGAATCAGATGACGAGCAGGAACAGAAAGGTCTCATCAGGCACGGAGGCGATATCCTGTCCGACTTACTGTATCAGGAAGTCCCTGTAAGCGACACAGAGACTTCCATAGAACTGAACTTCGCCGTTCTGAAGCTGAAACACACCGTCAAGCGGAAAAAGTAATCAGTCCTCCTTGCGCAGGGCGATGACCGGATTGGTATTGATGGCCACGATACTCTGGTACAGGACTGTGAAGAAGGCCACTGCACAGGAGAGGACTCCTGAGGCAAGGATCAGCAGCCACTGGAGCCATGCTCCCGTGCTGTAGGAGAACTGGTTGAGCCATGAGCTGGTCAGCAGCCAGCTGACGGGCACGGAGACTACGAAGGCAATGAGCGAGAGCATAAGGTACGAGATGACTATCTGGCGCAGGACAAGGCGCTTGTCGGCTCCGAACACCTTCTGCACGGCTATGTTGCGGCTGCGGGCACGGATATAGTAGGTACTCATGGCAAACAAGCCGAGGGACGAGACGAATACCGCGATGATCGTGAAGATGATGATTATCTTCTGCAGCCGGGTGTATTCCTCGAAGGTGGCGGCTATCTCGTCCTCAATGTACGAGGCGTCGAAGGCCCCGTCAGGGCGGATGCGGCTGTACACCTCCGCTATGCGGTCGTATGCCTCGCCATGGTCTCCGGTCACCTTGACCAGGATATTCCATGGCGTACGGTTCTCCGGATAAACATCGTACATGTAGATCATGGCCGCCGACTGGTCCTGGAGCAGGGGACGGATCTTGAAGTCGTAGTACACTCCGGCAATAGTTTGAGTGTAATAACCTACCTTTTCGTTTCCGAACCGGACCTCAGTAGCCGTCTCCGGCAGGCCCGCCTCCTTGAAGGCATATTCATTCCAGTACCATGCCGTCTCCGCCAGGTGATTGTCGGACTTGAGCCTGAGACCGAGAATATTGAAATACGCCGAGTCCCCGCGTACCAGCTGGAAGCCGAGCAGACCGCCCTGATAATACATGGTATTGTTATTCGTGCCGTACAGAGGCGTACCCTCCCCGAAACCTGCCGACTCCACGAACGGCATTGCCTCCACCGCCTCCCTGAACTCCCTGATCTGGCTTCCGGAGGTGAAAATGTCGCTGGAAACATTGAGGATATCCTCAGTATTGTATCCTAACGGAGCGTGGATCATGGCCCTTATCTGGAAGAGCATCATCAGGGAGACCGCAATCATGGCCACTGCAACCACCTGCTGTATGACTATCAGAGCCTTGCCGAACCACGAGCGGATCTGCAGGCTGAACGAGCCGCGCACGATGTCGATAGGCTTGGCCCTTGAAATCGTCAGTGCGGGGATAATGCCCGAGAGGAAGCCTATTACGGCGATTCCTACGACAATAAGCAGGGCTATGGGCAGGGTAATCTCCGCCAGTACCGAGAATTCATAACCGAGTAGCCGGGAGGCATACGGGGCCAGGGCTTCGGCAATCAGCACGGCCAGCACCGTCGATACGGCGGCAAACGCTGTGGCCTCGGCAATCATCCTCCAGATAACCCCGGCCTTCCCCTCACCGAGCAGTCTGCGGGTGGCCATCTCCTTGGCCCGCCTTCCCGACTGGGCCACGGTCAGGTTGATGTAGTTGAGCACGGCGAACAGCAGCAGGATAATGCAGGCGGCCAGCAGAATCTTCACCAACTGGCCGTCGCCCTGATTGATATTGCCTGTAAATGATTGCGAGTCATCGAAAAAATACAGGTCCCTCAAGGGGATGAAGAAGACCTTGTCCACCATATTTTCCGAATAGGACCACCATACCTTCCCCAGATAATCCCTGATCTCCGGTATCTTGGCCTGAATATCGGAATTCGGCCAGGTCATGATGAAAGTGTCGAACTGTCCGGTGTTGCTCATCTCCTCGTCGTTCGCACCGTTGAGCTCCGTCATGATGTCGGCGCGGCACATCACATCGCAGTACTTGATTACCGAATGGTCGATATCCTCCATAACTCCAGCCACGGTAAACGTATAATCCCCGTCCCCGACAATACTGTAAGTCAATGCCTGGCCGACAGGATCCTTATCGGGAAAATAAGTATCCGCAAAACGCCGGCTTATCACGGCACTGCGGTCCGATGCCTTCCACGCCTCGACGGAGCCGCTGAGCAGACGGAAGGAGAATATGTCGAAGAACGAGCTGTCTGCGTAGGAGGTCTGTGCCGGTATCGCCGCATCATTACCGGCTATATGCAGTTCCCCGAGTCCGGTTATTCCCGAACCTGACAGATACGAAGTGGCCTTCTCCACCTCCGGGAAATGGTCGAGGAGATGCTTCTGCAGGTAGTACGCGCTGCCGATGAAGTTCTCGTTGGCGTAGATATAGATGCGGTCCGCATTCTCCTGGAAGGAGTCGGTGGTCAGCTGCCGGCTCACGAACACGGCTAATAGCAGCACGAAGGCCAGTGACACGGTCAGGCCGAAGAGATTGATAAACGCATAGAGTCCGTTTTTCCGGATAAAGTTAAGGAACGATTTCATTTTGTATGATTCTTTTGTTTTTCTGCCGTCATGACTTTCCAAAATCATGCCATTAATTTTAATTTACTATAATTCAATTACTTATACAAGTGCACCCACTTTGCTCGTTGTATGATTTTTATACACATGGTGTATGATTTTTTGAATTTGTCAAAAATTCATACAATGTTTCTCGCCATGCATGATTAACTAAAATTTTAGTTGCATATTTAAAAATTTAGTTATAGCTTTGCTGTCAGATTCAGAAAATACAGTGTATATGGCAAAAATCATCAAAGAAGGAAGACAGGAACTCACACGCGCCGAGCTTGAAATCATGCAGGTAATCTGGAAGAAAGGAAAGGTACTGATACACGACATCCTGCAGGAAATGCCCGAGCCCAGACCGGCCTACAACACAGTATCGACCATCGTGCGGATACTGGAAAGCAAGGGATTTGTCTCGCACAAGGCCTACGGCCGGACCTACGAATATTTCCCCACAGTAGCAAAGGAAGAATACACCGGCTCGTACATGCGTACGGTCCTGGACAATTTCTTTGACGGCTCGGTAAGCCGGATGGTCAACTTCTTCTCCTCACGGAAATCCATATCGGTGGAGGAGACCGACGAGATACTGAGAATCCTCAAATCCGGTAAATAACCTCCTGCGAAAGCCCGGGGCAAACAACGGCGAACGATATGAACACAGTCGGATACATAATAGAAGTACTGATATCCAGCGGTCTCTTCCTGGCGCTGTACAGGTGGCTGCTGGCAGGAAAGGTCCGCTACAGGATATGCAGGGCCTACATAGTCGGGACAATGCTGCTTGCGGCGGTCATCCCTTTGCTCGACGTACCGATGTACTCCCCTGCCCCGGTTCCCGCAGCTGTGGAAAGGGCATTGGTCCTGGTGCCGAAGGCAATGCCGGAAAGCGGAATTGTCCCCGGAGAAGGAGCTGCCGACGAAATTCCCGCAGCCCCGGCCGCCACAGAAGCCATTGTCCTGAAAATCCTTGCTGCCGCCTATATTCTCATCTCCGCATCCTCCATTGCCCTAATTGTCTTCAATACCATAAAGATACGCCGTCTGCGCCGGGAAGCCCGCCTCACCCGCATCGAGGACTGGACCCTTGCCGAGAGCGGGAAGATACAGACTCCATTCTCCTTCCTGCGGACGGTCTACATGGGCTTCAACTACAGTCCCCCCGAGCGCCGGATGATTCTCTCCCACGAAGTCAGCCACGTACGGCACCGGCATTCCTACGAGAGGCTCGTCCTCTCCGTCCTGCGCAGCCTCCTGTGGTTCAACCCCTTCCTGTGGATAGCCGAGAAGGACCTGAAGGAGGTGCAGGAATGGGAGGCCGACCGCGACGTTCTCAACGAAGGAAATGACCTGACTCTATATAGAACAGCCATCTTCAAGCAACTCTTTGGTTATAATCCGGATATATCCAGCGGGTTGAATCACTCACTCACAAAAAAACGGTTTATTATGATGACAAAGACACGACTCGGCCGCTACGCCTCACTGAGGCTGGCCGCCGCCCTCCCGCTGCTCACCGCCACTTTCCTCGCGTTCGGCTGCGGGACCAAGGATCTGACACTTCCGCCCTATGCTTCCGGCATCTCAGACCCCGTGAGCGGGCAGTCCGCACCTGACGATGCTATCCAGAAAGATTCAGTCATTCACATCGCCATAACAAAACAGGACGGAGAGTATTCCTGCACTGTGAACGGAGAACAGCGGGACCTCGGCGATATCGGCTGGATAAGCAACGAGTTCGTTCCCGACTCCTGGCAGTCATTTACCATTCATCTCGAATTGGCCGACGCTGTCGAGATGGGGATAGTCACGGATGTCACTGACGCTATCAGACAGTTCAGTTTGAAGAGTCTGACGATAACTGACAATGACTCTGACTCCACGGCGGTAAGGACCTTCTACATCAAATACGATGATAAGAGTCCGGGGTCCAGAGACCTCCCGGACGTCGGCCGCAGATAATTTTGCTCGTTTGGAAATAATTCCTATCTTTGCCGCCCGATTCAGAAATGAAGGGACATGGAGGTGTGGCCGAGTGGTCGATGGCGGCAGTCTTGAAAACTGTTGAACGGCAACGTTCCGGGGGTTCGAATCCCTCCGCCTCCGCAAAAATAGCCCGCAGCAGCGCTGTGGGCTATTTTTGCGGAGGCGGAGGGATGAAAATGCTGCGCATTTTCTCTTTTCTACCCCCTCCAAACCTCCCCTCTGGGGAGGCTTTGTCGCTTCGCTCCGAACATGCCGCAAGCCGCTCTTGTTTATCGATCTCAGACAACGGTAAGCAGATACACGGCATAAAATCACAATCACCTTACTATCAATACGTTCTATTTTCAACGTGTTCTTTTCGGACACTTCGGGATGCACGAAAAGCTCTCGTTGCTTTTGTAAGTTCTTATTTATCGGCCTTTTACAAAAAGCAGGTGCTGCAGCACTTACCGTTGCCGCTGCGAGGATGCTTTTCTCCATTCGAGGTAAATTTAGAATCTGAAACCCACGTACACCAGCGCACGGGCATCCGTAGCAGTGAGCATGGTGCGGTCATCCTGCCAAGGGGCACCGCTGTCGTTGAATGTCACTCCTGCGTCCAGGCCGACCATGTAGTGTTCGAGGAAGGTGTACTCATAGCGCAGGCCCGCGTTGCCCGTCAGGCCGGAGACATGGTACTGCCAGGTGGAGGCGGTGTAGTTTTCGGGCTCAATCTCCGGGAACAGGGCCGCCGTCTCAAAGCAGAGGCCGTCGGCAAAGTACCATCCGATGCCGGCATAGGCGGAGAAGCGGTGATGCTCGGTGTCGATCATATGGAAGACTGGACGGACCGAGACGGCCAAGGAGTTGTGACGCAGCCACGTGAGATTGTTGGGGTCATTCCCCGCCGCTATCCACCGGTCGATATAGTCGCGCACAGACGGCATATCGGCAAGACTCTCATAGCCTCCAGGGCTGTCCGTCGTGGTGACGGCCGGAGCATCCGCGATGTCCGGAAACGTGTTGCGGTAGGAGTTCTGTATGTCCAGCTCCAGGGACAGTCTGCGCACAAGGTCTCTCTGATAACTGAATCCGTAGACAGCTGTGGCTCGGTATTTCTGCCCGAAGTTCACTCCGCCGCCGGCTGCCGGACCGGAGTACTCGGAATAGAGTCCCCAGTAACCGATGCCGCCGTAGAGTCTGACAGTGTTCTGCGCTGTAAGGACGGCGGGATTACACACTGCGGCAAACATGCATATTGTGATGGCCGCGTACAGTGATGAAAGCTTGCTCATGATTCTGATTCGGTTATATGGTTCAGGCCGCAAATATAATATGGGAAAGTTCCGGCAAGATAAAAATAAAATCACGGGCCACAGCGCGGCTTTCAAGTATCAAACTGCTTTTATACAAGCACATACACCCTACATGCTTCCACATTTTAAAGGTCACATCACCGTTGGTGCGGAGGCAATTAGCGCTTTCCCCAGGCGGCCAAGCGGCTGCTGAGGTACTTTGCGAGGCTGCCGTCAAGGCCCATTTTACGGGCGAGTCTGGTCTTGCGGGTGCTGAGGTTGGTCTCGCTGATGTCGAGGATGGTGCACAGTGTGCTGGCGGGATAGCCCAGGCAGGTGAGGACTATAAGGTACCGCTCGTCCTTCGACAGGCCGGGATATTCCGAGAACAGTCCGCTGAGGAACCCCGGGTACACGGCGTCTATCAAGGTGCTCGCGTCACCGTAGGTGTTGATGCCGCGGATGAAGTCGCGGGCGACGTCCACGGATCTGTCAAGAAGGTGAGCGGGATTGCTCTGATGGATGTCGTAGATGTCGATGATCTTGCGCATGGTACTGTAGGTCAGGTTGTAGAACCGCATCAGGCCGCTGTTGGCCGCAGCATAGCGGCGGAACATCTGCTCCATGGATTTTCTTGCCTCCTCCTCATGGATTTTCTCCTCCCGAAGGCTGTTGCTCTCCGCTGTCTGACGGTCCAGCTCCTTCCCGCGGATATCCGCCAGGGCCTTGAACCTGCGGGCCTCGGCCCTCTGCCGCCGGAGCATTGTCCTGAGGAGGAAGATGACAGCTGCCACCGCCGCGGCTGACAGAAGGAAAATGACGGTAAGCAGCAGGATACTCCTCTCCCGTCTGTACAGCTCCGCCTCGAGCCGGGAGTGGTCATACCGCAGTTCCGAGTCCCGGAGCTGGGATTCGTAGCCTTCCTCCAGGATTGACAACTCTATTCTGTGTGCATTCTCCTGATATCTCAGCATTTTCTCGCTGTCGTTTTCCAATGCCGCTATGTCTTTGTAAAGGGTGTACAAGTGAATACTGTCTATCTTATCATTGGGCTGGATAGATTCAATTAAAATCATGGCAGAATCAGACTTCCTCAAATTTATATATGCTCTAGCTGCTTTATACCACATAGCATTGTATATAGTCTTTTCGACAGTATTCTGAGGCACGTTGCCATATAGTGAAAATACTTTTCTTGTCAAGTTTATAATTTCCCGCGCATTATATTCAGGCTCGTACATATAATAAATAAGATCCATAGCATTGAGGCCAGGGATTCGCATACCGTACTGTTCCGACATGTGCAAAGCCATTTCTAAATGAGGTATGGCCTTGTCCATGGAGTCAATCATCAACATTCTAGCGAGGGCAATATTAGCAAAGACTATGCGCTCGGGAAGTTCTGCCTTCTCAAAGCAATCAAGTGCTTTCCTATATCTGTCGATGGCACTTTCACTGTTTACAAGACTGATTTGGTAAAGCTCTGCGATACGAGTGTGGAGCAGACCGAGCTGCTCCATGTCGCCCATGCGCTCGACCAAGGGCTCCGCCTCCTTATAGGCGAGCATCGCACCCTCCGCGTCGCCCCGCTCCGAGAGCACCGCACCCTGCATGACCAGCGCACGGGCCATCAGCTCTTCCGGTCCGCGGCGGCGGTAATAACTAACAGCTTCCGTCATCGCGGTGTCCTCTGCAACAGGCAAGTAGTTCTTATACTCCGCCTCTGTCATGAGCAGGGTATGGAATGCACGCTCCTCTCTGTCCATTCTCCCGACCTCCGCACTGTCGATACCGCTCAGAATGTCAAGGGCACCCTGCGGATCCGTCATCATCAGGGAGTCCGCGGCGGCTAGCTCAGGATACCGGCTCACATGCCTGCCTGAGCACGAGCACAGTGAGCAGAGCAGTACTATCAGATATAGAATTTTCATGCTGCAAAGATAGCATGAAATCCCGTCATCATTCGCCTTTTATCCTGCCCTGAAGTCCTCCGGCGGAGCGGTTCGACGCCTTCCTGACAAATTTGTCCCCGAAGGTCTGCCTGTAAGCGAGTATGAAGATTCCGGGATAGGTACGGAGGTTGCGCCTGTATGAGTAGCTGTCCGTGGAGAAGAACCTGGGGCCGAAGCTTCCGAGTATGTCCACGGCGTCTATGCTTATCGTTCCTCCGAAACCGAACTGCTTGGAGAAGGACAGACCCAGCTGGTGCCTGTCCGGGATTTCCCATGTCAGGGATCTCGTGGGGGAAGCGTAGCTGTAGTTCAGGGACATGTTGATGCCGTGATTTCTTGACAGGTTGATGAGGTTCTTTATTCCTGCAGACCAGCTCCAGACTGTGTAGGACATATCGTCACCGGCGATATTGGCCCGGACACTCTCGTAGTCGGCCCCGGCATCTACGGTAATCTGCCATATTCCGTTGAACATGCTCTGGTTCAGGTTCAGAAAGAACATGACAATGTCGTTTGTGCCGAAGTTGCCGACTGAAGTTTTCATAATGTTTCCTCCGACATACTCGTCATAGTCGAACATGGCGTCCGAGAGCCGGTAATAGCTGACTCCCACCATGTAGTCGAACATCAGGGCGTAGGTCAGGGTCACCTCGTGGGACAGGGAAGGGCCCAGGCGGATGTTGCCGGAGGTGAATGTGTTCTCGGTCGTCCATGTCTCGAAGGGGTTGAGGTCGGAGTAGAACGGTCTTTCGATGCCCATGGCGTAGTCCACGGAGATGCTGTGCATGCCTTCCGCGAGGTCGAACATGAGGCTTGCGGAGGGGAAGACGTTGAGGTAGCTCTGGCGGAAGGTCTCCCCGGTGGTCCTGAGGTCTCCCTTGATATCGGTGTATTCGCCTCTTACCCCTACGACAGACCAGATGGCATCGTTCCACTGCCTGTCGTAGGATATGTATGCGCTGCTGATGTTCTCATCGTAACGGAAAACATTGGAGTACCGGTCGTTGCGAATATAGTCACCTGTCAGCAGGTCCAGGTCTGTCCTGAGAAAGTCGTTGGAGAGGAAGGCTGTGGAATTTTCCAGACCGGCTTTCAGTATGCTGCCGTCCTCGAAGTTATGCTCATAGACGGCTTTTGCCTCCAAGGCTTGGAAGTCATGCACGGTGTGCTGCCTGTAGCTCTGGAAGAGAGAATCCGCGCCTGATGAGGATGTTCCGGAGATGTCCGTGCCGTTGAGGACGTTGCTGCTGTAGGAGGAGTAGTTGACGCTGAAGTCCAGGTTGCTGCCCATGTCGTCAGTCTTGAGGTTGTAGTACAGTGCGGCTCCGACCGAGGGTTTCACCTCGGGATTGTCGGAGACAGACGAGACCAGTGTACGTCTCTCCAAAGCGCCGTGCCTTGCATAGTCAGTATAGGTGCTGCCGTCGCTGTCCTGCCATGCTCCTCCGAGGGCGAGCGATGCTCCCAAACGGTTCTTGGAATTGAAATCATAGCTCAGGTTCAGATTGCCGTTGAGCAGCCAGTTGTTGCGGCGGGTGTTGGATATGTAGCTGATGTCCTCATCGGAGTCGTGGTAGTGGTAGGCGTCGTCCTGCTCCAGGAGGGTGTTGGTGTTGCGGAACCCGATGTTGCCTGAGACGATCAGTTTCTCCCCGGCATAGCCCAGGTTCAGGGACGCCCGGGGAGAGACTTTCTTGAACTGGTATATGCCCTCGACGCTGGCGCTTCCGTCAAATCCCCGGCCCGGTTCCTTTTTGAACACGATGTTGATTACGGCCTTGCCGACGGCGGCCCTGTAGGATGCTCCGGGAGATGTGACGACTTCGATTTTCTCGATTTTGTCAGCAGAGGTGTTGCGCAGGATGTCCATTGCTGCTTCCTGTCCCATTACGGGCTTGCGGCCGTCTATCCATATCTCTGCGCTCTTCCCGCCCACCACCGAGACGTTTTCACGGTAGACGGTCACAAGCGGCGTGTATCCCAGGATGGTATATGCGTTTACCGCAGCGGCCACCTCTGCCGGAGGCGAGTAGACCAACCTGCCCGGACGCCTGTCCACGAGCCCCCTGCTGGCAGTAACCGTCACCTCGTCCAGCCGCTCCACGGACGGCTCCAGGACTATGGTCAGGAAATCTTCAGTCACCGGTCTCAGGACCTTTTCAAATCCTATGAAGGATACTTCCACAAATGCCCCGCCTGAAATGCCGTCAAGCGAGAAGAATCCGGAGGTGTCGGCGTATGTAAAATCCAAGACGGTGCTGTCTGTCCCGGACATCAGGACGACGAGTGCCGACTCAACTGGAGTCCCGGACGGGTCGGTCACTTTTCCCTTGAGGTCGCGGGAGGAGGCCGAGGCGCAGAGCGCGGATACGGCGGTCAATAGGAGGATGGCGGTTAAGCGTGATGGCATGTTCATATTCATGTTCGTGTCGTGTTTGTGAAAATTTTCCGCAAACATAATACTGAACGGCTCACCTGGGGCAATAAATAAATTCACAGGCAGGATGGCGGACGCTCCATCACACCATCGTAACAATCAGATATTTACACGATTTTTCGCTATGTAAAATGTTATTCACAGCCAGCATTCAGGTCTTGTCTTTTAGGCGCAATCTCTCCAGAGGTGTCGGTTGGTCGGCACCTTCCGGACGGGGCAGGGAGAATGGGACCGGAACGAACGGAGTATTAGGAAACGGGCTATGGAGGAGCAGACTACGAGGGCCGGCCCGCGCAGTTGCACAGCAGCAGCTCGTAGATCTCCCGGGCCTCCTCGACCCGCAGGCTCCGGAGCGTGAAGGAAGTGCCGTTGGTGGAGAGGGTGAGGCTCACCCGGCAGGAATACGGGGTGAAGGGAGTGCTCCGAAGGCGGACCACCTCGACATTGCTGTATTTGACGTAGTTACGGATGTCCGCGAACCTGCCGTTGTGGATCTCGATGTAGTCCTCCTTCAGCGTGATACGGCCCCGGCGGACGGCCATGAGTCCTTTGGCTAGAGATATCAGCAGCCAGGCCGCCGGCACAGCGAGCCACACATACAGGCCGAAGCAAGCCAGTGTGACCGCGGCGGCCAGCGATATCAGAATATCCAGACGCATGACGTGCCACATCAGGCCGTACCCCGAGCGGGCCGAAACGATCTCCGGAGAAGAGCCGTAGCTGCTTCCGAGCCACCAGCTGAGGAAATCCGCAGCCGATTCCGAGCCGTAGACCCTCACATCCGCACCCTTTTTCTCATCGGTGGCATTCAGTGCCTGCCGCAGCATGACGGTACTGCCGTGCAGCCATTGCTCCAGGAAATTGCGCTTGACATATACCGTACAGATCTTATCGTAGGAGAAGCGGCTGCTGTTGCGGGCTATAAGTCCGCTCTCGAAGGTCAGCTGGCCGCGGGCGATACGCACTTCCATGTTGGCATAACGCAGAAAGACCTTGCCTATCCACAGCAGCATCACGAAGAAGTACAGAGCCACAGCGACGACCACATAACCCGAAGGCTGGAGCGACAGAGTCCCGGCATGTGTGTCCACATAGTCTATGATATGGTCCACCGCATGGTCGTCGACAGTGGAGACTGTATTATACACAGCGGCTAAGGCGGCAAAGAGCACGGCCATGCCCTGAAGGTGGTTCTGGCAGAACGCCCCTTTTATCAAATTGGAATTGCTGAAACTGAGCGAACTCCCGGAGATCCGCTCCTCTGCCGCTTCGGAAAAGCGGGAGGTGCCGGAAGCTACGGACAATTCAGAAGAGTCTGACAATTCAGAAGAGCCAGAAACAGCCTCCTCCACCTCCACCCTCTCCATCAGCGCCTTCCAGTCCCGGTCATCCAGGATAAGCTCTATCTCCGCCGACTTGGACGCCAGCGTATCGAAGAGTACGCCCCGCATCTCCATGACCCGGTAGATGAACCCTTGCTTGGTCCGCATCGACTGGACCTTGCTCAGAGGTATGCTGGTCGTCTCCTTGCTCAGCAGCCCGTGAATGAAAATCAGCTTGCCGCCCTCGATATAGTATTTCTTGAAATACCAGCTGATGAAAGCCGTCAGAGCCGCCAGGGCCAGATACCCGACACTCAGCAGCGACACCACCCGCATCTTCTCCATGAAGGTATGCTGGTCATCGGCATCGATAAATTTCAGGACGATAAGGATCACGAAAAGGCTCGCATACTCCCGCAGCCCCTTGGCCATCAACACCCAGTAAGCACTCCCGCTCATCCGCCTCGGCTCGGAAAAATCACCTGTTCTCATTCCGCGTCCTCTCTATCAACAGTGACTTTATCTCCTCCGCCTTCTCCTGCGTAAGTCCGGGTATGACGGTCTCCGCCAGCGTCTGCGCCCCGCTCACGACATCCACCGCATAGAGTCCGAACATCCGTGAAACGGGATTCTGCCGGACGCTCACCTGCTGCACCTTGCAGAAAGGAATCGTAACTGTCTTCGGAAAGACTATCCCGGAGCGGTAGGTGATATCGTGCTCCCTGACCGCATAGCCCTTGTAGGCGTATGCCTTGGGCAGAATCGCCAGATTGACGAGCCCCGCTGCAAGCAGCACCGCCTCCGCGCATATCACGATCAGGTTCCGCCCGTCCAGCTCATCGGCTAAGAGAATAAAAAGCGGCAGCAGCATCAGCCCGAGCCAGGCCAATGCCGTAGCGGCCGTATGCGCTTTTAGGTACTTCTTTTCAAGGGGGGCAAATGCAAGGTTCTCCACCCTGTCAATATTGTCCAATGATATCTGTCTGTTGGTCATAATAAAGGAAAATATCAGGTCAATGTAATAAATGGTTTTATCCGGGACGGCGGAGGGTAATGACGACGACCTCCGGCCAGGCCCCGATGCGGAATGGGAAGGAACCGCCGATGCCTGCGGACACGTTGAGGACGCGGGCACCTGTAGAGTCCGCCGCCGGCTCCCGGTACACTCCGTACCACTCGCGGTACATCCAGCGGGAGGGGGAGAAACGCCCGATGCGGAACTGCATGGCGTGGGTATGGCCGGAGAGGGTCAGCTGAATATCGGAGTTCCGCAGGACTTCCAGGCGCCAATGGCTCGGGTCATGGCTCAGGAGAATCTTAAAGGGCGAGGAAGAACGCACGGTATCAGAACCGGCAAGACCGACAGCAGCGGAATCCGCCGAGAAAAACACCGGCGGCACTCCGTAAAGGGCCCTCTGCAGGTCTCCCCTGCTGCCGAAAGGCGGCTTGCCGCAGTGCTCCACCCCTATCACATAGATGCTGTCCTGCCTGCGCTCCGGCTCACCATTGTCCGGAACAGCCGGCCGGATAATCACCACCGAAGAGTCCAGCAGCACCCTCCACCCCATCGCCCGCTCCCGGCGGACCACCTCGGCGAAGGCGCGGGCCGCTCCGTCGGCCGCGGCATAGTCATGGTACTCGCAGTAGTCGTGATTGCCCACCACGGAGAACACCCCGTCCCGGGCCCGCAGGGAGGACAGGGCCGCGGTCATCCGCGGATCCAGCTCCTCCGGGGAGGAATTGACTAAGTCCCCGGTAAATGCTATCAGGTCCGCATCCAGATCATTGACCGTAGCGGCCAGCTTCT
Organism: Candidatus Coprenecus avistercoris; assembly: GCA_018712275.1. Classification (GTDB taxonomy): domain Bacteria; phylum Bacteroidota; class Bacteroidia; order Bacteroidales; family UBA932; genus Coprenecus; species Coprenecus avistercoris. The sequence goes on along the minus strand of DVHI01000074.1, from coordinate 27,003 downwards.
CGATCAGCCCAGGCGCAGCGTACGAACGGGCATGCAGGTCCGACAGATGCACTATCCGGTATCCGTCGAAGGAAGCCGGAAGGTCCTCGAAGGTCAGGGTCTCCTCCCGCACCTCCAAGCGTTTCGGCCCGTAGGTCAGGCCGTAGACCGCCGACACTAAGAAACAGCCCGCGAGCACGATCCCCGCCACATCGAAGCCGCCCGTCAGAGCCCCGCGCAGCACTTCCGACCCGCCTGAGTCCCAGGCGATATAGCCCGCCGCCCTTCCGATTATCGAGACGATGCAGAAGAGCAGCTTCGGCACCGTGAAGCACAGTATCGCGGACACCATCCCCTTGAACACAAAGGGCTGCGGCCCGCCGGCAAAATACATCACCAGCAGGAACACGAAAAAAGCCAGCGGAGCCCAGAACAGCAGGTTCCACCAGCCTAAGTCCATCCCCCGCAGACACACCCACCGGATATACACATCCGGCAGCACAACCAGCAGGGATACTATGATATAGAACAGCGGGAACATCACTTGGAGAGCTCGTGCACCTGAAAATACTTCCACTTGAAGATCAGCAGGTACAGCGCTCCGACAGTGATGCAGGAGTCAGCCACGTTGAAGATGGGCCGGAAGAAAATCAGCGGTTCCCCTCCCTTGCCGGGCACCCAGTCCGGCCACGTGGTGTTGATTATCGGGAAGTACAGCATGTCCACCACCTTACCTAAGCCGAACGTTCCGTATCCCTCTCCGAAAGGCACGGCCGAAGCCACATGGGTGTAGGTCGACGGCTCGAATATCAGTCCGTAGAACATGCAGTCCACCACATTGCCTATGGCCCCGACCATGATGGCCGTCAGGCCGAGCAGCACTCCGAGCGGAGCGTCCTTCCTGAGCAGCAGATGCCGCACATAGAAGAACAGCAGGACCGAGAGGACGATCCGCAGGGAGGTCAGGACGTATTTCCCGACTTCCCCGCCGAACGCCATGCCGAATGCCATGCCCTCGTTCTCGATGAAGAGGATCTGGAACCATTCCCCGAAGACAGGGATGGACTCCCCTATGTGCATGCCGGTCTTGACCAGGACCTTGGTGACCTGATCGAAGACCAGCAGCGCTACAGCAAGAATGACGATGAAGGCTGTTTTCTTACCGCGGGAGAGGTGCTTCACTTCTTCTTGGAGTTAAGTTTGGCCTCTATGCTGAGGGTAGCGTGAGGAACGAGCTTGAGCCTCTCCTTGGGGATCAGCTTGCCGGTCTCACGGCAGATTCCGTAAGTCTTGTTCTCGATTCTGACTAAAGCGGCCTCCAGCGAGTTGATGAACTTAAGCTGCCTCTGGGCCAGCTGTCCCGACTCTTCCTTGGACAGGGCGGATGCTCCCTCCTCGAGGACCTTGAATGTCGGCGAAGTGTCCTCAGTGTCGTTGCTGGTGTTGTGGGTGATGGCCGAGCGGAGCTGCTCATAGTCATCGCGGGCCTTTTCCAGCTTCTTCAGAATGATTTCCTTGAATTCCTGCAGCTCTTCATCGCTGTAGCGTACCTTCTCGAGTACTTCATTCCTGTTATCCATGTTGTCGTCCATAAGTTGAAATTTTTATGTGTTTTGTCAATATTCCACTTTCTTATCATTCGAGGCCCAGAGCATGAAGGGACGGAGCCCCTCCTTCTCCATGATGTGGACAAACGGTATCTTCCGTCCGTCCACGGGCAGAGCGACCTCCCTGTAGATGTCGCTGTCGTCGAATCCTGCCGCGGCGGCATCCTCCCGGTCCGCAGCGTAGTACACCCTGTCGATATGGGCCCAATAGCAGGCGGCAAGGCACATCGGACAGGGCTCGCAGCTGGTATAAAGCTCGCAGCCGGAGAGATCGAATGTTCCCAGGGCGGCACAGGCCTTCCGTATCGCATTGACCTCGGCATGGGCCGTCGGATCATTGTCGACCGTGACGGTGTTGGAGGCCTCTGCGACCACCTTCCCGTCCTTGACGATGACGGCCCCGAAGGGTCCGCCCGTCACGGAGGCGGCGTTGCTTTCGGCAAGGGCCACTGCCCTGAGCATCAGTTCGTCTCTGTTCATATTCTCTCGAGCTTAAGGGTTATCTTATTGTCTTCCAACCATTCTACCTCCACTCCACCGGAGACGGCATCCTCCAGGATGATCTCGCGGGCGAGGGTCTGGGAAGCGATATAGTCCTTGAATCCGGCTATGGCCTCCTCCACCTCGGGCAGCCTCTGGATGCGGGCCACGATCCTGTCCGTAACCTCGAATCCGCTGTCCTTGCGGAGGTTCTGTATCCTATTGATCAGCTCGCGGGCCACTCCCTCATTGCGGAGCTCCGGAGTGACTGTGATGTCGAGGGCGATGGTCAGCTTGCCCTCAGTAGCCACGAGCCTTCCGGGCATGTCCTCGGAGGACACCTCATAGTCAGCGGGCTGCAGCTCCACGTCCCCGGAGGGCAGACGGAGGGTGTAGACCTCCTCCTGCATGCCGGCGAGCTCCACGGCAGCGATCTCCTGCTGGGACAGAGTCCCGAACGCAGCGGCTATCTCCTTCATCTGCTTGCCGTAACGCTTGCCGAGGGTCTTGAAGTTGGGTTTTATCTTCTTGGTGATGAGGCCGGTCGTATCCTTGATGTAGACCACCTCCTTGACATTGACCTCGCTGAGCACTAAGTTGCGCACCTTCTCGAACTGCTCCTCGATCTTAGGGTCGAGGACGGGGATGATCATCTGGGCTAAGGGCTGACGCACCTTGATATTGACCTTGCGGCGCAGGGCGAGCACCATCGAGGATGACTTCTGGGCTAAGGCCATGCGCTCCTCTAAGTCAGTATCCACGCAGGCAGGGTCGCTCTCAGGCATGGGCATCATGTGTACGGACATCACGTCATGAGCCCCGGTAGCGCTGTTCAGGTCGCAGAAAAGGCGGTCCATATAGAAAGGCGCGATGGGAGCCGCGAGCACGGCCACTGTCTCGAGGGCCGAGTACAGGGTCTGGTAGGCTGCCAGCTTGTCGTCATTCATCTGGCCTCCCCAGAAACGCTTGCGGTTCAGGCGCACGTACCAGTTGCTGAGGTTGTCGCAGACGAAGTCCTGAATCAGACGGCCGGCACCGGTGATGTCGTAGCCCTCGTAGCACTCCTTGACGTTCTTGATCAGGGTGTTGAGCAGGGACATCAGCCAGCGGTCGATTTCCGGACGCTCAGCCACGGGTATCTGCTTCTGCAGGTGCTCCGGATTAGTGCCGAAACCGTCCACGTTGGCATAGAGGGCGAAGAACGAGTAGGTATTATATAAGGTACCGAAGAACTTGCGGCGCACCTCGTCCACTCCCGCCTCGTCGAACTTGAGGTTGTCCCAGGGCTGGGAGTTGGTGAGCATGTACCAGCGCAGGGCGTCGGGTCCGTAATTATCAAGTGCCTTGAATGGATCCACGGCATTGCCCAGACGCTTGCTCATCTTGTTGCCGTCCTTATCGAGCACAAGTCCGTTGGAGATAACAGTCCTGAATGCCGTGCTGCCGCTGATCATCGTATGGATGGCGTGCAGGGTGAAGAACCATCCGCGGGTCTGGTCCACTCCCTCGGCGATGAAGTCGGCGGTCTGTCCGAACTTAGGAGAGCCGAGCGCCTGCAGCCCCTCCTGGGCGTATGGCATCGAGCCCGAGTCGAACCACACGTCGATCAGGTCGGTCTCGCGCACCATCTTCCGTCCCCTGTCCGAGACGAGGTATATCTCATCCACATACGGCCTGTGCAGGTCGATGCGCTCGTAATTGTCCTTGGAATAGTCCCCGGGGACGAAACCTGCCGCTGCCAGCGGGTTCTCCTTCATGATGCCGGCGGCCACAGCCTTGTCGATCTCGGCGTAAAGCTCTGCCACCGAGCCGATGCACTTCTCCTCGGCCCCGTCCTCTGTCCTCCATACGGGCAGCGGTGTACCCCAATAGCGGCTGCGGGAGAGGTTCCAGTCCTGCAGATTCTCCAGCCACTTGCCGAAGCGGCCTGCTCCGGTCGACGCGGGCTTCCATGTTATCGTCTTGTTCAGCTCGATCATCTGATCCTGCACGGCGGTGGTGCGGATGAACCAGGAGTCGAGGGGGTAGTACAGCACGGGCTTGTCGGTCCTCCAGCAGTGGGGATAGGAGTGCACGTGCTTCTCTATCTTGAAGGCCTTGTTCTGGCCCTTGAGCATCACGCAGATATCCACGTCGATGGTCGGGGTGTCGGGGGTGGCCTCAGGGTCGTAGGCATTCTTCACATAGCGGCCGGAATACTCCCCGTACAGCTCCACATCCACCCTCTCGCGGACAAATTCCGGGTCGAGGTCCTCTATCCGGTACATTCTGCCGGTGCGGTCCACCAGGGCCTGCATCACTCCGGCGGCGTCACGTACCATCAGGGCGGGCACTCCGCTCTGGCGGGCCACCTTGGCGTCGTCGGCTCCGAAGGTCGGGGCAATGTGGACAATACCGGTGGTGCCCTCGTCCGTGGTCACGTAGTCGCCGGGAATCACGCGGAAGGCGCCCTCGTCGGGACGCACCCAGGGAATCAGCTGCTCGTAGTGCATGCCCACCAGGTCAGTGCCCTTGTAGGAGCCTTCGAGCACCTCGAAGGGTATCTTTCCTCCGAAATGGTCATGGACCAATGCCTTTGCGACGATGTACACTCCGGGAAGACCGGTGTAGGGGTTCGAGGAGCGCACCAGGACGTACTCGATGCCGGGGCCTACGCAGAGGGCGGTGTTCGAGGGCAGGGTCCAGGGGGTGGTGGTCCAGGCGATGAAATAGAGGGGATCCCCTCCGGCTTTCTGGAAGAAAGGCTCGGAAGCCTCGTCGCGGATGACCTTGAACTGGGCTACGGCCGTGGTGTCCTTCACGTCGCGGTAGCAGCCGGGCTGGTTGAGCTCATGGGTGCTCAGGCCGGTGCCTGCGGCGGGGGAATAGGGCTGGATGGAGTAGCCCTTGTACAGCAGACCCTTCTTGTAGATCTCCTTCAGGAGATACCAGAGGGTCTCGATATAGCGGTTGTCGTAGGTGATGTATGGATTGTCGGTGTCCACCCAGTAGCCGATGCGCTCGGTCAGGTTGACCCATTCCTTGGTATATTTCATGACCTCGCGGCGGCAGATAGAGTTGTACTCCGCCACGGATATCTTCTTTCCGATGTCGTCCTTGGTGATGCCTAAGGCCTTCTCCACTCCTAATTCCACGGGCAGACCGTGGGTGTCCCATCCGGCCTTGCGGCTCACGTGGTAGCCGGACTGAGTCTTGTAGCGGCAGATCACGTCCTTGATGGAGCGGGCCATCACATGGTGTATGCCCGGCATGCCGTTGGCCGAGGGAGGTCCCTCGAAGAACACATACTCGGGAGCACCCTCCCTCATTTCCAACGTCTTGTGAAACACATCCTGCTTCTTCCAACTCTCCAGCACCTCGGTGGAGAGACCTGTCAGGTCCAGTCCTTTATACTCTTTGAACATATATTCTGAATTTTAATGGGCAAAGATAGGGAAAATATTCCTATCTTCGCATGTCATGACAGTTATAGATATCATCATTCTCGTACTCCTGGCCCTGGCGGTGTTCAAGGGTATCAAGGACGGCCTGATGCGGCAGCTCGGCGGCATCGTGGGCCTCATTCTCGGTATATTCCTGGCAGGCAGGTTCTCGGCCATACTCTCGGGCTGGCTCCACCGCGTGGCGCCCACCCTCTCCGAGAACGTAGTGAAGGTGCTTTCGTTCATCGTCATCATAGTCGTGGTCTGCCTCTGCGTAGTCCTGCTGAGCCGCCTCCTCGAGAAGGTCATCAAGATCACAACCCTCGGCTGGATCAACCGCCTCCTCGGCGTCCTGCTCTCAGTCTCCGCCGTCGTCCTGCTCATAGGAGTCATCATCTCCGTCATAGAGTATGTGAACACGACCTGGTTCACCCTTATCTCCCCCGAGCAGATGGCCAAGTCCAAGGGCGTGCAGATCATCTCCTCCATCACTGACGCGCTATTCCCTTATTTAAAGCAACTTTTCAACTCCTAAAACGATTATTCCTACATATTTTTGAAATTTATTTAAAGTTTTGCTTGAAGTATTGAAAATTTTTTCTTTACTTTGTAGCGGAAACTTTAACTACACACGGATATGGAAGAAATGAGCTTTAAGGAGAAAGCCGGCCTCTCCGCGGACACCATGCTGCCGCCTATGGCCGGGGGAAGAGTTCTGTGGTACATCGCAGCCGTCACAGCCGTTCTGCTGCTGTCGGCGCTGCCTCTGCTTCCAGTATTCTAAGGTATAACCTGCGATCAACATTCTGGAGGGGAAGGCCATGAAGAAGGAGATCAAAGTCAGACAACATGACAATACCGACTGCGCCGCCGCATGCGTCGCCTCGGTATGCGCACACTACGGGCTGAGGCTGCCGCTGCTCCGCATCAGGGAAGCATGCGGCACAGGTCCGGACGGCACCAGCCTGCAGGGCATCATAGACGCCTGCGGCAGGCTGGGAATGGACGCAGCGGGGCTGCGTGCCAAGGAAAAGCACATAACGGACCTGCAGGAAGCCGTCAAGCCGGTGATCCTGCACCTCAGGAAAAAGAACGGATGGCTGCACTATGTGGTCCTCTATGCCATTGACGACAGCACGGCGACGGTCATGGACCCCGAGGACGGAGAGATTCACAGGATGAGCCCGGCCGACCTGGAAGAGGAGTGGAGCGGATTCATAGTAGCCCTCGCCCCCTCCCCGTCCTTTCAGAAAGGCGACAGAAGGACCCCGGTCCTGGCCCGGTTCAGGGAGATTCTGCTCTATTATAAGAAGGAGCTGGCGATGGTTCTGGCAGGCTCGGCCGCCTTCATCGCCGCCACCCTCAGCACCTCCCTCTTCCTGCAGAGGATCATCGACGACATCATACCGTCCGGAGACAGGGGCGCTCTCGCAGCCATAGGAGCCGCCATGCTCTGCCTGGCCGGCCTCACCTGGCTGGTATCCTACATGCGCTCGGTCCTGCTGGTAAGGACCAGCCTTCAGATAGACTGCCGGCTGATCATGAGCTATTTCGGGAAACTGTTCTCCCTGCCGGTATCATTCTTCGACTCCATGAGCAGCGGAGAACTGAACTCCAGGGTATCGGACGCCTACAGGATACGCTCCTTCATCACCGGACGGCTGCTGATCATGGCCGTCAGCGTCCTCACCCTACTGCTGGCCACCGCCATACTCATGACATTCTACTGGAAGCTTACCCTCATCACCATGAGCTTCATTCCCGTATTCATCCTGCTGTACCGCATATCCGACAGGGTGAACCGAAGGCTCAACCGCAGGATCATCGAGGCCAACGCCTCATTCGAGCAGACCAATATCGAATGGCTGTCCTCCGTCCGGGCCGTCAAATACTTCGGCGCCTCCCGGGAGGCCGTCCGGCAGATCGGCCGGAAATATTTCCGGACTGCGGACGCCATGTACCGCGGAGGCATGTTCACCTCAGCGATGGCCTCCTCATCCGATACGGTCAGCCGGCTGGTCCACACGGTCACCCTTACGGCAGGCGCCTTCTTCGTCCTGCGCTCCGAGCTCACGGTGGGCGAGCTGGTCTCGTTCTTCTCCTTCGCAGCCCTGCTCACCTCCCCCATTGTCATGCTCATCGAGAGCAGCAGGGAGATTACCGAGGCCAGGATATCGGCAGAAAGGATATTCGACATCCTGGACATGGATGACGAAACCGGCGGAGAGACCCTGGACTTCACCCCTTCCGCGGACGACAGGATAGAAGTGCGCGGGCTGGGCTTCTCCTTCCCGGGACGGATGAAACTGCTGGACGGTCTGTCCTTCGACATTGAGCCGGGAAAGGTACATCTCATCCGCGGAGCCAACGGCAGCGGCAAGAGCACCCTCGCGGCCCTTCTGATGCGGGGATACACGCCCCAGGAGGGACGGATCACCGTCGGCGGGACCGACATCCGGAACATACCTCCGGACAGATGGAGGAGGCACATCAGCATCGTGCCCCAGAAACCGGACATCTTCGACGGCACCATACTCGACAACATAGTCATGGGCGACAGCGGCTACGACATCCGGGAAGTGACGGCGGCCTGTGCCATCGCGGGCCTGGCTCCCACTCTGGAGTCCCTGCCCGGAGGCCTGCTGGCCCACACAGGAGAACACGCCGGCCGGCTCTCCGGCGGAGAGAGGCAGAAGGTAGCGCTGGCCAGAGCCCTGTACCGCAGGCCGAAAGTACTCATACTGGACGAGGCTGCCACACACCTGGACAGCGACAGCCGTACAAGACTCACGGAGACCATCCTGACACTCAAGGAGAAAGGTATCACAGTCATACTCATCTCCCACGAGCAGGAGGCGGCCTCACTGGCAGACAACATTATCGATATCAATAAAAAGAATGCGCATTCACAGGCGTAAGCCGCGGCGCCTTTCATCCGCGGCACCACCATTAAATTCTAAACATCATGGAAAGAATTATCAACAGCTACGCAGGGTTTGAATGTATTAATTCCGACCTGAGCACCACAGTCTATGGCGGCGGCATCTGGGCCGGAGTCATAAGAGTCATCAAGAAACACCTGGACCAGTTCTTCCTCGGCATCATTGAAGGATGGACAGGGCAGGATATCGTAAGTTCAATGTCTAACTCCTAATATCTCAGACTATGGAACGGTTCATCACTATTGAAAGAGTCCAGGCATGCTCAGTCATAGGAGGAGCAACCTCACAGGAAGGAAGAGTAGTCAGAATGTTGGGACGACTGGTCGGAGCAGCCCTCAGGGCACTCTACGACCTGCTCACAGGAGAATACCGCAAACCGCAGGCAGAGGGCGCATGGTAGCGCCGCCGTGACCTGATACCGGTCCGCCGGAGCGGATTGTTCTCCGGCGGACTTTATCTATGAGTATTTTTTGTTATTTTTGTAGATTGGATTTTAATATGCAGGTTTCCGCCATAAAACATACGGCTGCGGTCATAGCCCTGACCATGCTCTTCTCAGTTACCCTCACAGCCCAGGATGTCTGGACTCTCGAGAGATGCATAGAGTATGCCTGGGCCAACAACCTTACGGTACAGAAGCAGAACCTGGAAGTCTCCCGCAGCGGGAATCAGCTGCTGCAGGACAAGCTGGACTTTCTGCCCAGTCTTAGCGCATCCTTCGGACACAGCCTCAACTGGGGCCGGTCCGTCGACCTGCAGAACCTGGAAATCATCCGCAACAAACTGTCCCAGAGCACAAGTGCCTCCGCCAACGCCTCCGTCTACCTCCTGGACGGACTCTCCAAGCTGTACAGCCTGCAGAGTTCCCGAAAGAACCTGGAGATATCCATACAGGAAGTAGAGAGACTCAAGGGCGAGATATCCGTATCCATTGCCAAGAGTTACCTTCAGATCCTTCTGTCTCAGGAAATCCTGGCAGCCGCGGAAGAAAGCTTCCAGTCCATATCCGAGCAGAGGGACCGCACCGCGCTGCTGGTCGAGGCAGGAAGCCAGCCCTACACCGCACTGCTGGAGATAGAGTCACAGCTGGCATCCGAGAGAGTGCAGGTAGTAACCGCACAGGGCCAGGTTACTGCCAACACCCTGGCCCTGCAGCAGCTGCTGGACCTGCCCTACAGCCCGGACTTCCGTATTGCCGCTCCGGACATCAGCCTGACAGCCGCATCATATACAGGCGGAAACACCGACGACATCTATGCCTCCGCCCAGTCCATGCCCGTAATCCAGAGCGCCAGACTGGCACTGGAGAAGGGAGACCTGGACCTCAGGACCGCCCAGGGACAGTATTGGCCCAAGATATCCCTGTCGGCCAGTTACGGAACATTCTACAGTTCCTCCTCCTACGCTCCGGACGGCAGCACCTATCCCTTCTTCGAGCAGTTCCGGGACAACATCAACCCGGCTATAAGCATCGGCCTGAGTATTCCCATTTTCAACAACTGGACAGTCCGCACCAACGTCAAGAACGCCAGGCTGTCCAGACAGAGTCTCGAACTGGACCTGCGCATCAGGCAGCAGGAACTGTACAAGGAGATCCAGACAGCCGTCACTGAGGCCGGGACATATCTCCGGCAGATGGAGGCGGCCATGGCCAACGTATCATCCATGGAAGAGTCCTTCAGGTATGTGGAGGAGAAGTTCAATGCCGGAGCCCTCAACGGTACAGACTATACCGTGGCCCGGACCAACCTCTTCAAGGCCCGCTCGGAATATATTCAGGCCAAGTACCAGTACGTCTTCCAGCTCAAGATTATAGATTATTACAAGGGGCTGCCCCTGACGCTATAAAGGACATATTATGAAAAAGAAAAAGAATAAAGCACTTAGAAATATCCTTGCAGCCGTGGCTGTAATTCTGGCGGCTGCCATAATATACGCCGTCCTCGGTCAGGAGAACGGGGAGCCCGTCACTGTTGCCGTACCCTCCACAGGCACGATAGTAGAGAGGATTCCGGCCAACGGCAAGATCCACCCCGTTACGGAGGTCAAGATATCTCCTGACGTCTCGGGAGAGATTATAGAGCTGAATGTAGAGGAGGGAGACCGCGTCAGCCGGGGAGACCTGGTCATCAAGATCAAGCAGGACGTGTACATCTCCCTGCGGGACAGGGCCGCCGCCACCCTGAACGCGACCCGGGCCCAGTACCAGCAGCAGAAAGCCAGCTTCACCCAGGCCGAGCAGAACTACATGCGCAACAAGCAGCTATACGGGCAGAAAGCCATATCCCTCCAGGAGTTTCAGGCCTCCACCGCAGAGTATGAGATGGCCCGCGAACAGCTCAACGCCGCCGAGTACAACATCGAGAGCGCCGTAGCCTCCCTCGACGAGGCCGAGGAGAACCTCACCAAGACCGTCATCTACTCCCCTATTGACGGCATCGTCTCCAGCCTCAGCGTGGAGAAGGGCGAGAGAGTGGTCGGAACTTCCCAGATGGCGGGAACGGAGATGCTCCGTATAGCGGACTTCGACATGATGGAAGTACTGGTGGATGTCAACGAGAACGACATCATCCGCATAACCAAGGGAGACACCGCGGATATAGAGGTTGACGCCTACCCCGGCAGGACGTTCAAGGGAGTGGTGACCCAGATAGCCAACTCGGCCAAGAATCTGGGCAGTACGACTGCCGCCCTGACCGACGTGACCAATTTCGAGGTCAAGGTACGCATCCTCCGGGAGTCCTACGCCGACCTGCTGACCTCCGACCCGATTCCGTTCCGCCCCGGCATGTCGGCATCGGTAGAGATCGAGACCGAGCGCAAGGACGGAGTGACGAAGATACCCCTGCAGGCCGTGACACCTGACGGCTGCGTGTTCGTTCTGGACCGTCAGTCATTGACAGTCCGCAAAGTTGCGGTCACCACAGGCATACAGGACATTGGGAATATCGAGGTAATATCGGGGCTGGGAGCCGCGGACACGGTCGAGATAGTCACCGGGCCCTACAGCACCATCAGCAGAATACTCGAGGACGGCATGGAAGTCCGCCCTCAGACAGACAATGACTACACCAAAGACAATGAACAATAGAATACTGCTTATAGAGACGGCCACCGACGTATGCTCCGTTGCCGTCTCGGAAGGAAATGAAATCCTCTCGTCAGGACACATCACGGAGGCCAGGAGCCAGGCCTCACAGCTGGCTCCGCTGATACAGGACACAGTCAGCCGCGCAGGAATGCGGATACAGGACCTTGCAGCCGTCGCCGTCAGTTCCGGTCCCGGCTCCTACACAGGACTGCGGGTAGGCGTTTCCACCGCCAAGGGCATCTGCTTCGGCGCCGGAATACCGCTGATCGGCATAGAGACCCTGACCGCCATCGCGTACGGGGCCATCAGGACCGGAGCCGTACAGGAAGATCCGGAGGGAACGGTGATAATACCGATGATAGACGCCCGCCGCATGGAGGTCTACACGGCCCTCTATGATTCATCGGCACAGCGCATCTCGGACACAGAAGCCGTGGTGCTTGCTCCCGACACCTTCTCCGGCACGCTGGCAGAATACCGCCGGGCCGTATTCACCGGAGACGGAGCCGCCAAATACGAAAGCATGATCCCTGAGCAGTACCGGGACAGGTGCATATTCCTACCCTCCCGCCCCGAAGCCGAAGACATGGCCGCCGCTGCCTTCCGGGCCCTGCAAGAAAAAAGGTTCGAAGACACAGCGTACTTCGAACCCTTCTATCTTAAGGAATTCATTGCAGCCGACCCGTCCAGGAAGATCGAGGCCGTGCTGCATCCGGAGCGCCGGCTATAGCAGGCGGCGTATCTCGTTTTCCAGCATACGCATGTCAAACACGTCCCTGGACTGGATGCTGCCGTCACGGGATATCACGAACATCGCCGGCACACGGGTGATATTGTAGAGCATTGCTCCGACAGAAGCTCCGGCAGCAGGATCGCAGACACTGATCCATGGCAGCTGCTGTTCCTTAACCTGCAGGGCCCACGCTGTCTTGTTCGAGTTGAGACCCACCTGATATATCTCAAGGCCGCGGTCGTGATATCTGTCATACAGAATCTTCAAGTCTGTGTTGTAGACTCTCTGTTCCATGTTGGACGCATCCCAGAACATGAGGATTATCACCTTGCCCTTGAGCGCAGTCAAGGACTGCTGCCGGCCGTTCACGTCATTGAGTATAATCTCCGGGAAATCCACTTCATCCGCCGATGCCATCCTGTTCTGGAGCTCCATGGCTGTAAATCTCAGACTGACCTCATCAGCAAGTGACACCAGGTAGGGAGAGGCGGGGTATACAGTCTTCAGGCTGTCATAAACACGCTCCATAAGGATTGCATCCGTTGCCTGAGAGAATACCGGGAGTCCGTCAGGTGTCTTCATGTAGAGAACCGGTATCACGCTCATGGATTTGTCATGCGAAAAGATATACTTGATAGCGTTCTGCTTGCACTTGACATAAAGCGTACCCAGTTCCCTCTGGAGACGGGAAACCTCTTCTCTGTCATTTCTCTCCTGCGCTGCCAGAAGCTCTGACGCCAGAGATTCATACGCTGAGTTGAATGCATTGATTACCGAATCCACCTTCTGCATCAGCAGCGACTCGTCAGAACCGTCCACCACAACTTCCGCCGACTTATCCCGATCGACAGTAACATTCACCCTGTCCCTGCTCTGCAAAAGCAGTGAGATGCTCCCGCCATTGCTATATGTCAAATATACAAATTCAGGGGAGTCAGGATATACCGTCACCTTGCATGATACTTTTTCCTGGCACGTGTAAAGCGTATCCAGTACCTGAATCTCGTTCATGGCCAGACGTGAGACCACTACTTCCGTGCTGTCCGGAGCACCTTTTACCGTAAGATTTATACGCGCTGTATCCCTGTTTCCGCATGTTGTGAGAAGGGCTGTGAACAACGGCAGGGAGAATAAACAAATCCAGTAGTATTTCGATCTCATAGACTCAGAGCTTAGCATATTCCACAGCGATGGAGGCCGCCAGGGCCTCGAAGCGCTCACCGCTCAGTGAAAGTTTCGTCTTTCTGAAATCCATGTCGCCCTCGCTGTCTAGGGGCACCAGATGTATGTGTGCGTGAGGCACTTCCATCCCCAGCACGGCCACTCCTACCCTCTTGCAGGGGACTGCGGCCCTGACAGCCCTTGCAACCTTACGGGCGAAAAGCTGCAGCTCCACGTAGGTCTGCTCGTCCAGATCGAAGAGGTAGTCCACCTCCTTCTTCGGAATAACCAGGGTATGTCCCTCCTTCAGGGGATTGATGTCCAGAAATGCGTAGCAGCTATCGGTCTCGGCGACCTTGTAGGAGGGTATATCCCCCTTTACTATTTTAGAAAAAACAGATGCCATAATTTCCTGTAGCCGTTAGAGTGAGATATCGAGGATTTCGAACTTCAGGATGCCGGAGGGGACCTTGACTTCCACCACCTCACCCTTGCGCTTGCCTATCAGGGCCTTGCCTATAGGGGTGCCTGCAGCCAGCTTGCCCTCGCGGAAGTTGGCCTCACTCTCACCGACCAGGGTGTACTGGACGGTGGTGTTGTTGAGCAGGTTCTTGAGTGTCACCTTGGTGAGCATCTGCACATGGTCGGTACTGATCTTGGACTCGTCGATGACGCGGGCGTTGGCCACGAGATTCTCGAGCTTGGATATCTTGAGTTCCAGAAGGCCCTGAGCCTCCTTGGCTGCATCGTATTCTGCATTCTCAGAGAGGTCGCCCTTATCCCTTGCCTCCGCAATCTGCCTGGAGATGACGGGACGCTGGCTGATAGCCTCCGCCAGTTCGGCCTTGAGCTTCTCAAGACCTTCGGCTGTTACATAATGAGTGTCTGACATAATTGATTTGATTTGGTTTGCTTATTTTACAAAAATCAAAAAAAGAATCCCGCGCTGTCAGTACGGGACCCTTTCTAAATGCAAAGATACGAATAATAATTAATCATCCAAATACTTCGGACGCATTATCTCCGAATATATGACCATGTCGCGGGCATTGAAGCGGCGCTTGCGGATCCGTGACGGGGCCGGAGTAGGAACGGGAACGGGTGCCGGTGCGGGTTCCGGTCTGGAGACCGGCACGGTTACGGGCTCTGGCTCAGGCACAACAGGCCGCCGGACGGGCATCTCCTGCACCGGCTCCGGCATCACCTCCTCCGCCTGAGGAGCCTCCCCGGGCATATTCTCCCCGGACCACGGCATCTCCATCAGATCCGGATCCTCCACCGGATGCGGCAGATGCGCCTCTTTCCGCTTTTTCTTCTTCTTGTCGCCCTCGAAGATGGCGGGAAGTACAAATAACAGAATCGCTACAATGATACTCAGCCAGTCCATACAGAATCAATTATATTGCCAGCACAAATATAGAGAAATTGCCGAATATACTTCATCTTTTCAAACGAAATATACCGAAGCCTGCCTGCGGTCGGCCTCCAGCTGGTGCCGCAGCTCATCGAGGGAGGCGAAGCGGTGCTCGTCGCGGAGGCGGGCGATGAAATTGATGCGGAGGTCGAGGCCGTAGATGTCGTCGTTGAAGTCGAAAATGTTGGTCTCTATGGTGCGGGCGTTGCCGGAGCCAACGGTGGGACGGGTGCCGATGTTGCAGATGCCGCCGTGACGCTGCCCGAGGACCTCCACTTCGACGGCATAGACCCCGTTGGCAGGGACTATCTTCAACGGCTCGTAGAGTTCCATGTTGGCCGTGGGAAAGCCCATTGTCCTGCCTAGCTTGTTACCGGCGACTACTACCCCGAGGAGGGAATAGCGGTAACCCAGCATCCCGGCGGCCTCCTGAACTTCTCCGGCGGCGATGGCGTTGCGGATCTGGGTTGAGCTGACCTTCCGGTCGTCGCAGTGCACCTCCTCCACGATACGGGTCCTAAGCCCCACAGAAGCGGCCAAGGCTGCAAGTTCCTCCCGGGAGGCCGTAGACGAGCGTCCGAGCCGATGGTCATAACCAATGATAAGAGTATCTGCGCGGAAGCGGTCCACGAGATACTCTTTCATGAATTCGGTCGTGCTCAGCTGGCTGAAATCCCGGGTGAACGGGACGACATGGACATGGTCTATGCCGAAACGGTAGATGAGTTCTCTCTTCTCGTCCAGGGTGTTGAGCAGACGGAAAGTGGAGGCGTCCTGCTGGAGGACGTTGCGCGGATGAGGCCAGAATGTGACCACCGCACTTTCCTCGCCTTCCTCCCGGGCCGTATCCTTCAGCACCTGAAGTACGGCCCGGTGTCCGGCGTGCACTCCGTCGAAGAAACCTGTGGCGGCTACAACCATCTTACCAGCTCCAGGTCCTGACGGTGAGGCAGGAGGTCATTCTTGGCGAATACTCTGACGGTCAGATAGTACACTCCTGTCGCTGTGGGTACGAGATGGCATACGTAGCGGGCTGTGCCCTCGGAACCCGACTCGTAGTCGAAGGTGAAGCACTTGCGCACGTGGTATACGCCCTTGCGGTCCTGCTCAGCCCATACGAGCTCGACTCCGATGTCGTTGGGATTGATGTCACCGAGGAAGAGCTCCACCTCGAAGGTTCGCTCCTTGCCGAGCATAGGCTGGTCGTTGGCATCGGTAGGACGGACATAGTCCTTGATCTCGATGTGCTGCCAGCTGTGGCGGATGTTCTTCTTCCAGAAGGCGATCTCGCGGGCTACGGCGCAGTCGTCGGCATTGAGCTTCTGAGTTCTCTCATACAGAGGAATATAGTACTTGTCGAGATAGTCATTGAGCATCCTGTTCGTGGTGAAGTTGGAGGCCACCTGGGCGATAGTGTTCTTGATGTACTTGATCCACTGGGCGGGTACACCCGTATTCTTATCCCTGCCGTCGTAGAAGCCGGGAGCGATCTCGTTCTCGATGATGTTGTAGATGGTGGCTGCGTCCAGCTCGTCCTGGAAGTTCTGGTCCTCGTAGGTGCGCTCCATGGGCAGGGCCCAGCCGGCGTCCTTCTTGTAGCCCTCGATCCACCAGCCGTCAAGCACGGAGAAGTGCATCACGCCGTTCATGGCAGCCTTCTCGCCCGATGTTCCGGAAGCCTCGAGAGGACGGGTCGGGGTGTTCATCCACACGTCCACGCCCTGCACCATGGCCTTGGCCAGGTTCATGTCGTAGTTGGGCACGAATACTATCTTGCCGATGAACTGAGGCATCTTGGAGATGTCCACGATACGCTTGATGAGGTCCTGACCGGCCTTGTCGGCGGGATGGGCCTTACCGGCGAAGATGAACTGCACGGGACGCTCGGGATCGTTGACTATCTCGCTGAGACGGTCCAGGTCGCGGAAGAGCAGATGGGCTCTCTTATAGGTGGCGAAACGGCGGGCGAATCCGATGGTCAGCACGTCACTGCGCAGGGTGTCCATGATGGTCACTATCTGGTGAGGCGAGTAATGGCTGGATATCTCGGGGTTGGAGATACGTTTTTTTACCACCTCTATCATCCTGGCGCGGAGCTCGCTGCGGACATTCCAGATCACCTGGTCATCCACGGAGTAGATACCGTCGAAGCACTTCTTGTCGTACTTGTGGGCGGCGAACTCGGGACCGAATACCTTGGCATGTATGGCCTTCCACTGGGGTGCGGTCCATGTCGGATAGTGTACTCCGTTGGTCACATAGCCGATGTGCAGCTCCTCGGGCAGGTAGCCGGGCCACAGTCCGCCGAGTATCTCCTGGCTTACCTTGCCGTGCATCCAGCTCACGCCGTTGACCTCCTGGGAGAGGTTGCAGGCCAGGTTGCTCATCGAGAACTTCTCGCCGTGGTCAGTGGGATTGATCTTGCCGAGAGCCATCATGGTCTCCCAGTCGATCTTCATCCTCTGGGGATAATGATTCATGTAGGTGCGGAGCAGGTCCTCGCTGAAGGCGTCATGACCGGCGGGCACCGGGGTATGGGTGGTGAAGAGCGAAGAGCATCTTACCAGCTCGAGCGCCTCGTTGTAGGAAATGCCGGCGGCCACATACTCGCGCAGACGCTCCAGTCCTATGAAGGCGGCATGACCCTCATTGCAGTGGTAGATGTCGCAGTGGATACCCAGGGCACGCAGGGCGCGGATACCGCCGATGCCGAGCAGCAGCTCCTGCTTCAGACGGTTCTCCCAGTCACCTCCGTAGAGATGATGGGTAATCTGACGGTCCTCGGGCAGGTTGTCCTCGAAGTCCGTGTCGAGCAGATAGAGTTCCGTGCGGCCTACATCCACTCTCCAGATCTTGGCGTGGACAGTACGTCCGGGGAATACTATGGAAACCATCATCCAGTTGCCGTTCTCGTCCCTGACTGGCATGGCCGGGATCTTGAAGAAGTCCTGAGGCTCGTAGTCGGCCACCTGGTCACCCTGAGCGGTAAGTCTCTGGCTGAAATAGCCATAGCGGTACAGCAGACCGACACCTGTCATCTTGACCCTCATGTCGCTGGACTCCTTGAGGTAGTCACCGGCAAGGATTCCCAGACCTCCCGAATAGATCTTCAGGGAAGTGTCCAGGCCGTACTCCATGCTGAAGTAGGCTATCGAAGGAGAAGGACGGTCATTCTTGCCCTCCATATAGGTCTTGAAGATTTCGGTCACTGCATCCAGACGGGCCAGGAAATCGGTATCGGCCTCGAGCCGCTTGTAATCGTCGAGGGTCAGACGGTCGAGCAGGGCGATAGGATTCTTCTCGCACTTCTTCCACAGATCGGGATTGATGCTCATGAAGAGGTCCATGGCTTCCTGATTCCAGCACCACCACAGGTTCTTGGATATGGTATCCAGCCAGCGGAGCCTCTCGGGCATCACGCGGGTTACGATGATACGGCTCCACGAGGGGCGGTTGACCTCTATGCGGTGATAGTTCTGCACCTGGTCCTCCCTGTATTCGGGGAAGGCACCCATAGCATGCACGATGCGGTCGAGGGCCAGGGAATAGGCCTGCTTGTAATAGTAGATGTTGTGCTTCCAGAGAGCGATTTCGGATACCTCCACCGCATTGGCCCGGTAGTGTTCCATAGTCTCCGGAGTCAGGCGGGTCATCTCCAGTACCTGCTTGAGGACGGTATCCACCACCTGGTCGTAGTTGGAGTCGTTGCGGGGGACAATGGTAATCGAGGGATGGGCGGCATTGTAGTGGCTGCGCACCCAGAGGCCGAAACCGGCCAGTGTGGTGGTCACGGTAGGCACGCCGAACGCCAGGGACTCCAGCGGAGTATATCCCCAAGGCTCGTAATACGAAGGGAAGACTGTCAGGTCCATGGCCATAAGAAGGTCATAGTACTTCCTGTTGAGCACGCCGTCGTCTCCGTTCAGATACGAGGGCACATATATGACCTTGACCTTGCTGCCGGGGCTGTTGACCAGACCCAGGGCCTTTATACGGTTGAGGATAATGTCGTTTCCGGGCTCGTTGAGACTGTGGGTAGTCAGGCACTGATAGCCGGAGCCGTCTCCTGCGAGCTTGGCAACCAGTTCCTTGTCCGGACCGTTGTGCCCTGCCGGTACCATGATGAATGCCACCACGGTCCTGCTGCAGCTGCCGGAATTGTTGAGACGGCCGAGCACGTCCAGATATGCATCTATACCTTTGTTCTTGTACTCATAACGTCCGCTGATACCCATGATGAAGGCATCGGAGCAGTCCTCCCCGCACATGGCCGAGGCCAGTGTCAGCAGAGCCTTGCGTCCTTCCGCCACGGCCTCCGCCTTCTTTTCCTTGGAAGGCAGAATGCTGTTGTCAAAGCCGTTGGGAGTGATCAGGTCCACTTTCTTGCCAAGCAGACGCTCGCACTCGGTAGCTGTGATGTCGCTGACTGTGGTGAACACATCGGCGTTGACGGCGGCGCATCTCTCGAGGGAGTGCTTGGCCATCACATTGTAGTAACGGGCCTTCTCGTCGGCGTTGCAGTTATTAAGCGTCTCGTACAGAGGCACGTTGTTGCATGCAAGGCAACGGCCCACGACTGTGGCGTGGGTAGTGAAAATGGTACCGACATGGGCATTGATGCTCTTGAGGTAGAGCACTCCGGCTCCGGTCATCCACTCATGGAAATGAGCCACTACGCGGTGGTGGGGCTGGAGGTTGAAATTGACGAAACTCTCTATCACCTTTCCGGCGGCATAGCCGAACAGGGCGGATTCTATAAAGTCCCACTGTCCGGAGAGGGAGTCCAGCTTGAACTTCTCCCACAGGGCGGTGAATATCTCATTTTTCTTGGAAATGAACTGGGAGAAATCCACGAGGATGGCAATCGGCTTCCCGGGGATGTTCCACCGTCCCACCCTCAGGCGCAGCCCCTCTTCGGCGGCGGCAATCCTCCAGGTGCGGAAGAGTATGGGATCCTCGGTAAATTCCGGATTCTGGGCGGTGTCCACCCATACATCCGGTCCTATGTGGATGTGGTTGCTTCCCAGCTCCTCGGAAAGGTTCAGGGATTTTGTAGCCAATACGGTATGGATGCCTCCTACCTTATTGCAGACTTCCCAGCTTGCCTCGAACAGATAGTCGGGCATCACAACTTTTTCAGTACTCATAAAATGTCTTGATGTTGGTAACGGAATTATTCTTGTTTCAGACGTCCGTCGATCCTCAGCATAAAGTCACTTAAAACGTTCATGTAGTTGATAAATGCCTCATACGGGGTGTCGTACGGATTGAAGTAATTGTGCACGGCTCCGTCTGAGAAGAACTTGGTACACATGTAGTAGAAATGGTCGCTCTCCTGCAGCTTCAGGAAATCCTTGGCAATCTTCTGGTCCTCGGCGGCTATCACCTTATCGGTGAGGGCGTAGAGCTTCGAGGATGCCTCGTTCTGCAACTCGTTTCCGAGCCATGCGGTGGTGTCTCTCTCCTCGTCCGCCCAGGAAATCGGGAAGGGTACGTTGAGAGGAGCCACGGGCTGATGCTTCTTGATCACCTGCTGAGGGGTGCAGAACTCGAAACCGGTCTGCGAGAGGACGGCCTCGGGAAGGGCGCGGAAGAACTCGAAGATGCCGGTGGAGGCGTTCTGATGCTCGCCGAAGGTCTCGTAGTCCATGAAGAGGTTGATGACCTCTCCGTCCTTAATCGAGTCAGTCAGCCATGATATATACTTGCCGGTGTCCACGGGCCACTTGTCCCAGGACTTGTCGGAGAAGCGGAACGCTATGTCGTCGCTCAGGCCGAAATTACGGAGCAGGAGCTTGAGCTTAGGGTTGATAGCGTTGGTATATACGTAGTTGGGGGATTTCCATCCCAGGATGTGCTTGGCACCCTCGGTCAGCATGCAGGTGAAGCCCATCTTGCTGACGAGCGAGCCTATCTCGTCGGAGTAGATCAGCTCGGTGTTCCTGAAGGTCTTGGGCTTCTTGCCGAAATGTTTGGCGATGAGGGCCGAGTGCAGCTTGACCTGTTTCTCGAACTCAGAGGGCGAGAAGAGAGAGGCCAGGGTATGTGAATAGGTCTCGCCGATGAACTCCACGCAGCCTGTGGCGGCCAGGGCCTTGAAGCTGTCGAGCACCTCGGGGGCGTATGCCTCGAACTGCTCTATCACGGAGCCGGAGAGGGAGAATGCCACCTTGAACTTCTTGCCGCAGGCGGCTATCACCTCCAGCAGGAGCTTGTTCATGGGCAGGTAGCACCTCTCGGCCACACGGCGGAGGATGGTCCTGTTGGCGAAGTCATCGTAATAGTGGTGGTCGTTTCCTATATCGAAGAAACGGTACTGTCTGAGACGGTCAGGCTGATGAACCTGAAAATATATGCAGATTGAAGGTTTTGTTTCCATAATAATGTGCTTTTAATCCAATGTTGACAAATAAACTTGTTTGATTTTCTGTGCTGCGTTGTTCCACTTGAGGGTATTGACCTCCTCCAGTCCGCAGCGGGAAGACATATCCGCAAGGGCGGGATATCTGAGAAGGCCGTAGATGGCGTCGGCCATGGCGTCGATGTCCCAGAAGTCCACCTTGATGGAGTGCTTCAGGACCTCGGCCACGCCGGACTGCTTGGATATGATGGTGGGCACTCCCGTCCTCATGGCCTCGAGGGGTGAGATACCGAAAGGCTCCGAGACGGAGGGCATCACGTACACGTCAGAGACTGCGAACATCCTCTGAACGTCGGCTCCGCGGAGGAAACCGGTGAAATGGAACCTGTCGGATATGCCCAGTTTTGCGACGCGGCGGATAGAGCGGTTGAGCAGGTCGCCGCTGCCGGCCATCACGAAACGCACATTCTTATAGTATTTGAGGACCTTGTTGGCGGCCTCGATAAAGTATTCCGGTCCTTTCTGGAAGGTGATGCGGCCCAGGAAGGTGACCACCTTCTCGGATACCCCGCGCTGCACGTCTATCTCGTTGCGGCCGCTGAAATCCACTGCGTTGTGGACAGTAACCACCTTGTCGGGCGAGATGCCGTAGCGGTTGATGACGATGTTGCGGGTGAGGTTGCTGACGGTGATTACCTTGTCGGCAGCCTCCATGCCCATCTTCTCCAGGGCGTAGACCTGAGTGTTGACATTCTCTCCGGTACGGTCGAACTCCGTGGCATGGACATGGACCACCAGCGGCTTGCCGGTCAGTCTCTTGGCGGCCACTCCCGCAGCGTAGGTAAGCCAGTCGTGGGCGTGGATGACGTCGAACTGATTCTGCAGGGCGATGGTACCTCCCACAAGGGCGTAGCGGGCCACCTCCTCCATGAGGTTGGTGCCATACTTGCCGGAGAATTTGTATTTCTGCTTGAAGTTGATTTTGAAGTCATTGACCTGATTGTGCCTGTCTTCCTCGACCATCTCGGAGAAATCCCGGGGATCTACGTAGGGCACCAGATTGGAGCCTATCCTGAGGAAATTGATCCTCTGCAGGAAATCCATGGGACTGCACTTGATGTCCGTGGCCTCCACATCGCTCGCGTTGATGATATGGGCCACAGAGCCGTCCTCGTCTCCGGATGCCGAAGGCATTACGAAAAGTACATCCACATCATTGTTGGCCAAGCCTCTGACCATGCCGTAGCAGGCCGTTCCGAGTCCGCCCGAGATATGGGGCGGGAACTCCCATCCGAACATTAAGACTCTCATAACTCCTCCGTTTTATATTTGTTTACAAGATATTCGGAACGAAGCAGGGATGCGGTGGCCACTGCGCTGGAGATGGCTCCGTGAGGATTGTGCGGGGGATCGCCGTCGTAGAGTTCGCAGATGGCTCCGACGCCGTGACGCTCGATATCCTCCTCGAAAGCGTTGATGAGCTCGGTGGCCCTGCGGACGAACATGCCTCCGTAGAGTTTCAGCATGGCCTCGATATAGTATGTCAGGAGCCATACCCGGGTCGAGCCCTGATGGTAGGAATGGTCTCTCTGATCCTGATTTCCATCGTAGACTCCCTTGTAGAGAGAGTTCTTGGGAGAGAGGGTTCGGATGCCGCGCTCGGTGAGCAGTTCCCTCTTGACAGCCTCCATGATCTTGCCCTTGACCTCCTCGCTCAGAGGGGAGTAGTCCAGGCTGCAGGCGAAGATCTGGTTGGGACGGGTGAAGACATTCTGTCCGTTCTCGTCCACGTAGTCGGCCAGATGCTGACGCTCCTCACACCAGAAGACGTTGTAGAAGTTGGCGTCCAGCTTATCCTTCACGGCCTGGAGCTGATATACGAAGCGGGTGTCGGAGCCGTACTTGGTCTCCATGTCGATCATGTAGCTGACTGCGTTGTACCAGAAGGCGTTGGTCTCCACCTGGAAGCCGCTGCGCTCGGTGACGGGCACTCCGTCCTTGTCGTAGGCGTTCATCCAGGTCATGGCCACACCGTTCATCCTGGCCCACAGCAGGCAGTTGTCGGACAGGGACACTCCCATGCGGCCCCCGTCGAGGAAGCTCTTGAGGATGGCCTTGAGCTTTGCGCGGTATTTCAGCCATGTACCCTGGGCGTCACCGGTGAAGGCCGCATACTGCTGGACAACCCAGAACAGCCACAGGGCGGCGTCCACCTGTTTGGAGCCGTGCAGGAGCTGGTGGTTGTATATCTTGAATGTGCTGTCGAGCACTTCCTCGAACTGAGCGGTGTCACCGTCGGCGAAGAGGGTCAGGCCGGGCAGGGAGATAAAGGTCTCGCGCAGTCCCTTGCCGAGCCAGGTGTAGCCGGCGTATATTTCCTTGAGGCCCTTGCCCGTATTGACGATGAACTGCTTGGCCGCACGGTGCAGGCAGTCGTCGTAACTCTGGAGGGAAATCCTCCTGGCGGCCTCGCGGGTAAACACTCCGGAAAGGCCCTTGGCCGCTACGGGGGAAGTGGATACCGATACTACTATCGATTCTCCCTTCTTGATGGGAAGCTCGAAGTAGCCGGGGGTATAGAGGTCCTCCTGATACTCGAAGCCGCGGCGCTTCTCCTCGAGATACTCGATGTTGTAGTACCAGTCGGGGTTGTGGAAATAATCGTTCTGCTTATTGAGCTGGAGGTTGACGGTGGGGAAGCCGTCGTAGAGCCTGTAGGCGGCTCCGTTCTCCACGGTCACGTATCCGCGTTCCGCGTCCTCATTGGCATGGGTCAGGGTGTGGATTTCCCTAAATGAAAGGAACGGCCTGAGGCGCAGCGTGGTGGCCGAGTGGGCATCGAGCAGGGTGTACTTGATCAGCAACTGCTCCTTGTTGTGCAGGAAGAGCATGGACTTGCTGAAGAGGATACCTCCGACCCTGTAGGTAATCGTGGGGTACTTGTCGAACTCGAAATCCACGATGTATTTGTGTCCGCGGGGCTCATAGTTGTTCTTGCCATAACAGTGAATGCCGAGATTGAATTCCCGGCCATGCTGGATAAGCGTCTCATCCAGCGAGGATAGAAGGACATACCTTCTGTTGTCGAAGTTCTTGACGGGGAGCACAAACAGACCGTGGTACTTGCGGGTATTGCAGCCTACGAGCGTAGTGTTCAGATATCCGCCGGTCTTATTGGTGGCGAGCACTTCCCTGACCAGAGAGTACTCCAGGTTCACCAGTTCTTCTTTGTCAAACTTAAGATACGACATATACCTTTATTAATATGTTACTTTCTTTTCAGGACTATGGCCGACCTGCTGGGCAGGTAAAGGGAAAGTGTGTCACAGTCGTTATCTTTCACGGTAAAATGAGCCGTGTTCTCGTCGTTCCGACCGAAGCCTCCGAATGCAGGCGCATCAGTGTCAAGGACTTGCCTGTATTCTCCTGCCGGTGCCCGGAACTTGAAGTCTGCCACCGACTCAGAGGGGTGGAAATTGAGCGCAAAGATAAAACATCCTCTGGCAAAAATCAAAACTTTTCGGGCCTCGTCCACGTAAAGTTGCACGGGGCGCTCGGTAAGGATGTTGTTTTCGGCGAAGAGGTGTATCATCGCCCGGTCGAAATCCCGGAGTTCGCCGTAGCGCAGGTCCGGGTTGTCGCTCAGGGACCACTGGCGGCGGGCATAGAAATAGGACCAGCCGTTCCCCTCGCGGGGAAAGTCTATCCACTCGGGGTGGCCGAACTCATTGCCCATGAAGTTCAGGTAGCCGTCTCCGGCCGTGGCGATGGTTACCAGGCGGATCATCTTGTGCAGGGCCATGCCGCGCTCCACGGTCAGGTTCTGCGAGGCCTTGTTCATGGCAGTGTACATCTCCTTGTCCATCAGGCGGAAGATGATCGTCTTGTCGCCCACCAGGGCCTGGTCGTGGCACTCGGCGTAGGAGACCGTGCGCTCGTCGGCCCGCTTGTTGGTCAGCTCGTAGTATATCTCGCCCATGCTCCAGTCCTCGTCCTTGCGCTCCTTTATCCACTTGATCCAGTGGTCGGCTATGCCCATGCTCAGGCGGAAGTCGAAGCCTATGCCGCCCACTCCCGCAGGAGCCGCCAGCCCGGGCATGCCGCTGACGTCCTCCGCAATGGTGATGGCCTTGGGATTTATCTCCTTTATCATGATGTTGGCCAGGCCGAGATATAGCAGGGCGTCCTCGTCCTGATTGCCGTCGAAATAGCAGGAATAGTCCGTAAAGTCCTTGCCAAGGCCGTGGTCCAGATATATCATGCTGGTCACCCCGTCGAAGCGGAAACCGTCGATATGATATTCCTCCATCCAGAACTTGATGTTCGAGAGCAGGAAATGGACCGTCGAGGGCTTGCCGTAGTTGAAACAGCGCGAGCCCCATGCAGGATGCCGTCCTCTGGCTCCGGCATGACAGTAGAGGTATTCAGTCCCGTCAAGCATCCCGATACCCTCCACCTCATTGTCCACCGCGTGGGAGTGCACCAGGTCCATGACCACGGCGATACCCATCCCGTGCGCCTCGTCCACCAGGGCCTTGAACTCCTCCGGAGTGCCGAAGCGGGAGCTCAGGGCGAAGAAGTTGGAGACCTGATAGCCGAAGGAGCCGTAGTAGGGATGCTCCTGGAGGGCCATGATCTGCAGGGTGTTGTACCCGAGGTCGCGGATGCGCGGCAGCACGTTCTGACGGAACTCGTCGAACGAGGCGACCTTCTCCTCCTCGGAGCTCATGCCGATATGGGCCTCGTAGATGAGGGGGCAGCGGTTGTGCGGGACAAAGCGGGTATGCCGCCAGCGGTATTTCTTAGGAGGAAGCCATACCTGGGCGGAGAAAATCTTCGTCTCCGGATCCTGGACGCAGCGGGTCGCATAGGCCGGAAGCCTCTCGCCGCTGCCGCCGTTCCACTCCACCAGCCATTTGAACAGAGAGCCGTGAGGCACCTCCGCAGCCGGCAGACGGAGTTCCCAGTTGCCGCCTCCGACGGAGTTCAGCCGGTATCTCTCATCCTTCCGCCAGCCGTTGAAATCCCCGATGAGGTATATCGCCGTGGCGTTCGGAGCCCACTCCCTGAAGACCACTTCCTTCTTGTCGGCGTGCACTCCGTAGTACAGGTGGTTGTTCACTGCATCAGAGAGCCTGCGGCCATATCCGGCCAGTTCCTGTTTCCTGATTACCAGTTCCCTGTAGCGTTTTTCAATCTGGCCCCGGTAGGGCATCAGATATGGATCCTTGTCGAATATCATAGCTGTTATTTTTAATGTTTCACCTGACTATTGTTCATCATCGAGTATTTTCCCGATGCTTTCCTCGCTCTCTTTCAGCATCTTCCGGCAGTAAGTCAGCAGCTCCGCCGCCTCCTTCACCTTCGCGGGGATATCCCCCACCGCCGTCTGCGGGTCCTCGATCTGAGCCACTATCTTCTCCAGGCGTCCGAGCGCCTCCTCATATTTCATTTTTTCCATTTCAGCCATATTCAGTATAATTTAAAACATCGTTGCAATTTACAAAAAAATCCGATACCGCCTCACTTGTTGAGCACTGACATTAGTGCAAATCAGCTTTTACATCATGTATGTCTTACAGCAACTTCTTCAATTCCTCACTGTCTGGTAAAGCATTGCGCAATTTTTCCGGCATATCTGCCGAGGTAGTGTAGGTAGCTACGCCCATCGGTTTGTTGTAGTCCTGGATGACATATTCCACATATTCCTTGTCCGCCTCCTTGCACAACACAATTCCTATACTCGGATTTTCATGTGTTTTTTTCACATGGTCGTCCAGAATGCGCAGATAGGCCATAAGCTGCCCAAGATA
>DVHI01000073.1 GCA_018712275.1 Candidatus Coprenecus avistercoris | reverse complement strand
CAAGATATTTATAAAGGTAATGCTGAGCCTGGTCATCGCCAGCCCCGTCAGTTACCTGGTCTACCGTTCCGTCATCGAATCGTGGACAGGAGAGAAAATAGAATAGCGGGCTACCGCTCTCCCCACCTTTCACCTATATAGTCCAGTATCTCCACGACCTTCCCGGGATCATTCTCCGTCACCAGACGGAGACGGGTCTCCTTAAAATCCGTAAGGCCCTTGAAATAACAGGAGAGGTGCCGCCGCATCTCCAGCACCCCCGTCCTCTCTCCCTTGAACTCCAGTGATTTGGCAAAATGCTCCTTGGCCAGGTCCACCCTCTCGCGCACGCTCATGGGCGGAAGCTCCTCCCCGGTATCGAGGAAATGCCGCATCTCCCGGAATATCCACGGATGCCCGAAGCTGGCCCTTCCGACCATCACCCCGTCCACGCCGTACCTCTCAAAGGCCTGGGCGGCGTCCTGCGGCGTCTTGATATCCCCATTGCCGATTACCGGGATCCTCATGCGGGGATTGCGCTTAACCTCCCCTATCAGAGTCCAGTCCGCCTGCCCCTTGTACATCTGGCAGCGGGTGCGGCCGTGAATGGTGATTGCCTTTATTCCCACGTCCTGGAGCCTCTCCGCCAGTTCGACTATGATCTTGCTGTCCTCGTCCCAGCCCAGACGGGTCTTGACCGTCACAGGCAGCCTGACCGCATCCACCACCCGGCGGGTAATCTCCACCATCTTGTCCGGCTCCCGCATCATCCCCGACCCGGCGCCGCGGCGGGCTATCTTATTGACCGGACACCCGAAATTGATGTCTATGACATCCGGTCCGGCCGCCTCCACCCTCAGCGCCGACTCCACCATTGCCTCGGGGATATGCCCGTATATCTGCATTCCGATGGGCCGCTCGTAGTCAAATATCCTCAACTTGTACAGCGACCCCGGAACGTCCCTTATCAGCCCGTCCGAGGATATGAACTCAGTATACATCATGTCCGCTCCGAACTTCTTGCAGACATATCTGAAAGAGAGGTCGGTCACATCCTCCATCGGAGCCAGCAGCAGGGGACGGGGTCCCAGGTCCAGGTCGCCTATTTTCATATTGTAACGGTTTTGTAATCCTAAAAAAGCAGGGGCAAAAGTAAAAAGAATTACAGAAAAGAATATATTTGCGTAGAATTTTAAAAAAACTGAAAAATATAAAATCATGGCAACGAAGACGAAAATCAACCGCATCGGCGTTCTCACCTCAGGCGGAGACGCCCCCGGAATGAACGCGGCTATCAGGGCCGTGGTACGTACAGCCATCTACTGCGGGAAGGAAGTCTACGGCTTCTACCGCGGATATCAGGGACTCATCGAGAAAAGCTACATGCAGATGCAGTCCCATTCAGTATCCAAGATCATCAATCAGGGCGGCACCATCCTCAAGTCCTCGCGCTGCCCCGAATTCAAGGACAAGTTTGTCAGGGAAAAGGCCTACAACAACCTCAAGGAGCTGGGCATCGACGGCCTGGTAGTCATAGGCGGCGACGGCTCGTTCCGCGGCGCCGACCTGCTCTACAAGGAGCACGGCCTGCCGGTGATAGGCATACCGGGAACCATCGACAACGATATCTACGGCACTGATTTCACGATAGGCTTCGACACCGCCATCAACACCGCCGTACAGGCAATAGACAAGCTCAGGGACACGGCCGACAGCCACAACCTGGTATTCTTCGTGGAGGTGATGGGACGAGACGCCGGCTTCATCGCCCTCAACACAGCGATGGCCACCGGAGCCGAGACCACCCTGATACCGGAGATTCCCACGACCATCGAGAAACTCTGCGAGTACCTGCTCTACGAAAGACGGCAGAACAAGACCTCCGGCATCATCATCGTCGCAGAGGGAGGCGACCTGGGCAGCGCCAACCAGATAGCGGCCAAGGTTAAGGAACGCATACCCAACTACGAGACCCGCGTGACCACCCTCGGCCACATACAGCGCGGAGGCTCCCCCTCATGCAATGACCGCGTGCTGGCCAGCATCCTCGGCTATGGAGCCGTCAAGGCCCTGCTCGGCGGACGCTCGGGCGTGATGATAGGGCAGATGCAGAACGAGACCGTCTTCACCCCCTTCTCCGAGGCCTGCAGCCGCCACAACGAGATCAACACCAAGTGGTACGACATCACCCGCGTGCTCTCGATATAAAACCTGCAGCCCGCTGAAACACAACAGCCGGACACCCGATGATGAGGTGCCCGGCTGTTCTTCTGAATACCGGCAGGTTCGCGGGCTACTCTGCGGCCATCTCGCGCTCCACGTCTTCCGTAGTGATGGGAAGACGCCTGGCTCCGAGCAGACGGCAGCCCTTCTCAGTGATGAGCAGGTCGTCCTCAAGACGGATGCCTCCGAAGTCGTAGTACTCCTTCTCCAGCAGAGGGAAGTTGACGTACTGGGTGTTGATGCCTTCCTTCTTCCATTTCTCGATGAGGGCGGGGATGAAGTAGATACCGGGCTCGTCCGTTACGACATGGCCGGGCTCGAGCATCTTGCCCATGCGGAGGGAGCCGAGGCCGAACTGCGACGAGCGCCTGTAGGTGTCGTCATAGCCCACGTAGTTCTCGCCGAGGTCCTCCATGTCGTGCACGTCCAGACCCATGTTGTGGCCGAGGCCGTGAGGCATGAAGAGCGAGTGGGCACCGGCGGCCACGATCTCGTCCGGGTCACCCTTGAGAATACCGAGATTGATCAGGCCCTGGGCCATGAGGCGGGAGACGGTCTGGTGCACCTCGGTGTATGTGATGCCGGGACGGGCTATGCTGAGGGCCAGGTTGTTGGCAGCCGATACGATATCGTAGATCTCCTTCTGCTTGGTGGTGAACTTGCCCGAAGACGGGATGGTACGGGTGAAGTCCGAGCAGTAGTTGGTGTTGGACTCCGCGCCGGCGTCGATGACGATGAGCCTGCCGTCGGTCAGGATGCCGTCGTGGTTGTGGTTGTGCAGGGTCTCGCCGTGCTGCGAGAGGATAATCGGGAACGAGGGCATCAGACCCTCGGCGATGGCGATACCTTCCATGACGCCGACGAGCTGCTGCTCCACCATGCCCAGGCGGGCCATCTTCATGGCGGTGAAGTGCATGGCATAGCCGATGTTGCAGGCCTTGTCTATCTCATCGATCTCACACTGCTCCTTGATAAGCCTCATCGATACGACGGCCTTGATGAACTCCTCGGAAGCGTCGCTGCGCATGCGGTCGAACGGCACACCGAGCATCTGGTTCAGGCGGATCATGTTCTGATAGCGGTACGGGGGCAGGAAATGTACCTTGCGGCCGCCGGCTTTGGCCTTGGAGACGTATTTCTCCAGCTCAGCCAGAGGGAAGGTTTTCGAGACGCCTACAGAAGCTGCCTTGTCGCTGATCAGCGGTTGGGGGCCCATCCAGATGATGTCGTCGATATCCACGTCGTTGCCGAAGATGATCTCCTCTCCGGACTCGAGGTCGATGACTGCGGCCAGATCGGGGTCAGTCAGACCGAAATAGTAGTTGAACGTGCTGTCCTGACGGTAGCGGTAGGCGTTGCCGGCGTAGTTGACGGCTGCCTCACCCGTTCCCAGGAACAGAAGGATACCGGAGCCCACCTTGGTCTTCAGCGTGTTCCTCCGGTTTACATAGACTTCTTTTGCGAACATATATCAGATATTTTAAGTTTTACCGTACTTTACCGTACTTAACATTGCAACAAAGCAAATGTACAAATTTAAACGATAAAAACAAAATGAATGGCGGATTGAAACCTCAGATACGAAAATAGCCCCACCGAAGCGAGGCTAAAGCTGGAGCGGAAAACGAGACTCGAACCCACGTCTGCGACGTGGCAACGCGCCCTTTCATATCCTCCCCGGCCCTCCGACGGAGGGTGATTCGGGGCCGCGAGTTCGAGTATGGTCCGGAAGGTCAGGGCATGAAAAAAGGTCAGTGGGTTACTGACCTTCTGAGCGGAAAACGAGACTCGAACTCGCGACCCCGACCTTGGCAAGGTCGTGCTCTACCAACTGAGCTATTTCCGCGATTGGGATTGCAAAGGTAGATATTATTTTTGGATTTCCAAATTTTTTGAGAATAATTTCAATTTTCGGAAAGGGCCGGCCCGCCATCTGAGGATTTTCCTTATCTTTGCGAAGATATATTAAAATAGGTGCAGTATGGGAAGGAGAAACTGGATGCAGGGACCCGCACCGGTCAATATCGGCGGGACAGGGCGCAGGCGCAGGAAGAGACCCGGAAGCAGGAGAGCGCCGGACAGCAAGGCAAGATGCGACGGCGGACGGCACGAAACGGGAAGGACAGGCGAGGAAATGGCTTTGGAATACCTTTTGCAGAGGGGATACAAGTTGCTTGAAAGAAACTGGCGCTGCCGCTATAAGGAAGTAGACCTGATAATGAAGGGCGCAGACGGCCTGCACATAGTGGAGGTCCGGACCCGGAGGGCGCCGACGGCAGTGGAGCCGGAGCAGACAGTGGACAGATGGAAACGGCGCAACCTGGAGGCAGCCGCGAACTCATACCTGCGGTCCGCGGAGATAACGGACCCCGTGCATTTCGACATAGTCTCGATAGTGCTTGACGGCAGCGGCAGAGCTCTCAGACTCAGCCATATTCCGGACGCCTTCCTGGCCATTGACCTATAAAATGAAGACAAAACACAACTCATAAAGATTCTTCGACATGATGAACAATAATTTCTACTGCGTGATAATGGCCGGCGGCGTTGGCAGTCGTTTCTGGCCTATTAGCAGGAATTCCAGACCCAAGCAGTTCCTGGACATCCTGGGAATAGGCAAAAGCTTCATCCAGCTGACATACGACCGGTTCATCAAGATTGTACCCGGACAGAATATTTTCGTAGTAACCTCCGCAGCCTACGCGGACCTGGTACACGAGCATCTGCCGGACCTTCCCCTGGAGAACATCCTGACCGAGCCCTACCGCCGCAACACAGCCCCCTGCATCGCATACGCGGCCACCAGGATACGGCACATGAACCCTGAGGCCACGATGGTAGTGGCCCCCTCGGACCACTTCATCTCCAACGAGAGTCTCTTCATAGACACCATCACAGCAGCCATGAACTACGCCTCACACCAGGACGAGCTGTTCACGCTTGGCATCGACCCCACCCGTCCTGAGACCGGCTATGGCTACATCCAGTGCAGCATGAAGGAATCCACCACAGTGGACGGCAACATAGCCTACAAGGTCAAGACCTTCACCGAGAAGCCCAACCGCGAGCTGGCCCAGGTATTCGTAGACAGCGGAGAGTTTCTCTGGAACTCCGGCATCTTCGTATGGAACGCCGCGACCATCTGCAGGGCCCTGGAGAGATGGCTGCCCGAGATATATTCCCTCTTCAAGGACGGGGACAAATACTACGGAACACCTCAGGAGCAGGCCTTCATAACCAAGATCTACGAGGACTGCCCGGCCATCTCGATTGACTACGGGGTAATGGAGAAGACCAGCCGCGCCTGGGTATTCCAGGCCTCGTTCGGATGGACGGACCTGGGCACATGGGAGTCCCTGTACCTTCACGCACAGAAGGACGGCAGCCGCAATCTGATCAAATGCCACGACACCATGATAGACTCCACTACAGACAGTGTCATCGTCTCCCACGAGAAAGACAAGCTGGTGGTCGTCAAGGGACTCAGCAACTATCTTGTAATCAACACAGATGACGTGCTGATGATCTGCCCCCGCGAGGAAGGCAGGCTCAAGGAGGTCATAGCCGACTTGGCAGTCAACGACAAGTCCAGATACATGTAATAAAACAGGAGAAACACTATATGACAGACAAGAAACCACTGAACATAGACATCCAGTCCGAGATAGGCCAGCTGGATGCCGTCCTGCTCCACACTCCCGGAGCCGAGGTCGAGAACATGACCCCGAAAATGGCCCAGAGAGCGCTCTACAGCGACATCCTCAACCTGTCCATAGCCCAGGAAGAATACGCCCAGCTCAGCGGCGTACTGGAGAAACTGGCCAAAGTATATACCGTAAGCGACCTGCTGGTCAAGGTCCTCGACAACGACGCCGAGCGCCAGGCCCTCATCGGCAAGATCTGCGTCATGGAACAGGTCACCGACTACTTCGACATGCTCATGGACATGTCCTCGGCCCGTCTGGCCAAGGTCCTCATCGAGGGACTCCCGGCCAAGATCAACACCCTGACATCATTCCTCAACGAGGACTACTACGCCCTCTTCCCCCTGTACAACTTCTACTTCACCCGCGACGCTGCCGTCACCATCGGCAACAACGCCCTGATATGCAAGATGGCCAACCGCGTAAGGACCCGCGAGTCCCTGATCATGGAAGCCATCTACAAGGGCAGCGGCGAGTTCAGCTGCGGCATCATCAACGCCTACGACTACCAGCCCGGCAACCCGGACATCTATATGGAGGGCGGCGACATCCTCATCGCCCGTGAGGACATCCTCCTGCTGGGCAACGGCGCCCGCACCAGCACCCAGGGCATCGACCTGCTGGCCGCCCGTCTCGGAGCCCTCGCGCCTGAGGGACGCCGCCACATCATCGTTCAGCAGCTGCCCCGCACCCCCGAGTCCTTCATCCACCTGGACATGGTATTCACCCTCCTGGACAGGGACAAATGCATGGTATTCGAGCCCCTCATCCTCGGCGACAACCAGTACCAGACCGTCCACATCACCATGGAGAACGGCAAGGTGGTCAAGATCAACAGCGTCTCGAACATCCTCACCGTCCTGCGCCGCCTGGGCATGGACCTCGAGCCCATCATCTGCGGAGGGGAGTCGGACGAATGGGACCAGGAAAGGGAGCAATGGCACAGCGGAGCCAACTTCTTCGCCTTCGCCCCGGGCAAGGTCATCTCCTACGCCAGAAACACACATACTCTCGACGAGCTCTCCAAGCACGGCTTCGAGATCATCCCCGCATGGGACTTCATCGAGGGCAAGGCGTCCGTCAAGGGCGACAAGCGCTGCGTAATCACCATAGAGGGTTCGGAACTGCCCCGTGGAGGCGGCGGAGCCCGCTGCATGACCATGCCGCTGTCGCGCAAGGCTGTTAAATGGGAATAATTCAATCAGTTCAACAATATGATCAACGATAAAATCGAGAGCATCCTGGCGGAAATTCAGGGTGCAAAGGCAAAGACAGAAAAGGAAATCGAGGAACTGAGGGTCCATCTGCTCGGCAAGAAGGGAGAGATCACCCAGCTTTTCGAGGAATTCCGCACCATATCGGCGGATAAGAAGAAGGAATTCGGCCAAAAACTGAACAATCTGAAGAATGCGGCGGCAGCCAAGATCGAGGAACTCCGCAACAGCGCCGCCGAGTCTTCCGAAGGCGCAGCCCCCTCCTTCGACATGACCATGCCCGGAGACCACTTCGAGCTGGGCACCCGCCATCCTATATCCATCACCCGCGAGGAGATCATCTCCATCTTCCGCAAGCAGGGCTACGCCCTGGCGGAAGGCCCCGAGATCGAGGACGACCACCACGTCTTCGAGGCCCTTAACTTCCCTCCGGACCATCCGGCCAGGGACATGCAGGACACATTCTTCATCTCCTCAGGCGTCAATCCGGTCCTCCTGCGCACCCACACCAGCTCCGTACAGGTGAGGACCATGGAGAACCGCAAGCCCCCCATCCGCGTGATATGCCCCGGCAGGGTATTCCGCAACGAGGCCATCTCGGCCCGCGCCCACTGCATCTTCCACCAGGTAGAGGGCCTGTACGTTGATAAAAACGTATCCTTCGCCGACCTCAAGCAGACTATTCTGATCTTCGTGCACGAGATGTTCGGCCCGGACACCAAGATCCGCATGCGTCCCTCCTACTTCCCCTTCACCGAGCCCAGCACAGAGGTGGACATCAGCTGCAACATCTGCGGCGGCAAGGGCTGCAACATCTGCAAGGGCACCGGCTGGCTCGAGATCATGGGCGCAGGCATGGTAGACCCCAACGTCCTGGAAGCCTGCGGCATAGATCCCAAGGAGTACACCGGCTTCGCGTTTGGCATGGGAATTGAACGCATAGCCATGTTGAAATGGCAAGTCAAGGACCTGAGACTGTACTTCGAGAACGACGTGCGCTTCCTCAGGGAGTTCGAGACCTCCATCTGATATTTTTCATACATTTTCCACTATAAAAAATCCCGGCCGCCTCGCGAGAGACTGCCGGGATTTCAATTTATCCTCTGTACCGGTTCCTTCTAGTCGAAGATCCAGCGGAGGCTGAGCTGCATCATCCAGGTAGAGGAGAGGCTGATGGAGGGTGTAAATTCGTTGGTCAGCCTGCTGGGACCATTGGTCATGAAGCGATATACCGGCTTGGCACTCTGGCTTACGCCGCCCTGGGTATAGCCGTTTTTGGCAATTTCCAGGATCTGTGTGCCGTTGGAAGACCAGAAATGTCCCCAGTTCTGGTTGAACAGGTTACCGATGTTCTCGATATCCAGACCGATCTGGATGGTGTGGCGCTGGCCGTTCTTCTGAGGGATGTAGAAGTTCTGGAAGATACGGACGTCGAACTGATGTGTCCAGGGTGCCACAAGGCCGTTACGCTCTGCGTACTGCCCTTTGCGGGAACTGAGATATTTACTGTTGTTGACGTAATTCCAGAAATCCTCTGCCTGCTCTGCTGCAGTGTAGACGATATCAGTATCGGGAATGGTATAATCCTCGAATGTCAGCTCATCCTTGCTTGCAGGCACGTAGATCAGGTTATCAGCGCCACCGTCACCCACGATGTTGGAGGTGTAGGTGTAGGAGTACCTTCCACGGGGGCCGCCCTCATAGAAGATGCTGATACCGGTAGCGAAGTTCCTGGCGTACTCTGCGGTATAGCTCAGGGATGCAATCAGACGGTGAGGCATCACGTAGCCGGCATAGCCGAGCTCCACGAAGTTCTGACCGTTGACGGTCGACGCGTTCTGCCATGCGGAGTAAACCTGGTCACCCCAGCCGTCACCATAACTCAACGCGTTGCTGTAGGTGTAGGCAATCATACCGTCAAAACCATAGAAATTGTGCTTCTCGGCCTTCGCTGTTATGGAGTAGTAGTGGCCGCCCTTCTTGGAGTTGTTCAGCAGATAGGCGTTCTGGAGGCTGGGCTCATAGTAGCCGTCCCATACATAGCGGTTGTCTGCGAAGTTGTTGATGTTGGAATATACGGGATCCTTGAGACCAACGTTGGTGATGGTCACCGGATTGATGTCGTAGTTGTAGACACCCTCTACGGACAGCATCACGTCACCGGGCATAATGTAGTCGAGGGCGAGGGAGCTCTTCCATGTCTGAGGCATCTTGAGGTCCGGAGCCATCAGGGAGATACTGGAGATGCTGGTGGATACAGGAGATGCTCCATCAGGGTAGAGCCAGTTAAGCTGTTCGTTTCTGTCCACTATGAAAGGAGGCATTCCCTGATCACCGGCGAGTCTGGTTGTAGTAGCCTGTATTACACCTGCGTCTCCGGCCTGTGCCACAATCCATACAAAGGGAAGACGGCCTGTGAAGAAGCCCGAACCTCCACGGAGCACGAGGCTGCGGTCGCCGAGGATATCCCAGTTGAAACCTATACGGGGCGAGAACATAACTGTGGTGGAAGGGAGCTGACGTGTATCGTATTTACCGCCGTTGCCTTTGTATTCGGCAAACGTGGCGTCAGCCACCTGCTGACTGAAGTTATAGTCCAGCGAAGGATAGAAAGGCAGCTCCACGCGCAGACCGTATGAGAGTTTGAAGCGGTTGAATGTCATCTCGTTCTGGAGATACAGCGACACCTGATGGAAGTCGAACTGAGGGAAGGCCTGCGACCAGTCGCTGTTGAATGAATGGGTTATAGCATACTGGGAGGGATTGTCGAACAATGTCCCTTTGTCGATGGCTGCTTCCAGATCATCCTCAGTATCAAAGAGGAATGAATAATATCCGGCACCGAATCTCTGGAAACCGTTCTTGGTCCTGTTCCACTCGTACTGCACACCGGCTGTAAGCTGGTTGATACCCAGCGAGGCGATAACCTCATCGGTCACAGTCACTGTATTCACGTCACGGAGGTTGCCGAGAGAGAAGAGTTCAGTACCGAAAGAAGTGTAGTAGTATCCTCCCACACCTATATCCACGAAGGGGAAGCGTCCGCCCTCTGTACTGCGGGGCTCGTACTGATGGGAATAGGTGGCACGGAGTGAATTGTTGACCTTACCGTCGAGGAAGCGTGAGTTGAGCTCGGCAGCTATCGAGGAATAGTTCTGCTCTGTGAAATACCTCGCATTCTGGAAATAGATGGCCTCTATATCCTGCCTGTCACCCCTAAGACTGTTCCTGTCAGCGAGACCGCTGGTGGATGTCGAGGGCTGGGAGGGATATTTCGATTTGGTCATGTTATAACGGATATTCAGCTTATGGTTGTTGTTGATGTTCCAGTCCAGACGGGCAAGGAACTTATATGCCGGACTGATGGAGGAATATCCCTGATATGCACCGGGGTTGTATCCCCACTCGTTTATCAGATAATTCGAGAGCTTGTCCATCACGGATGCGGAAGGACGGGCGACATTGGGATTATCTGTGCCATATCCGCCGGTCCATGGTTTATCGGGAGTAGAAGCGACACTGGAAGGACCGGGCTCAACATCCCTCTCCATCTCGAAGTTGAGGAAGAAGAACAGCTTGTCCTTGATGATGGGACCGCCGACGCGGGCTCCTACGAGAAGGTGCTGCTCAGGATTGACCGTAAGCTCATTGCCCTCTACCCATTTTCCTCTGAACTTCTCATTATAGAAATAGGAGTAGGCTGATGCCTGGAACTCGTTGCTTCCTGAACGTGTAACCGCGTTCATTGCAGCTCCGATGAAACCACTCTGACGCACATCGTAAGGAGTAACATTGACTGATATCTGCTCGATGGCATCCATCGATATAGGAGAACCTCCAGCCGGCATGGTACCTCCGATACCGAAAGCGTTGTTGGCAGCCGCTCCGTCGATGGTGAAGTTGTTCTGACGGTAAGTACCGCCGCCGATCTGAGGACCGTTGCCGCTGTCGTATGCCTGGGGTGTCAGCTTGATGATGTCCTGCACGTCACGGCTGATGACGGGGATGCTATTGATAGCCCTGAGATTGAGGGATGTAACCGCACCGGAACGGTCCGAGCGCATGTTGGAAGTAGCGCTCTCCGCCACTACCACCAGCTCATCGAGATCCATGCTCTCTTCTTGAAGGGCTGTGTTTACTACGAAGTTGTCGGCCAGGGCTACATTGATGTCCGTAACCTCGGTGGTCCTGAAGCCCAGCATCTCTACCCTCAAGGTATAGGGGCCACCGGGAAGGATGTTGAGCAGGCGGTAGTTACCTTTTGAGTCCGCAATCGTCCAGTACTGAGTACCGGAAGGGACATGGACAGCGATAACCGTCGCTCCCGCGAGGTCTGTACCGCTCTCATCTGTAATCTTACCGCTGATTGATGATGTTGTGACCTGAGCGAATGCCGCAGTGGCGGCGAAGATGCTCAGAAGCGTCAATGCAATCTTTCTGATTGTACTTTTCATTGGTGTAGATTGTAAATTGGTTGTAAAATTTCCCGCAAAAAAATTCAAAAAAATTTGCATATCCAAATTTTTGTTGTGACATTTGCGCGACATTTCTGAAAAGGGAATGTAAAACGAGTTTTGTGGACAGATTTGCCTGCTTGCAACCACACTAAAAAATGCTAAAATGAATCTTTCATACAGTTAGTGTTTTGTCAAATCTCTCCGATACTCGTTCGGAAGAGATTTTTTTGTTTTATATACCTTTAATGTATTATGGCATACTTTTTCACATCAGAATCAGTTTCAGAAGGACATCCTGACAAGGTGGCCGACCAGATATCGGACGCCATCCTCGACGACTTCCTGCGTCAGGACCCTGAGGCCAAGGTGGCCTGCGAGACATTTGTAAGCACAGGGCTGGCCGTCATAGGCGGCGAGGTCCGCTCAGACGCATACGTCGACATCCAGCACGTGGCCCGCGGCGTGATAGAAAAGATCGGCTACACCAAGGCCGACTATATGTTCGACTCGAAGTCCTGCGGCATTCTCTCCGCCGTGCACGAGCAGTCCCCCGACATCAACCGCGGTGTAGTCCGCGAGGAGAGGAAAGAGCAGGGCGCCGGCGACCAGGGCATGATGTTCGG
>DVHI01000072.1 GCA_018712275.1 Candidatus Coprenecus avistercoris | reverse complement strand
GCATCTGACGGAACTACTGTCGAACTTCCTTTACGGACAAGAAAGGGGAATATAGAAATCCGGGGCACCGCCAGCATCACACATGGTACCGAACTGCTGATAGAGATGGACAAGCAACTGGGCGAGGTCCTGCGCTGCTCAGGAAACGGCAATATCAATCTGACGCTTAATCCTTCCCGTAACCTTTTCGACATCCGCGGAGACTATACTATTTCGGAGGGAAGCTATCACTTCGTACTATCGATTCAGTCCAGGGACTTCATCATAGATGAGGGAGGCACTATCTCCTTTAACGGGGACTTCCGCAACACCAACCTGAATATCGGAGCGACCTATCGGACAAAAGCATCAATCTCCACACTCATTGCCGATACTACGTCAGTAGGCAACAGACGGAATGTCGACTGCGGCATCCACCTCCAGGGCCCGCTGTCCAACCCCGAACTATCCTTCACCATCGACATCCCGGACCTGGACCCTATTACCAAAGGTCAGGTAGAGAGCGCCCTCAGCACTCCGGATAAAATCCAGAAACAGTTCATGGCCCTGCTCATATCCGGAAGTTTCGTCCCCGACCAGCAGTCTGGCATCATAAACAACTCTACGATACTGTATTCCAACGCCAGCGAAATTCTGTCCAACCAGTTCAACAACATCTTCCGACAACTGGATATACCTTTGGACCTGGGACTTAACTACCAGCCAGGAAGTACGGGTGGAAGCTGGGGTATGGTTGATGTAGCTGTATCCTATCAGGCATTCAACAACCGGCTGATCATAAACGGAAATGTCGGAAATGACGAGACTTCTTCGAACTGGGCCGGAGACTTCGACGCCGAAATCAAAGTCGACCGCCAGGGCAAACTCCGCGTTACTCTCTTCACACGCTCGGCAGACACCTATTCAAACTATCTGGACAACACCCAGCGCAGCGGTTTCGGTATCACCTATCAGGATGAGTTCGACACATTCGGAGATTTCTGGAGAAATCTTTTTCTATCCCGTAAACGTAGAGAGCAATACGAACTTCAGCTACTGAAAGAGGCAGAAGAAGAACTGGAGAAAGAAGCGGCCGAGGCCAATATAGTAAAAGAAGAAGTCCTGAAGCCCAGGGAAAACCCCATGAACTTCCTGGAAGAGACTGGATCAGTAGAATATCAGGAAGAGGACGGAGACGTCAAGGCAGAACAACCTTGACGACCTTCCCTATCAGAGCCTTGTCATAAGGCATCTCCACCTTTATGTAATTGCGCGTGTAACCGGCCATCTTCCCGTCCTTGGACTTGCTCTCGAAAAGCACTTCTTCCGTCCTTCCGCTGTTCTCCCTGCAGAACTCCGCATGCAGGCGCCCGCACATCTCCTCCAGTATCTCCACACGCGAGGTCTTAACATGCTCAGGAACCTGGTCCGGCATACCGGCCGCAGGAGTCCCCCTTCTGCGGGAATAAGGGAATACGTGGATAAATGCGGGGCGGATCTCCTCCAGAAAATCATACGTGGCCCGGAAATCCTCCTCCGTCTCGCCCGGGAATCCCACTATCACGTCTATTCCGAAAAATACATGATCGATATGACTGCGGATCAGTTCTATCTTCCTGCGGAAATCCTCTGTCCTGTACCGCCTTCCCATCCGGCTGAGTATCCGGTCGCAGCCCGACTGCAGGGGGATGTGGAAATGCGGGAGGAACTTGGTCCCGGAGGCAATCCACTCCACTATCTCCGGAGTCAGGAGATTGGGTTCAATGGAGGATATGCGGTAACGGTCAATGCCTTCCACCGCATTCAGGTCCTGCAGCAGGGAGAGGAAGCTCTCCCCCGTCTTACGCCCGTAATCCCCGGTATTGACCCCCGTCAGGACTATCTCCACTATGCCGGAAGCGGCTATCTCCCGGGCCTGTTCCAGCAGCAGAGCCGTGGGAAGACTCCGGCTGCCTCCGCGGGCATAGGGGACCGTGCAGTAGGAGCATTTGTAGTCGCAGCCGTCCTGGATCTTGAGGAAAGCCCTGGTTCTCTCCCCCGTAGAGTACGCGGGGAAAATATTGTCCACCGAGTCTATGTCGCAGATCTCCACTCTCTGAGGAGCCTTCCCGCGGCCTCCGGCGGCCAGCAGACGCTCCACCTCGTCCACCACCAGTCCCTTGCTGCGGGCTCCCAGGACGATGTCCACTCCGTCCAAAGCGGATATCTCCTCCCCTCTCAGCTGGGCGTAGCAGCCCACAACGGCGATCAGGGCCCCGGGAGAGCGGCGGTGGAGGCGGCGGATGAGATTGCGGTCCTTCTTGTCGCTGTGCTCCGTCACCGAACAGGTATTGACCACGTATATATCAGCCTCCGAGGAGGAAGGCACCACCTCATAGCCCCTCCGGGCAAATTCCCGGGCTATCGTGGAGCTCTCGGCATAGTTCAGCTTGCAGCCGAGGGTGTGTACGGCCACTCTCATACGTCCTGCAGCTCAAGGGTTACCTTCGACGCTCCCACCTCTCCTCCGAGAGGGGGATTGAGCTTGGCAATCGAGATCCTAGCCCTCTCCACTGCCGGGAAGGCCGCCCGGAACCGACGCAGGATACGACCGCCGACGTGCTCCAGCAGATTGGAGGAGACGGCCATTTCCTCCTTGACGATATCGAAGATAATCTGATAGTTGAGTGTGTCCTCGAGGGCATCGCTCTCAGATGCCGCGCGGGTATCTGTCCAGGCCTCGAAGTCCACTACAAAGTGGTTGCCGATGACTTTCTCCTCATGGAAGCATCCGTGGTGGGCGAAAAAGCGCATTCCGCAAAGTTCTATTTTTCCCATATTTTCAGGCGTAGATTAGAAAAACTGCCGGCCGTTTGGAAATAGTCAGACTCTCCCTGCGCCACTGGGCGACGGTGCGGGTCCGTATCATCTGGTCCGGAAGGGTGATGCCGGCGGCAACGCATACCCTCGTGGACGGATCGCAGACTGAGAGGATGTCCTGAAAGAGGGCATCGCTCCGGTAAGGGGTCTCGATGATTATCTGGGTCTCGGAGTTCCGGCGGGAACGGGCCTCCAGCTCCTTGAGCCTCTTGCGGCGGGCATCGGTCTTAGCCGGGATATAGCCCGCAAAGGCGAAGCACTGCCCGTTCATGCCGGAGGACATGAGGGCCATCATCAGGGACGAGGGACCGGAGAAAGGCACCACCTCCACCCCGGCCTTGTGAGCAAGGGCCACCAGGGCGGCACCGGGATCTGCCACAGCAGGCAAGCCGGCTTCGGATATCAGGGCAATGTCCTCACCGTCGGTGAAGGCAGCCGCGATCCGCTCGATGTCCTCAGGAGTGGAATGTTCGTTGATCTCGTAGAAGGTAAGAGAATCTATCCTGCCCCTGAAGCCTATCCTGGACAGATACCGGCGGGCAGTGCGTATGTCCTCCACCGCAAAGCGGGTGACATGGGCTATCTGCCCGAAAACATAGGGAGGGATGACCTCCTCGGGAGGGTTGTCCCCCAGAGGGGCGGGAACGAGATAAAGTCTGCAATTCATATTTTACAAAATTACATAAATTTCCCTATCTTTGGGGCCGATGAGCGCTAAAGTCCGCAATAAAATAGAATTTCTGGGGACAGGCACCTCCCAGGGCATGCCCATAATCGGCTGCTCCTGCCCCGTCTGCCAGTCGGACGACTTCCACGACAAGCGGCTGAGAACCTCCGCATACATCGAATACGAGGGACTGAGACTGGTGGTGGACGCCGGTCCGGACTTCCGGCAGCAGATACTGCGCAGCGGCATACGGGAGCTTGACGCCGTGCTGCTCACTCACATGCACAAGGACCACACCGGCGGACTGGATGACGTGCGGGCCTTCAACTACTTCATGCACCGGGCATTCCCCATCTACGCCGAGCCCATGGTCCAGGATTCCCTCAGGCGGGAATACGCCTACGCCTTCGGCGACCACCGCTACCCCGGAGTTCCCGACTTCGTCCTGCACACCATCGGAGAGGAATCTTTCAGCATCGATGGAGTGGAGATAGTCCCCGTGCGGGCCA
Source organism: Candidatus Coprenecus avistercoris (assembly GCA_018712275.1). Classification (GTDB taxonomy): domain Bacteria; phylum Bacteroidota; class Bacteroidia; order Bacteroidales; family UBA932; genus Coprenecus; species Coprenecus avistercoris. Next base: position 1,661 of record DVHI01000072.1, on the reverse strand, counting down.
TGCACTACAAGCTGCCCATCCTGGGATTCCGCTTCGGCCGCCTTGGCTATCTTACCGACGCCAACTACATCTCCGAAGAGTCTATAGAGCGCTTCCGCGGAGTGGACATCTTCGTAGTCAGCTGCATCCGCAGGACCCCGCACATTTCCCATTTTTCCCTGGACGAGGCAATTGATGTCTGCCGCAGGGTGGGTGCGCGGCGCTGCTTCCTGACCCATCTGTCCCATCAGCTGGAGAAGTATGAGGACCTCTGCAAAACCCTGCCTGAGGGCATTGAGCCGGCATACGACGGACTGTCCCTGACATTCTAAGTGTTATTTTAGCAGCTCAAAATTTGTTTTTTCCGGATTTTTGGCTTATCTTTATAGGGCTAATCTAAAATCTTCATGTTATGATCAAGGAACACGACACCTATGACTACAACACCGTCTTCACCCAGAAAGACGCCGAGGTCTATGCCAAGCTGACGGATGACTACAACCCCATCCACATAGACCGCGAATATGCCACCGCGACCGAGTTCGGACGTCCGGTTGCTCAGGGAGTCCTCATCCTGTGCGCGTTTGCCAAGGTATTCGGCACCATGTGGCCGGCTGACAAGCTCGCATACTTCATCTCTCAGAATGTCACCTACCTCAGGCCGGTGTACATCGACGAGCCCTATCACATCCGTTTTGAGTGCACCAACGTGGACCACAAGAGGATGATCGGAACCCTCGTCGGCACCATGAGGGACAAGGACGGCAACAGCGTGGTGATTACCGAGGCCCGCATCTTCTCCAAGGAGCATTTCTCAGCTCCGGCTATTTGACAGGCCTCCTGTTACTGATATAAAAAGTCTCCGTATCCCGAAAGATACGGAGACTTTTTATATAGGATCGGCATCAGCCTAATACCTTCTGTTGCTTCCTCCCAGCGAGATAGTCAGACCGAAATGAGCGTCCAGAATTACCTCCCTGGCGGGAACAGGCAGTTTGAAACCGTCCAGGTTGAAGGCCGTATAGTTGAGAGGAGTAAAGTCGCTGCCCACAAATAGTCCCACACCCTTGGTCGGAACGAAAGTGATAAGCCAGCCGAAAGTCGAGTGAGTCTTCAGCAGCGAATAGCTGAGAGCAATGTCGAAACTGCGCACCGGAGCATAGTTCCAGGCCAGCGTCAGTTCGTTTTCAGTTCTGAAACGGCCGAAACGAGCTGAATACAAAAGGCCGACATTCATCTTGTCTTCCAGGAAAGAATAATCTACACCCGCGTAGAGAGTCGCAGCGAGATGACCGCCCTGGCCCTTACTGACAGGCTGCTCGGAAAAAGATGCAAGGCCCAGAAGTTCATCGGTAAGTTCATTAATCTGATCATCCAAATTGCCGTCACCGCCTATGCCGTCTATACCGGTATAGCGCACTGTTCCGTCAGCCGATAGTACTCTTGACTTTTTTTTACCGTAGGAGATGAATCCCAGGTCCGTAACCGACACAGAGAACCGCAGGCCGTCAACAGGCGTACCTTCAGAGATGGTATACTCTGCACCCAGATCAAATGCCATTCCAAAACCTCCTACGCCCAGGCCCGAAGGGTCAAAATTCACACCGTTGACATATCCGTCCTCATCAAACTGAGGAGACAGACCGCCACCGAGAATAGTTGCGGTACCCAGGGAGCTCACC
>DVHI01000071.1 GCA_018712275.1 Candidatus Coprenecus avistercoris | reverse complement strand
ACAAGCTTTAAATCTGTAAGAATTTTTAAAAAAAAATTCCTACAGAAATATTTGGAAAAATGAAAAATATCCTATCTTTGTATAGGGGAAAAATTTGGGAAGTATTGACTTTAAGCTGAAAACCAGTGAATTACTTCAGATACGAACTGATAACTAACCTTTAAAGTGCAATGTATGAAAAAACCGCTCGTTCTACTAAAAGATGTCGTTATACTGCCATCTTCTTACAGTTTATAAGGCAATCCTAAAACTATCGTTATAATTTTTAATTAAAACTAACCCAAATGAAAAAAATAATTATCACCACTCTGGTGGCGGTTCTGTCGTTCCTGCCGATCGTGCTAAGTGCGCAGACCAGGACTGTTACCGGTACCGTAGTGGACGCTGAAACAGGCGAGCCCATCGCGTTTGCGTCAGTGGCGGTGAAGGGTTCCACCACTCTCGGAACCTATACGCTGGATGACGGAACATTCTCTCTTCCCGGTGTGCCTCAGGACGCGACTACACTCATCGCAAGTTTCGTGGGGTATCAGGACACGGAGGTGCCTATCGGCAACGGTACAAATCTTCAGATATCACTGGAGCCCGATGCCCTGTTCCTGGACCAGGTCGTAGTAACGGCCCTCGGTATCCAGCGTCAGTCGAAGGAGATAGGATATTCTGCAGCCAAAGTGTCTTCCGAGGACCTGAACACTACCCAGAACTCGGATGCCACCCAGGCCCTTATCGGTAAGGTGTCCGGTCTGCAGATCAGTGCCGCTTCCGCATCCCTCGACGCCGAGGTGCGTATCAACCTCCGAGGCAGCCGTTCGTTCCTCGGTGACAACCAGCCTCTGCTCGTTGTCGACGGTGTTCCCACCCCTCTGGACTTCCTCCAGTCGATGAACCCGAACGATATCGACAACATCTCCGTCCTCAAGGGCGGTAGCGCCGCGGCCCTCTACGGTTCGTCGGCAGCCAACGGTGTGCTCTATGTCACCACCAAGACAGGTGAGAAAGGCCGCCCGAGGATTACCTACGCCCTGACCACCACTTTCGACAAGGCCTCCTACTTCCCCAAGTACCAGAAGAGGTTCGGCCCCGGAGCTCAAGAGGAGCACGGTTTCGGTTCCTACATTCAGGGTGAGAACCAGCAGTACGGTCCCGAGTTTGACGGCTCGATAGTCCCGATAGGTTCTCCCTTCATGGACGAGGAGGGTGTAATCCATCAGCTGGAGGAAGTCTATTCCTTCAAGGAGGGTGCCCGCGAGTCCTATTATGATACAGGTATAGGTATCCAGAACGACATCTCCTTCTCTTCCGGCGGCGACAACGGAAACTTCTTCGTTTCCTACCAGAACGTGCACCGTACAGGTACTGTCGTAGGAGACGTGATGGACCGCAACACCGTCCGTTTCAACGCCTCCCGTGTCTACAAGAGCTTTACAGCTAGGGTGAACTTCTCCTATGCCAACATGCAGGGAGACTTCAACAACTCCTCGTCCAACGGTCTGCAGGCTCTGTGGAACACTCCCGGACATATCAATCTCCCCGAATACAAGGATTGGAGGAATGTCCTCGGAGGCAGTCCTGACCAGTGGGTCAACGACTACTATCAGAACCCTTATGCTCAGATTGACATCTACCGCCGTGAATTCCGCCGTGACCGCTTCACAGGTGCCGCCACCCTCGAGTGGGCTCCTCTGAAATGGCTCCGCTTCATGGGCCGTGTGGGTATGAACACCAATGTCAGCAATACCAGCACCCGTACCAATGCCTGGCATTACAACGATTACGCCAAGACATCCGGACGAAGCTACGCCACATCGGATATCTACTCCACTTTCTATTCGTATGCAGGTCTTTCGCAGAGACTCAATGCCGATGTGATGGCCTTCGCGGAGCATCAGTTCGGCAAGAACTTCGGTATCAAGGGTATGGTCGGATGGTCCATGAATTCCCGCTATGAGGAGGACAAGAACGTCGAGGCCGGCCAGCTCGCTCTGGACAACCTCTTCAATGTCTCCAACAAGGTGGGTGAGCTCGCTGGCGAGAACAGCATTACTCAGATCAGGACCCAGTCGGTATACGCCAGCGTAGACTTCAATATCCTCGGCTGGATCTACCTCCAGGTGACTGGACGTAACGACTGGACATCCCTGCTCGATAAGAGCAACTGGTCCTTCTTCTATCCTGGAGCCAACATGTCCCTGATGCTCTCCGACGCCATCCCTGCCCTGAAGAACAGCTCCTGGCTCTCTTACCTGAAGCTGCGCGGAACCTTCGCAAAGGTAGGTACGGTGAACGTGGGCGCTTACCGTCTGGACAATATAGCAGAGGTGGCAGATCCGTTCCCCTTCGGCGCCCTGACATCCTATGAGATCGACAACAATATCCGCAACCGTTACCTCAATCCTGAGTTCACTACAGAGTTTGAGGTGGGACTCGAGATAGGTTTCCTCAAGGACCGTATCACATTTGAGGCAGCCTACTATCACCAGAATACTACCGGACAGACAGTGAATGTCAGCATACCCTATTCGACAGGAGCCGGTTCCAAGTTTCTCAATGCCGGAACCATGACCGGTCAGGGAGTTGAGCTCGACCTCCGTCTGACACCTGTCCTGGAGTTCGGTGACTTCTACTGGAATGTCTATGCCAACGCTACATTCGCCACTTCCAAGGTTACCGAGCTTTACGGCGGTCTGTCAGAGCTGACGGTGTACGACCCTATATATGCTATAGTAGGTCAGCCTTTCCCTTACATCAAGGCCACGGACTTCAAGCGTGACCCCGAGGGCAGGGTGATTGTGGACCCCGTTACCGGTCTGCCTACACTCGGTGACCTGGTGCCCGTAGGTCAGACAGAACCCAGTGTCCGTCTGGGTCTTTCTACTGAGTTCGCATGGAAAGGTCTCTCACTCAACGCTACCTTCGAGTACAGGGGCGGCCATGTAGCCCGTTTCGACTCCGAGTATGAGATGCTCTTCACCGGAGCGTCCTATATCTCGGCCATCGCAGGCCGTGAGAGGTTCGTATTCCCGAACTCCGTAATAGAGATGACCGACGAGAACGGTGAAAAATACTATGTAGAGAACACCAACATCACTGTGAACTCCGGCGGTAAGGACTTCTGGACAGGAGTTTACCGTTCCGCCCGTGCCGCGCAGGTAGTGAGCGCCAACTCCTGGAAGCTCCGCGAGCTCTCCCTGACATGGAACCTGCCGCAGAGATGGATGGAGAAAACCAAGGTTCTGCAGAGTGCTGCCGTATCCCTCGTGGGACGTAATCTCTTCTACTGGGTACCTGACACCAACCTCTGGGGAGACCCTGATATGTGGGGCGGCACAAACAACCGCAACGCGCCCGGTGTTGTACGCAACGCTATGGCCGGTTTCAGAACATTCGGTTTCAACATCAACTTATCATTCTAACACGTGAAAGCAATGAAAAAGATTCTAATATATACAATAGCAGTGCTGAGTGTCGTCGGGCTGTCAGGGTGTGAGAACTGGCTGGACATCAACCAGGACCCCAATAATCCGACCTCGGAACAGATGACGGAGGCCATCATGCTGCCGGCACAACAGTATGCCATCCTGGACAATATGACCAACTCCACCTACGCGTGGTCTCTGGCCCACTACCTTACGAAGTCCGGCGAGTATTCCGGCAACTACACCTTCCTTAACGGACAGGTGATGCCCCAGAATCTCAATTCATGGTGGCAGAATTACTACTACATTCTCTGGAATCTCAAAACTATTCAGGAAATGGCAGTGGAGAACGAAGATCCGGGATATCAGGCTATTTCCGAGATTCTTCAGGTCATTGTCTTCCAGAGGATGGTGGATATTTGGGGTGATATCCCTTATTCCGAGTCCTGTAGGCCCGAGGAAATAGAAAAACCCAAGTACGACAAGGCGGATGCGGTATATGCCGATCTGATTGCCAGGGCTGATGCGGCTGCCAAGCTCTTTGAGTCCATTCCCGCCTCCTACAGTACTTCCGAATTAAGCGGTGTGGATATCATCTGTCACGGAAACCTCGCTCTCTGGACACGGATAGCATACTCAGTGGAGCTCCGCCTTCTGATGCGTGTCTCCAACGTACGGGATGTCTCCGCACAGGTTTCCGCTATCTATGACAAGTGCCTCTCGATAGAAGAGAACGTCGATGCCAATCCAGGCTATGTCTCCGAGGATGACAAGATGAATATCTTCTTCCAGTATTACGGCTGGGACAAGAACCTCAACCCCACTGTCAACATCCGTCAATACTGTCCTACATCTATCCTGGTAGATATGCTCAGGGACAACAATGACCCCCGTCTGAGGGTTTATGTGGATCCCCGCAGGGAACTCGGAGACGACGAGGAGATGGGAGTGTATTATTCTCTCTATCCGGAACTCGTGAATGAGCGCTACATAGGTATTCCCTATGGTCAGGCCAACCCCGCCGGCATTGAGTATACCTCAACTACCGGAACAGGCCTGCTGGCCGGCAGTTCCGACAAGGAGGGCGGAATGTTGAGGGCATCTACATTCATGACAGGAGCAGAGGTGGGACTACTCCTCTCCGAGGCTGCGCTCCGCGGGATTATTCCTGGAGGTGATGCGGCTGCAAGGGATTATTATGAAAGATCCGTAATTTCCGCCATGAAGAGACATGAGGCTGCCATGCAGGATCCCAGCGAGAATTTCACCAACTATCTGGGTAGTCCCATGGAAGGTATGAGGGACCCTATAGCCGGTACCGCCGAGGAGGCTGCCCGTGAATATCTGGATCAGGACAATGCGCTGACCAACTGGACGCTTATGAGTACAGAGACGGAAAAACTCAATGCCATCTGCACTCAGAGATGGCTGGCGTTCATGGGGTACAATCCTATGGAGGCCTGGTTCGAGCACAGAAGGACAGACATGCCGGAATTGCCTGCTTCCAACCAGGGACTCCAGCCGCGTCTGAACTTCTCGCTGCTGCCTTATCCACAGACTGAAAGAAACCTCAATATGGACAATATTCCTGATCCTGAAAGGAATATCTACAGTGCACTGGTGTTCTGGGATGTGACTCAGCCCACTGTTCCTGCCACAACGTTGTATTAACCTCAAAAACTACAGAAAATGAAATCAATTCATAAAATAATACTGGCATTTGCGGTACCTGCTCTTATGCTCTGCGCAACTTCCTGTCTCGACGACGATCCTCTGATTGACTGGTCTCAGCTCGGAGTGGTGGTGGAGCTGCCTTATACATCCCACTCCCAGGTGAAGAACAACGTTGCTCAGGGTACGGTCTTGACCTTCGAGCTGATGGTTAACTACACCATAGATTATGCGGACAAGGTTACCGAGGATATCCCTGTAGGCCTGGCTGTGGATCAGGATATGGTGACGGAGTTCAACAGTAGCCTTGCGGCATCGGAGCAGCAGTGCGAGATTTTCCCTGCCGGCAGCTATGACCTTCCCTCTCAGCTTGTCATAGCGGCTGGAACGAAGAAGACAGCTGTTGATTTCAATGTCACTGTGGACTCGAGATTCGAGCCCGGTCACAGATATCTCCTCCCTGTGGTGATATCGAGTGTGCCCGACAGTTATATAATCAGCGGCAACTTCGGACATCTTTATCTGGAGATTAATATGGCAGACTGACAGATTTGTCTCTGGATGAACAATTAAAAAAAGGGTTGCCGTCACGGCAACCCCTTTTTTTCTTAACGAACTAATAACTAACCTTGATGTCTACATGTTTCAGACGTCCATTATTGTCCTTCCCGCCTCTTTGTGACAGCCTTAGAATGACAATCTTCCGGCAGAATGTTTTGCATCATAGGAAATTTTCTCTATCTTTGCACCCCCTTATAATAGGGGGATTGCAACAAAATTTAATGTATTAACTTAAAAATCAACACAGTGGACACATTAAGCTACAAAACAGTGTCGGCTAACCCGAACATGATCGAGAAGAAATGGGTAGTGGTTGATGCGACAGACCAGATCGTGGGCCGCCTTGCTTCCAAAGTGGCAATCATGCTGCGCGGAAAGAACAAGGTGTACTACTCCCCGAACATGGACTGCGGCGATTATGTCATCATAATCAACGCCGAGAAGGTCCGTTTCACCGGGAAGAAGCTCACCGACAAGGTCTATGTACGTCACACCGGCTATCCCGGAGGTCAGCGTTTCGCTACTCCCAAGGAACTTCTCGCCCGCAAGCCGGAAGCCGTAGTGAGGGAGGCCATCCGCAAGATGCTCCCCAAGACCCGTCTGGGTGCCAAGATGTACAGGAACCTTCATGTATACGCAGGTCCCGAGCATCCTCATCAGGCCCAGTCTCCAGTATTAATCAACATTAATGAACAAAAGTAAACAGAGCACATGGAAGTAATCAACGCCCTTGGAAGACGTAAATCAGCTGTCGCTCGCGTTTATGTGACTGCAGGCAAAGGCAACATCACCATCAACGGCCGTACCCTTGAGGACTACTTCAAGGAGGATACTCTCCGTTACATCGTGAAACAGCCTCTGAGTGTTACCGAAACTCTGGCCGACTTCGACATCAAGGTGAACCTTGACGGCGGTGGAATCAAAGGCCAGGCCGAGGCACTCCGCCTTGCCATATCCCGCGCACTCTGCGAGATCAACAAGGAGGCCTATCGTCCGGTTCTGAAGTCCAACGGTTTCCTCACCCGCGATGCCCGCGAGGTCGAGAGAAAGAAACCCGGACAGCCCGGTGCACGTAGACGCTTCCAGTTCAGCAAACGTTAGTATTTACGTAAGATTATCAGAATGCACAGTCAGGATTCAAAACGGACAGACCCTTTCACCGGTTACTGCGCGTTTGTCCTGCTGCGGAAAATTTCGAAGACCGGCCGCATGAGAGCGACCGCTACTTCAAAATTAACAAAGAGAACTCTTGTATAACACAGAGACAAAATTAACAAAACAATGCCCAGAACAAATTTCCAAGATTTACTTGATGCAGGTGTTCACTTCGGTCACCTGAAGAGAAAATGGAATCCCAAAATGGCTCCTTACATCTTCATGGAGAAGAACGGAATCCATATCATAGACCTGCATAAGACTGTTGTAAAGATAGACGAGGCCGCGAACGTAATGAAGCAGCTCGCCCATGCGGGCCGCCGTATCCTTTTCGTGGCTACCAAGAAACAGGCGAAGGACATCGTGGCAGAGTATGCCCAGAGTGTCGGAATGCCTTACGTGACTGAAAGATGGCCCGGCGGAATGCTTACCAACTTCCCCACCATCCGTAAAGCTGTCAAGAAGATGCACACCATCGATGAGATGATGACCAACGGTACTTTCGAGACCCTCGCCAAGAGAGAGCGTCTCCAGATTACCCGTCAGAGGGCCAAGCTCGAGAAGAACCTCGGTTCCATCGCTGACCTCAACCGTCTTCCCGCAGCCCTTTTCGTAGTGGATGTACAGAAAGAGATGAATGCCGTAAAGGAGGCCAACCGTCTCAATATCCCGGTTATCGCAGTTGTTGATACATGTTGCGATCCCACTCCCGTTGATTATGTGATTCCCGGTAATGACGATGCCGCCAAGTCAGTTTCGGTCATCCTCGATGCTCTGTGCGGAGCTATCAAGGAGGGACTGGAAGAGAGGAAGCTCGAAAAGGACAAAGAGGAAGAGGCCCGCGAGGCTGACAACGCCGCTTCAGGCAAGAAGATGCGTCCCCGCAAGGGTGCCGCTCCCAAGGCCGAGGCCGCTCCTGCCGCAGAGGCAGCTCCCGCAGCTGAGCCCGCTGAAGTAAAGGAATAATTTTAAAGAAAGGAAGACAATGGAAATTAAAGCAATAGACGTACAGAAGCTCCGCAAGATGACTGGAGCCGGAATGATGGACTGCAAGAAGGCCCTCATCGAGGCTAACGGTGATTATGAGAGAGCCAAGGAGATAATCCGTGAGAAAGGCAAGCTCGTGGCTGCCAAGAGGGCTGACCGCGAGACCTCCGAGGGTGCTGTCGTAGCCAAGGTGGACGGCAGCAAGGGTATCCTCCTGTGCCTCGGCTGCGAGACCGATTTCGTGGCCAAGAACGAGGAGTTCCAGGCTCTTGCCAATGCCATCGCCGACGCAGCCATCAAGGCTCTGCCCGCTGACATGGAGGCCCTCAAGGCCTGCACCATCGCTGACGGCCGCACAGTTGAGGCTGCCATCACCGAGCAGATCGGCAAGACCGGCGAGAAGCACTCCCTCGTAGCTTACGAGAAGATCGAGGCTCCCTACATCATCTCCTACATCCACACCATCAACGGCAAGCTCGGCGCTATCGTCGGCTTCAACAAGGAAGTTCCTGTCGATCTCGCCAAGGGCGTGGCCATGCAGGTGGCTTCCATGAATCCCGTCGCTGTCAACAAAGAGGCCGTGCCTCAGAATGTGATTGACGAGGAACTCAAGGTGGCTGTGGAGAAGACCAAGGAGGAGCTCGTGAAGAAGGCTGTTGACGCCGCCCTCAGCAAGGCCGGTATCAATCCCGCCCACGTCGACAGCGAGGACCACATCCAGTCCAACACCGCCAAAGGCTGGCTCACTCCCGAGCAGGCTGACCAGGCCCGCGAGATCATCAGGACCGTCTCAGCCGAGAAGGCCGCCAATCTCCAGGAAGCCATGGTCAACAACATCGCCAACGGCCGTCTGAACAAGTTCTTCAAGGAGAACACCCTCGAGGAGCAGGAGTATCAGATGGGCGACGGTAAGACCTCGGTCAAGGCCGCTATCGCAGCCGTGGACAAAGATGCCAAGGTGACCGTCTTCAAACGCATCTCCCTCGTAGACTAATCCCATAAGGGACAGCATAGAAGAGGCCGGAAGGACACATCTATCCTTCCGGCCTTTTTTGTTTGTGTACTGGAGTGGATGTCCGGCAGATATGTCTTATTCGGATTTTGTCCTGTACATAATGACCTTAGGGGTGTAGGCGGGAACTTCCAGACTGCTTTCTGAAGCGTTGTAGGCGAAGGGGTTCTCAGGTTTGACGAACTCCGAGATGTCGTTCGCACCATCCTTGGTGAAGGTTATTGTGTGGCGGAATACCTTGCTGTAGTTCTCGTCCTTTCCTATGGCTACTGCCAGTATCGTGTACTCTGCATCCCATTCAGCCCAATAGAGCTTTCCGGTGGGGCACCATGTTCCTTGGCTTGCGAGTATCTCTGCTATCTCGTCATCGCTTATGTTCGAAGTATGGTCATTGGGATCTTCCTTGAACATACCTCCATACCAGGTGCTTGCATCTTCGTTTACGGAGAATTCCACCTGTACGTAAGCCATGCCTTTGCCATCGCTGTAGTCCTCCGGATAGAGTTCCGCGAGTTCGTCGCCGTTGAAGTAGCCGGTAATCTCAGCGGATACGGAAGCACTGCTTTCCTGCTTGGGAAGGGTCGTGAAGGGTTCGCTTACCGTTACTTTTATTACATTTCCGTATTCGTCCACGCAAGCCGCCCAGTTGTAGTATGTCGTGCCGGGTTCAAGAACAGACCAGTAGGTGTCTTGCTGCACTCCGTCCCAGCGTCCGTAATCCAGATCGGGCACATTCTCTGCGATATATGTCTTCACGTAACCGTTCATGTCATCCTTGTATGACTCATAGTCCTTCTCTGCGATGGCGTCGAAGATATAGGGTACGAATTCGTCTGATGGAGTGATAGTGACAGAAGCGCTTCTGGCCGTGACGCCGGATACCTCAAAAGAGAAGGTACATTTTTCAGGGGATGTCTCAGGTGCCAATGTCCTTGTGTAGAATCTGGCAATCTCTGTGGTGGGAGCGCCAGAGGACCACCCGAATATGAGCACCATATAGCCGGTGTCGGCGAGATATACGTTCTCGTTGGTGTATGTGGTTTCTCCGCTGGTAGCGTAGAAGTCAATAAAGAAGCTGTCCTCATTGATGATAGTCTGGCGCAGTTCCTCGTCGGAGAGGTCGTTGTACCCGAATACCGGGCGGATGCAGTGATAGTAGGTCATGGTCCCGTCCGAAGGAGTTACCGTGTAGTCGAAGCCTTTATGGGCGATATTGGCGAACTCTACATCGAAGTTTGCGTTTTCCAGAGCAAGAGTAGTGTATTTTTCGAAGGCTATTTCAGACGAAACCTTCCCCTCGTCGTCCAGTCCGGCTGCGAAAGCGATGTATTCTGTTTCCGGAATCTGTCCTGTGAACTGATATGACTGCTCGCCTGTGCTGCAGATAGCCTCCAGAGCTGATTCGATGTCTCCGTAAGTGTTCACTGCCTCAGCCATCATGTTTTCCATGTAGACGGCGAGGTCGCCTGAGTGATACTCATCCAGCACATGGACTGCAAGGACATCGTAGTAGAATCTTGCATTGTCGTATGACGGCACTACCTTCATGTCCGCGGAGGTTGCGGTTATGTTTTCCAGGGTGATGGAAAGAGTCAGGGGATCCTTGCCGTTCTGGCTTACGTTCAGAGTTTTAGTTACGGAATCGTTGCCTTCGCCGGCGGTGACAGTGATGATTGCTGCGGGAACAGCTTCCTCATTCTCATTAGTCCCGGCAGTTACGGTGAAAGTCGTGTCAGTAGTTCTCTGAACAGCGAAATAGTCAGGTTGGTCTGATTCTACGGACCAATCTCTGTTGGAAATGACTTTTACGGTCTTTGTCCCGCCTTGTGCATCGAAGACGATTCCTTCTGAAGGATCAAGTTCCAGAGTTGCGGGTTCTGAAGGTCCGGGTTTCTCTTCGCACGAATAGATAGTAAAAAGTGATAACATTGCCGTGAGCAGCAATACAAGGCCTGATGGTCTTTTCATAAAATGTGATTTTAGATGAAAAAATAAACTTATCGACTCAAAAGTAGTAAAAAATGAAATATAGAAACAAATTATTTTAAAAAAACATTACATTTTAATTTTTTATTATAATCGTACTGACGATTATTTTCATTGTCGTCGAATTCATAAATTTTCTATTTTTACAAAAATATTTAATGCAATGAAAACATTTAAAGAGAGCAGTCGGGCGGGCATCTCTGCGGCCATTATGGCTATGGTGGTACTGTCAGCGGTAGGATGCGGTGGGTTGGGGCACAGGCTTACACCTTCTGAAAGGGAACTTGTGATGTCCTCGGACGGACTGATGCGGGTGTTGCAGGTCACTTCGCGGGAGGACTCGCTGCTGCTGCGGAAACATTGCACGGACCTGACAGCGAAGGATCTTCAGTCGGAGGTCTATGACCGTCTGGCCCGCAGGATGGTGGCTACTGTGACGGACTCCACTCAGGACGGGGTGGGGCTGGCGGCTCCCCAGGTCGGACTTAACCGCAGGGTAGTGGCCGTAATGCGTTTCGACAAGCCGGGATATCCCTTCGAGGTATACCCCAATATCTATATCGAATATTATTCTGAAGAAACGCAGACCGGTCCGGAAGGTTGTCTTTCCATCCCTGGTCCGGCCGGAGAAGTGGAACGCTCGCAGCAGATAGTTATCCGCTATACCGATCCGGTGACGCTGTCGGCAGTCCGCGATACGGTGGACGGTTATACCGCGGTCATATTCCAGCATGAAGTAGACCATCTGGAAGGGATTCTGTTCACTGACAGACTGACGGATTCCAGGGAGTGATTCTCTGATGCCGCCGATTGATAGACTTGAATTGCCCGCACGCATGCTTTTGCTAAAGTGTTGTAAATTAAGAGGTTCGTCTGGTGCTGTGTGCTTTCATCGATTCTGAAAGTGGACCAAAGCACGGGCCTCTGACGCAATGTGAAGAAAATCAGCATTTTATGAAAGGAGGGTGTGCGGGCGCATCCAGTCTGGCGCGGCCATGCCGGGCACAGGACAGGCTGAAATATGGACGTGACTGAGTCAGGGGGTGTGGCGGATATGAAAAGCCCCGGCTGCCGGTAATGGCGGTCGGGGCTGGTCAATTCAACGGAACTGTGGCTTGGCGGGACTGTTACTTCAGTACGCCGAGCTCTTTGCCGATCTTGGTGAAGGCTGCGACGCATCTGTCGAGGTGCTCCTTCTTGTGGCCGGCGGATACCTGTACACGGATACGGGCCTGGTCTTTAGGCACTACAGGGTAGTAGAATCCGGTTACGAATATGCCTTCGTCCTGCAGGCGGGCGGCCATCTCCTGGGACAGCTTGGCGTCGTACAGCATGACGGCGCAGATGGCTGATTCGGTGGGCTTGATGTCGAAGCCGGCGGCCTTCATCTTGCTGATGAAGTAGTCGGTGTTCTCGTGCAGGCGGTCCTGGAGCTCGTTGGACTCCTTCATCATATCGAACATGCGGATACCTGCGGCTGCGATCATGGGAGGAATCGAGTTGGAGAACAGATAAGGTCTCGACCTCTGGCGCAGCATGGCGATGATCTCCTTCTTACCGGTGGTGAATCCGCCGACGGAGCCGCCGAATGCCTTTCCGAGGGTACCGGTGATGATCTCGATCTGACCGCGGAGGTTGTAGCGCTCGGTAACACCGCGTCCGGTCTTGCCTACGACACCTGCGGAGTGCGACTCATCGACCATAACCATGGCGTTGTACTTCTCGGCGAGGGCGTGGATCTTGTCCAGAGGACATACGTTGCCGTCCATCGAGAATACGCCGTCGGTGACGATGATGCGGTGACGCTGGGCCTGGGCTTCCTGGAGGCATTTCTCCAGCTCTGCCATGTCGGCGTTGGCGTAACGGTATCTCTTGGCCTTGCACAGACGCACGCCGTCGATGATGGAGGCGTGGTTGAGGGAGTCAGAGATGATGGCGTCCTGATCGTTCAGCAGGGGCTCGAACACACCGCCGTTGGCGTCGAAGCAGGCTGCGTAGAGGATGGTGTCCTCAGTTCCGAAGAACTCGGCGATCTTGGCCTCGAGTTTCTTCTGCAGGTCACCTGTACCGCAGATGAAACGTACGCTGGCCATACCGTAGCCGTGGGTGTCAAGGGCTTCCTTGGCTGCATTCACCAGTTCCTTGCTGTCGGCAAGTCCGAGGTAGTTGTTGGCGCAGAAGTTAAGAGCCTTGGTGCCGTCCTGGAGAGTGATTTCGGGACCCTGGGGGGTTACGATGACGCGCTCCTCTTTGTAGAGGCCGGCTTCTCTGATGCTGTTCAGCTCATTCTGAAGATAGGCTTGAAAATCTTTATACATAGTATTGAATTTAAAATTTAAATATTCTGAAAGCAAAGATAACTATAATGCCGGAATATTGTCAGTAAAAATTTGGAAACTTTGAAAGTTTTCGTAGTTTTGCGGCCTTAAAAGTTATGACGAACCGCGAACAAATACTTAGAATCACCGCCTCCCTCTTTCTCGAGCGGGGCTGTAAGTCGCTGACAATGGATGAGGTGGCCTCAGCCAACGGCATGTCCAAACGTACACTCTATGAGCTTTTCCACGACAAGGCTGAACTGCTGCAGGAGTGCATTCTCCTGCAACACAAGGACAATATGCTCCGTTCTGAGGATGAACTCTCCCGGGCCTGCAATGTCCTGGAATGGTTCATGCATTCACTCCGGAGCAAGGACAGTCAGCGCATGACCTTCTATTACGATTTTTTCACCGAGGTCAAGAAGTATTACCCGGAGGTGTTCCTGAACGTGGTCAGGGATGTCAACCGCTGGCACTGTGAAATGCTGGAGCGGATCATAGAGCAGGGGCAGAAGGAGGGTCTGTTCATCACCGGTGTCCTGGACGCCCACACCCTTTCCCTCCAGCTCTTCGAACTCTCGGTGGCGGTGACCGACAGGGCGGTGCGCAATTATCTGGAAATAAAGCACGACCGCAGTTCTGACTGCCTGATGCTCTTTCTTATCAGGGGCATAGCCTCGGAGAAGGGCAGGGCCTATATCGACGAATATCTGGAAAATAATAAATCAATGTTAAAATAACAATGAGACAATCCTTCAAGACAACAGCCCTTCTGTGCTGTGCCGCAGCCGTCTCCATGACGGCGGAGGCATTTCCCCTGCAGACGTTACAGACGGGGCTGCCGCAGGAACAGCAGACGCAGGTGCAGCAGGAGCCGGCAGACTCCTCTGTACTGTATTTTACCCTGGAAGAGGCGATGAGCTATGCCCTGGAGCACAACTGGGATCTCCAGAACTCCTCCCTGGCCGTCCGTCAGGCCGAGGCGGACCGCTGGGCGGCTATAGCAGGCATGCTGCCTCAGGTCAACGGGACGCTCGACTATTCCAACTACATGGGTTATGAGATGGCTTTCGGAGAGACGGGCCTCTCTATCGCAATGCCCCCCTACGGTTCGATAGGGGTCAATGCCTCGATGGCCGTGAGCGGGGCGCAGATCATCAGTGCCCTCATCGGCAAACTTTCCATAGAGATGTCCGACGTGACCTACCGCCAGTCGCAGCAGGAGGTTGCCGAGCAGGTACGGCTCCTGTATTTCTCGGCCCTGGTGAGCCGGCAGACCATCGATCTGCTGGAAAATAACCTGGAGACTGTGCGCAGGCTTCACGCCTTCTCCCAGAAATCGGTGGAGGCCGGAGTGGCCGAGCAGGTGGACGCAGACCAGATCATGGTGCAGGTGGCTACTCTCGAGACTTCGATCAACGAGGCCCGCCGCGGCCTGGAGATGGTCTACAACTCCATGCGCCTGCAGATGAACATCGGATTTGACAAGGAGATAGTCCTGACCCAGACCCTCGACGAGCTGATGGACGTGGAGCACTCGCTGGACCTGCTCTACGATGACTTCATCCTCGAGAACAATTTCTCATACCAGCTGGCCCTCAAGAGCACGGACCTTTACCGTCAGCAGAAGAACCTCGCCGGATGGGCCTACGGACCTACCCTCAGCGCATTCTACCAGTACACGGGCAGGAAGTATTTTTCCGACGAGATGACCATGAACATGACACCTCCGAATATGGTGGGACTGACCCTCTCGATTCCCATTTTCTCCTCGGGCAGGAACTTCACCTCCTTCCAGAAGGCAAAGCTCGAATACCAGAAGCAGCTGAATACATTGGAAAGCACGGAGATGGCCCTGAACATCCAGCACCGCCAGCTAAAGTACAACCTCTCTTCCGCCTACGAGCGCTACCTGACCCAGAAGAAGAACGTGGAGGTATCGCAGAGCGTATTTGACAATATCAGCAAGAAATACGAGTTCGGCTACTCGTCGAGTCTCGACGTGACCAACTCGGCTACCACCCTCATATCCGCCCAGAGCACCTACGTGCAGGCAGCGCTGGATTATGTGACGGCACAGATCGAACTGGAGAAACTCCTGAACAAGAATACTTACGGACAAACAGAAGCAGAAAAATAAATCATCATGAAATTCAAAGCAATAGCATCAATTCTTGCCTCGGCAGCCCTTCTGGCCGGCTGCGGTGGCGGCAACACCGGCGATATGGCCCAGGAAAGAGTGGAGCAGGTGAGGACCTCCCCCCTCGCATACGAGGAGGTGTCGAGACAGATCGAGCTCTCTACCACCCTGCAGGGTTATGACCAGATGAACATCTCCCCCTCGCTGACGGGTCTCATCGAGAAGATCTACGTCGAGGTGGGTGACCGTGTGCGTAAGGGCGACACCCTGGTGCGGATGGACCGGAACCAGCTCAATACAACCCGCATAACGTTTGCCAACCTCCAGATAGAGATGAACCGCGTGCAGATGCTCCTCGAGAGCGAGGCCATCTCCCAGCAGACCTACGACCAGACCAAGCTGAGCTACGACCAGACGCAGGAGACCCTCCGCTTCCTGGAGGAGAACACCTTCGTAAGGGCGCAGTTCGACGGTGTCATCTCGGCCAAGACCTACGAGGACGGGGAACTCTACAGCGGGGCCCAGCCCATCCTCCAGCTTACCAAGATCAAAGAACTCAAGGCATACGTCAATGTACCCGAGACCTATTATCCTTTAGTCAAGAAAGGAATGCAGGTCAATGTCTATTCGGACATCTACCCCGGCCGGGCCTTTCCCGCGTCTATCGAGATAGTCTATCCGACCGTAGACCCGGCATCCCATACATTTACCCTCAAGCTGCGGATTCCGAACTCCTCGGAGCTCATCCGTCCGGGCATGTACGTGAGCACGGTGCTGGACCTGGGCCGGACCGAGGCCCTCGTGGTGCCCTATCAGGCAGTACTCAGGCTCATCGGCTCCAACAACCGCTATGTCTTCGTGGATGAGGGCGGCGTGGCCAGGCGCGTCTTCGTGGAGATAGGCGAGCGTCATGACCAGACCATCGAGATATCCAGTGACAGCCTCAAGGTGGGCGATCCTATCGTCACCACCGGCCAGGCCAAGCTCGTGGACGGAGTCAAACTGAATGTGGTAAAATAATCCCCGCCTGCGATGAGTATCTACAAATCAGCGATCAACCGTCCGGTGACGACCCTCCTGGTGTTCGTCGCCGTGATAGTGATAGGCATCTTCTCGTTCCTGAGGCTGCCTATCGACCAGTTCCCGGAGATGGACCCGCCGTACATCTCCGTACTGACCGTCTATCCGGGAGCCAGTGCCTCCGAGATAGAGACCAACGTTACGAAAATCATAGAGAACAACCTCAACTCCGTCGACTACCTCAAGGAGATAACCTCCACCACCAAGGACAATATCTCCGTGGTGATGCTCGAGCTGGAGTGGGGAACGGACCTGGACGAGATTATCAACGATGTCCGGTCCTATATCGACATGGTGACGGACGAGCTGCCCGACGGCTGTACCAACCCGTTCATCTTCAAGTTCAGCACCAGTTCCATGCCTATCCTCCAGTACTCGATTACGGCCGACGAGAGCTATCCCGGACTGGACAAGTTGCTCAACGATGAGATCATCCCGCAGCTGAGCATGGTCAACGGTATCGGAAACCTTACCCTTTCCGGCTCTCCGGAGCGCTATGTGTACGTGGATATCGACCAGCAGAAGCTGGATGCCTACGGCCTTCCCCTGGAAACCGTCGGCAGTGCGATAGCCGCCAACAACCTCAACCTTTCCTCCGGTACCGTCAAGATGAACAAGGAGCAGTACCAGCTCGAGGTGCGCAGCGAGTACGTCGAGAGCTCCGAGATCAACGACATCGTGGTTACAGTCACTCCCGAGGGCCGGCAGGTCTTCGTGCGGGACCTGGCCACGGTGCGCGACACGATCAAGGACCTGAGCCTCGACGAGAAGACCAACGGCCGCGAGAGCGTCCGCCTCATGGTGACCAAGCAGACCGGCGCCAACACCGTGCAGATCTGTCAGGATCTCGAGAAGGAACTGGCCAAGATAAAGAGGACCCTGCCGCGGGACATCAGGATAGAGACCATCTATGACTCATCGGAGGATATCCAGAACTCCATCAGTTCTCTGGAGGAGTCGATTCTCTACGCCCTGCTCTTCGTGGTGCTCGTGGTGCTCTTCTTCCTCGGAGAGTGGCGCTCGACCCTGATCATCTCCCTGACCATCCCCATATCCCTGATAGTGGCCTTCATCTACCTGATGCTGGCAGACAGCTCGCTGAACATCATATCGCTCAGCTCCCTGACCGTGGCCATCGGTATGGTGGTGGACGATGCCATCGTGGTGCTCGAGAACATCACCAAGCATATTGAGAGAGGCTCGTCGCCGCGAGAGGCGTCCATCTACGCGACCAACGAGGTGTGGGTATCGGTTATCGCCACGACCCTGGTGATAGTGGTGGTGTTCGTGCCGCTTACGATGCTCACCGGTATGGCCGGCATCATGTTCAAGGAACTCGGCTGGCTGGTGACCATCATGGTATGTACCTCGACCGTAGTGGCCATCACCCTGACCCCCATGCTCTGCTCCAAACTGCTCAAGGCCCGTCCCGTGCGCATCAACGAGAGGGGCGTCATAGAAAACATCCCGCCCAAGCGCAACTTCTACCAGAGATTCGTCATCCCCATCCTCGACTCCATAGACCGCGCCTATGCCCGGCTGCTGCGCTGGTGCCTGAACCATAAGGCCATCACCCTCGGCGCCATCGTGCTCTTCTTCTTCGCTTCCATCACTCCCTTCCTGATGGGCAAGATCGGAACCGACTTCATCCAGGAGACCGACAACGGCCGTCTGTCCGTATCCATCGAGCTGGCCACCGGCTATCGTATCGAGGAGACCGCCAAGATGGCCCGTCACATCGAGAGCCGTTTCTACGAACTTGTGCCCGAGATAGAGCTGATATCTACCTCCGCCGGTACCACCGACGACGACGGAGTCTCGGCCATGTTCTCCTCGACCATGAACAACACCATGTCCATGACCGTAGTCTGCAACAAGAAGAACGAGCGCGAGCGCTCCATCTTCGAGATAGCCGAGGTGCTGCGTAAGGAACTGGCCTCCTATCCGGAGATTATCGACTACCAGTGCGATGTCTCTAGCTTCATGGGCGGGGCCTCGTCCACAGTCGACGTGGAGATCTACGGCTACAGTTTCGACGAGACCAACGCCTTTGCCCAGGAGGTCCGCAACGCCATCCGTGACAACGTGCCCGGAGCCCGCGACATCGACATCAGCCGCGAGAAAGACCGTCCCGAGATCAAGATCAACCTCGACAAGGAGAAGCTGGCCTACCACGGCCTCAACTCCTCCACCGTCTCCACCTACGTGCGCAACCGCGTCAACGGCATGGCCTCCGGCTACCTCAAGGAGGACGGAGACGAGTACGACATAGTGGTGCGCCTGCAGGAGGAGGACCGCAACTCCATCACCGACATCGAGGACATGACCATTCCCACCGCCACTGGTGCGATGATCAAGATAAAGGAACTCGGCAAGATTGAGGAGTATTTCGCCCCGCCTACTATTGAGCGCAAGAGCCGTCAGAGGATAGTGACCATCTCCGTGACCCCGTATGAGACCTCGATGGGCGAGCTGGCCGCCGGCATCCAGCAGACCATCGACCGGATGGGAGTGCCGAGCGGCATTACCGTCAGACTGGCCGGTAACTATGAGGACCAGCAGGATACCTTCCAGGACCTGCTTCTCCTTCTGGCCCTGATCGTGCTGCTGATATACATCGTGCTTGCCTCCCAGTTCGAGTCCTTCGTCAAGCCGGTGATGATCATGACCGCAGTGCCTTTCGCCCTTTCCGGCGTGGTGCTTGCCCTCTGGATCACAGGTACTACCCTCGATATGATCGGCTCCCTCGGATTCATCATGCTGGTGGGTATCGCGACCAAGAACGCCATCGTGCTGGTGGACTACACCAACCTGATGCGCGACCGCGGATACGAGCTCAACGAGGCCATCGCCCTCTCCGGAGCCTCCCGTCTGCGTCCCGTGCTCATGACCGCCATCACCACTTTCCTCGGCATGCTGCCTATGGCCCTGAGCCAGGGTGAGGGCGCCGAGATGTGGAAGCCTATGGGTATCGTCGTCATCGGCGGTCTCCTTGTGGCCACGGTGGTGACCCTCGTAGTGGTGCCCGTCTTCTACGCCCTGCTCTCCCGCCACGGTGAGAGGGACAAGGATAGGAAGACCCGCTCCCAGTTCATTTTCATGCAGCTGTCTCCCAACCCCGAGGGCGATGACCCCGAGGTGCGCAGGAGTCAGGAACTCAACCAGTAAAGTAAATGGAGGATACCTATTATGAAATGTGTCTTTATAGTATATAACCAGGCCAATACCGAGAGGGTGGAGTACATGCTCGACGAGCTGGGCATCCGCGGCTTCACCTTCTTCGAGCAGGTCCAGGGCCGCGGCAGCAGGGACGGAGAACCCCGCCGCGGCACCCATACCTGGCCGGAGATGAACTCCGCCATGATGACCGTGGTCGAGGACGACCGCGTCGAGGAGCTGCTCCAGACCGTCCGCAAGCTGGACAACCGCAACCGCGAGGTAGGCGTGCGGGCTTTCGTCTGGAATATAGAGCAGACGGTGTGATTTTTTGAATACAATTTTTGATTTTATATATCTTTGCGCCTTCATTCGAGACAAGATGGAGAGCATTAAGGAAATCTACAAGATAGGCAAGGGCCCGTCGAGCAGTCATACGATGGGCCCCAAAAAAGCGGCGGAGATGTTCAAGGGAATGTATCCCGGGGCATCTTCGTTTACTGTTACCCTGTACGGCAGCCTGGCCGCGACAGGCAAAGGGCACATGACCGACGTGGCGCTCATAGAGGCCCTCAAGGATGAGCGGAGTCCCCGGGTGGACATCATCTGGAAGCCGGACGTCTTCCTTCCACAGCATCCCAACGGCATGAATTTCCAGGCCTTCGACTCCGAGGGACACCTCATGGGCGAGAAGACCCTGTTCAGCATAGGCGGGGGCGACATCAGTGAGGACGGACACCGCCAGCCCGAGAAGAGCATCTACCCTTACAGCAAGATGAAGGACATCCTGGGGTGGTGCAACAAGTACAACTCCTACTTCTGGGAGTACGTGGCCCAGCACGAGGACCCCGATATCTGGGATTACCTTTACGACCGCTGGGTGGTCATGAAGAAGGCCATCGAGGACGGCCTGGACCACGAGGGCGTCCTGCCCGGAGGCCTGAACGTGCGCCGCAAGGCCTATTCCTACTACCAGCATGCCATGAGCTACCAGAACACCATGCAGCGCCGGGGCCTGCTCTTCGCATACGCCCTGGCCGTCTCCGAGGAGAATGCGGCCGGAGGCACTATCGTCACGGCTCCTACCTGCGGCTCCTGCGGAGTGCTGCCCGCCGTCCTCTATCTGATCCATACCCAGTATGGAGTGACGGAGAAGAAGATTATCAATGCCATGGCCACCGCCGGTCTCTTCGGCTCTGTTATCAAGGCCAATGCCTCCATCTCCGGGGCTGAGGTAGGCTGCCAGGGAGAGGTCGGCAGCGCCTGCGCCATGACCTGCGCCGCCGCCACCCGTCTTTTCGGCGGTACCCCTCCCCAGATAGAGTGCGCCGCCGCCATGGGCATGGAGCATTTTCTCGGCCTGACCTGCGACCCCGTATGCGGCCTGGTCCAGATACCCTGCATCGAGCGCAACGCCTTTGCCGCTGCCAGG
Source organism: Candidatus Coprenecus avistercoris (assembly GCA_018712275.1). Classification (GTDB taxonomy): domain Bacteria; phylum Bacteroidota; class Bacteroidia; order Bacteroidales; family UBA932; genus Coprenecus; species Coprenecus avistercoris. The sequence goes on along the minus strand of DVHI01000071.1, from coordinate 10,981 downwards.
GTGATGGACTGCACCCAGTACTCCCTGATGTCGGACGGCAGTCACATTGTACCGTTCGATACAGTAATCGAGGCCATGAAACGCACCGGTCACGATCTTCCCAATCTGTACAAGGAAACATCCGAGGGCGGATTGGCATATCTGGTAAGGAAGAACGGATAATTTTACTATATTCGCAGGATGAAGTATTTCGGCAAGCTCTCAGCAGTCATCGGACTCACGGCAGTCCTTCTGGCTTTCCCGACGAAGGCCACGGCGCAGGACTATGCGTCCTCATTTTTCAAGATAGGTGTCAAGGGCGGTATCAACTTCACATCGATGAGCCGTTTTGAACTGGGCTATATCTCCGAGACAGTGAACAAGTACACCGGTTTCAATGCCGGGGTGGCCTTCAGCTTCGACCTCCCCGTGCAGGGCATGACGATCCAGCCGGAACTCAACTACGTCTCCAAGGGAGCAATCTACCGCGGCCCGGAGAATATATGGCTGCGGACCGACTTCATCGAGCTTCCGGTCAACCTGCAGGTGGGCCTGGACCTGATTCTTTTCCGTCCATATCTGATGGTTTCCCCTTATATCGGCTATGCTGTCCTGAAACGGCCGGAGGCGATGGAGTGGGCGGATCTCAACCGCTTCCAGTACGGAGTCGGCATCGGAGGAGGTGTGGATTTCTGGAGGCTGCAGCTTCAGGTCAAATACAACTGGAACATCGGGCAGCTGGCCCGCAATGTCCCCGACAGCGACAGTAATCACGGTTTTGAGGGCATAGAAGTGGAACCCACGGGCCCGGTCCGTTTGGGCAACTACCGCGGCCTGGAAGTCAATCTGGTATTTTTCTTTTAATAATTTATAAAAAGGTAAAAAGTTATGTTAGCAATCAATGATTCCAATTTCGAGGAAATGGTAATCAACTCCCAGATTCCCGTGCTTCTGGATTTCTGGGCACCCTGGTGCGGCCCCTGCCGCATGATCTCTCCTATCGTCGAGGAGCTGTCCAAAGAGTATGAGGGCAAATGGCTCATCGCGAAGTGCAACGTGGACGAGTCCACAGACATCCCCATGAAGTTCGGCATCCGCAACATCCCGACTCTGCTGTTCTTCAAGGGCGGTGTAATGAAAGAGAAGATGGTCGGCTCCACCACAAAGGCCGCCATCGTCGCCAAGATGAACTCAATCGAGTAAAAACGTTTACCATGAAAAAGATTTTCTCAATCCTTACCCTTGCCCTCCTGATCGCTGCTGTACCGGCCAACGCCCAGCCCGGCAAGGACTTCTTCAACCTCGGCGTCAAGGCCGGACTGAACTTTTCCAACATGTCCGGGATGGATGACGCCTTCGAGAGCGGATTTCTGAAAACTTACACAGGATTCAATGCCGGTCTCGTTTTCAATTTCAACCTGCCCCTGGGCTTCGAGATCAATCCCGAGCTGCAGTATGTGCAGTCAGGTTTCAGAGCTGATGGCGGCACGATTTTAGGTCAGTCACTTGACAGCCGCTTCGTTTCCGGAGCCCTTCGTGTTCCGATCAATGTTCAGTGGGGTTTCCGTTTCCTGAACATAATCAAGCCCTATGTTGTGGTGTCGCCTTATGTAGGAGCTGTGATGTTCGGTAACGGCAGCATCCTTGGAGTAGACCTTGATAAGGAGACAGTCAACCAGTTCCTGAACCGCTTCCAGTACGGTATCGGCGTGGGTGCCGGTATTTACGTATGGCGTTTCCAGGTATCCTTCAAGTGGAACTGGGATCTCAATCCCGTCTTCGAGGATGAGTTCGAGATACGTGGAGCACGTGTTGATTTTGATTCAGACTCCAGATTCAGCGGAGGCGAGCTCTCCCTGGCATTTTTCTTCTAGTAGACAGAAATGACACTGACCGAAGACATCAGACGGACGATAGCACCGGAGTGGGAAGGCTTCGAGAGGCTTCTGACCGAAGCCCTGGCTTCCCGCAGCGACCTTCTCAACAGGATCAACACCTATCTCCTCGATGCCTCGGGCAAGAAACTCAGACCGCTGCTGGCCCTCGTAACCGCGAAGGCTTGCAGCGGTTCTATTAATCAGAAGGCTGTAGCCTGCGCCGCTGTCTCGGAACTCATCCACACCGCCACCCTTCTGCACGACGACGTGGTGGACGACAGCGACCAGCGCCGCGGCCGCATGACGGTCCGCAAGCTCTTCTCTCCCGGAGCCTCCCTGCTGATGGGGGACTACTGGCTGACCCGGGCCATCCACCTGCTCATCGCCTACGGCTGTCCCGTGGAGGTGCTGGGCATCTATTCCAAGTCCCTCGAGGAACTTGCCGAGGGCGAGATCATCCAGATGGAACTGGCCGACAGCCTCCGTGCCACCGAGGACGATTACATCCAGGTCATCAGGCGCAAGACGGCCTCCCTCTTCATCGCCTCCGTCAAGGGCCCTGCCATCGTGGCCGGCGCCTCAGAGGAAGTGGTCGCAGCGATGGAACAGTATGCCTACTGGCTGGGTTGCGGCTTCCAGATACGGGACGACATCCTCGACTATCATTCCAGCGCCGAGACCGGCAAGGACAGCGACAGCGACATCATGGAGCGCAAGATCACCATGCCGCTCCTCTGCGCCATGCGCAACGCCCCCGATCAGGAGGAGTACATCCGCCGCCGGATGGGCGACATCACCTGCGACCCTTCCAGGAAGGATCAGGACCGGGAAGTTGCCTCGGAAATAAGGACATTTGTCCTCACCCACGGCGGCATAGAGTCCGCCACCGGAGTAGTCAGGGACTACTCCCTCCGGGCACAGCGCTGCCTGGAAATACTGAAGCCGTCCCTTTCCAGAGACGGCCTCGCATCCATTGCCGCAAGTCTGTGCGGCAGCCTATAGTTTCCACCTTACGTATGTGATCGGCTTGCCTTCGGCGAGGAACATCGACTCGTAGAAGGTTTTGATGGACAGCAGCGGCTCCCTCTCGGAAAGGCCGGTGCCGTAGATGTCGTTGTCGGCCAGCAGAAGGGTGTGGCCGCCCTCGCGGATGACTTCGAGGGTGGACTCGTGCAGGAGCTGGCTGTCGGTCTTCAGGTGCATGATGCCGTCGGGCTTGAGGAAGTGCGAGTAGCGCTCCAGGAAGATGGGGCTGGAGAGCCGCTTGTTGGGCTTCTTGGGCTGGGGGTCGGAGAAGGTCAGCCATATCTCAGACACCTCGCCGGGACCGAAGAGGGAGCCGATGAAGTCTATCCGGGTGCGGAGGAAGGCCACGTTGGGCATGGCGTGCTCGGTGGCGTACTTGGCGCCTTTCCAGAGGCGGGCGCCCTTGATGTCCACTCCGATGTAGTTGTTCTGGGGGAAGCGCTCGGCCAGGGCGATGGTGTACTCTCCTTTGCCGCAGCCCAGCTCGAGGATTATGGGGTGATCATTGCCGAAGACTTCAGTGCCCCAGTGTCCCTTCAGCGGGTGGTCCTTGTGCAGCACCTCGTCCATAGGGGGCTGGATGAGGCAGCGGAATGTCTCGTTTTCCTTGAATTTACGTATCTTGTCCTTTCCCATGATGTTCCAGTGTTATTCCCAGTCCCAGCACTTTGCCGTAGGCAGTGTCCGGCAGGGAGATTTCTATATGCCATAATCCCCTTTCCGGGGGTATGATTCTGTCTCTGTACACCCAGCTTATGTCATAGTAGTCAGGGGTGCCGGCCAGACGTATCCGGTCATCTTCTGGGTGTTCCTTGATATACCGCCTGACGGTCTGATAGTCGGAGGGGAATGAGACGGTCTCCGTCCCTGTGGCTCCCGAGGGGGAGGTCAGGGTGATGTCCAGTGTCACACTGGCCGGAGCGCTGCCTTTCTGTATGCGGGCTATGAGGCTCATCGAGTAACTGCCGGTGGAGTCCGGCATCTCTATGTCGAAGGATGCGCTCCTGCCGTCATCTTCCGTGAGTGTCCGGAACACGGTTTCAGTGTCCGTACCCGCGGAGCAGGCGGAGACGGCCGCGCATGCCAGCACGGTCAGCAGTCGGAGTGCCGGTGCCGGTCTCATTGCCGGTCGGGATTGTTCTGACTGTTGCTGCCTTTTGCTGAACCGGCCTTGGAGTTGGAGGGGGCGGGTTTCTTTTTCTTCTTTTTCTTCCGGCGCTTGTTGTCGAAGCGGTCTATGCTGTCGTCTCCGAGAGAGGATACGAAGTCTATCGGACGGTCTTCCTTGCCGCTGTCCTTGAAGAGGGTGGGGGGCTTGGTGCCCTTGCGGTTGGCCGCTATGATGCGGCGTACCTCATCGACTGCGAGCGGAACCATCTTGGACATATTGCCCTGCTCGTAGGAGAACCACATGATGCCCTTGAGGATGTCAGTCTTGACCAGCCATGCCGGGCCGTCCTGGAACTCGAGCGGAGAGTTGACGCTGGGAGTATTGTTGTGGGCGTCCATGTAGACTGGAACCTCGTAGTTGATGCAGCATTTGAGCTTGCCGCACTGGCCGGCCAGTTTCTGCGGGTTGAGGGACAGGTCCTGGCAGCGGGCCGACTGGGTGGAGATGGACTGGAAGTTGGTGATGTACTTGGAGCAGCACAGTGACCGGCCGCATACACCTATGCCGCCTATGAGCCCGGCTTCCTGACGGGCACCGATCTGCTTCATCTCTATCCTTATCCGGAACTCCTCTGCGAAGACCTTGATGAGCTGGCGGAAGTCTACCCTCTCGTCGGCGATGTAGTAGAAGATGGCCTTGGTGCCGTCGCCCTGGAACTCCACGTCCCCGATTTTCATGTCCAGGCCCATCTCTGCCGCTATCTGGCGGGCACGGATCATGGTGCTGTTCTCGCGGGCTATGGCCTCCTGCCACTTCTCCAGGTCGAGAGGGCGGGCCTTGCGGTATATCTTCCTGATCTCTTTGGTCTCCATGTCGAAGTGGTTCCGTAGCATCTGACGGCCTACGACGGGACCCTCCAGCGTGATTATACCCACGTCGTGTCCTGTGGCAGCCTCCACCACCACCAGGTCTCCTCTCTTGAGCAGCTGGCGGGAGGTGTTCTCATAGAATCCCTTCCTGGTGTTCTTGAAACGGACTTCGAAGATGTTGTTGTACTTGGGGTCGTTGATGTTGGCAAGCCAGTTGAAGTCGTGCAGCTTGCAGCATCCAGGGTGATAGTTGCAAAGAAGTTCTCCGTTCTCTGTGCGCTCGGTGGTGCATCCGCGGGAGCAGTCGTATATTATGTGTTTTTCTTCCATTTTATCCATAAACTACAAAGATATTAATTATCTTTGAATTTCGATATGCAATTCAAAGAAGTATTAGGCAACGGCGAACTTAAGGGGCGTCTGATCCGCATGGTGGACAGCGGCCGCACCGGGCATTCCATAATGCTGGTGGAACGGGACGGCTACGGGGCTCTTCCTCTGGCCCTGGCCCTGATTCAATATATGATATGCGGCAACCGCCTTCCTGGCGGGGACTCGTGCGGGGTCTGTCCCGCCTGCCGCAAGATAGCGGAGATGGTCCATCCGGACCTGCATTTCGCATTTCCCGTCAATGTCTCCTCCAAGTCCGGAAGTTCCAAAAAACCTCTGAGCTCCTCCTTCCTGCAGGAGTGGAGGCAGCTGTACAGGGACAATCCTTATTTTACCGAGGCTGACCTCTACGCCCGTCTGGGAATAGACGGCAAGGCCGGTGCGATAAGTGTGGCCGAGGCCCGCGAGATACTGGACTCCCTGAGCCTCAAGTCCTACGAGGGCAAGGGCAAATACATGATAATCTGGCTTCCGGAGCGGATGAACGCTGAGGCGGCCAACCGTCTGCTGAAGATAGTCGAGGAGCCCATGCCCGATACTTATTTTTTCTTCATAACCCACGCTCCCGACCGGATAATCTCCACCATACGCTCGCGCTCGCAGCTTGTACGGCTCTATCCCGCGCAGACAGAGGAACTGGTGCCGGTGCTGCAGGCCCGGACAGGTCTGTCGGCGGAGGAGGCGGCGGTCTATGCCCGTACGGCCGGAGGAAGCCTGGGACTGGCCCTGGATATGGCCGGGGAGGGTTCCGCCGCCGCGGCCTGGCTTCAGACGGCGGAGAATATGCTGGATGCAGTCGTCTCCGGAGATCTGGTGAGACTTCTGGATGGCAATGAGGCGGTGCTGGCCCAGGGCCGGGAGCGGCAGAAGGAGTTCTGTCTGTACATGGAGGCCCTGCTGCGCAGGATGATGCTCCGGCGGCGCGGTCTCGACCGGATATCCGACGCACTCCCGCAGGAAGCCGGGGCGGTGGAGCATTTCAGCCCCGTTTTTCCGGACGGTTTCTACGAGAAGGCCTTCAAGGCCCTGGAAGAGGCCCGGACGATGATAGAGGCCAATGTCAATGCCAAGATGGTGTTCTGTCATCTGGCGAATATACTGTTTGCGACCAAAAATTTCTGATATATGATATTCTATTTTTCAGGTACGGGAAACTCTCTGTGGACGGCCCGGCAGCTGTCGGCCGCGCTGGGGGAGGCTGAGCCCGTGGCGGTGGCAGATGAGCTGCGTAAGGCTGGGGAGACCGGTGTATGTGAGTATTCCCTAAAAGACGGAGAGCCGCTGATTCTGGTCTTCCCGGTACATTCGTGGGGACCGGCCGTGCTGATGCTGCATTTCGTGGAGCGTCTGCGGATCAAGGATTACGGGGGGCAGCCGGTCTATGCCGTGTGCACCTGCGGGGATACCTGCGGCTGGACGGACCGGATGATGCGGGAGGCCCTTAGCCGCCGCGGCCTGCCTCTGACAGCCTGCTGGTCGGTGCGGATGCCGAACAACTACATACTGATGAAGGGATTCGGGGTGGACACCGATGAGGTGCGCGAGACGAAGCTGCATACAGCTCCTCAGGAAGTCCGGGCCGTCGTGGATGCCATCCGCGGGCAGAGTAGTTACAGCCATTACACCGTGGGTACCAGGCCGTGGCTCAAGAGCCGGCTCATCAATCCGCTGTTCCGCAAGTTCCTGGCCGGTCCTGACAGTAAGACCAAGTTCCATGTAGGTGATGCCTGCATAGGCTGCGGGCTGTGTGCGGCCAATTGTCCTACAGGCACAGTCACGATGCGGGACGGGCGTCCCGTCTGGGGGCGCGGCTGCGTGCAGTGCACCTCCTGCATAAACCGGTGCCCCGTCCGTGCCATAGACTACGGGAGTATCACTCAGGATCAGGGGCGTTACCACCATCCGGAAGTATGACCATCTCGCAGCGGGCGCAGTCGAAGACGGCTTTTACCCGGCGTCCGTTATTTTCCAGGTAGAGCGGTGCGGCCTTCTCTCCCGGACGCTGTTTCGGGCAGCGGCCCATCTCGTAGCGGATGCAGTATTTACACCGCATGAGTTCCACGGATGCAGCCGGAGCGGTCTCAAAAGCGCGGTCAGGCTCTATGCCGGCTGATTCGTAGATGCTTCGGGACAATGAGTTGGCGCAGTTGAGCTGAGTCCGCTGTGCCGGAGGGATGATTCTGTTCCTGTCCAGGCGGTCGAGGGGGATGCTTTCCCTCATATCGGGAGCGGCGGGAGCGGATTCCAGTCCCGCCGCCAGTTCCCGGCGCAATGCGTTGGCGGCCGATGAGAGCAGGAAGGGCAGGGGACCGTCCTCGGGAAGTTCCGTCAAGGCAAACGAGAAGATCCCGCTGCGTTTGGACAGGGAGGAGCGGAGGCCGGCAGCAGCTTTGTCCCGGTTGAGGGCAGGTTCAGCGGTAAATTCCACCGACGCGGAGGCTCCGCCGGCGGCCTCGGCCGTCAGGTGGTATCTCCCGCCGTCTGTCTGTGTCAGGCGTATTTCTGCCGGAATCAGTCTTGTCGGCGGATTGTTCTCAAGGGCTTTTTCGAGGCTGTGGTTGTAGCTGCGGTAGATTTTCGTGCCGGGGGCCGGTGCGCTGCCTTCAGTCTGTCCGAATGTGACGGTGCTGCCCTCCACCTTGTCGGCCCGCATGCCGGTTACCTCTCCTTTCCTGGATACGAAACAGAGGCCGTCGCCGTTGGTGACCGGGGTGCTGATGCCTTTGAACAGCCGTAGCTCCATTGTCCTGCCGCTGATGCTTCTTACTTCCCCGACAGGTTCTCCGATGCCCTTGGCATAGTCGCCCGAATTCCATTTGCCCCGGGTGCCGTCGATGAAATAATGAGTGTAGCCCCGGTTGAAGGTAGCCGCGGGCTGAGGGGTGAAGCCTCCGGCGGGGGAGCCCCAGGAACTGCGGGAGTACCGGCCGCCGCTGTTTTGTACCAGCCGGTCCAGAGCCTCGCTGTAGGCCCGGACGATATTCCTGACGTAGGAGATGTTCTTGAGCCGGCCCTCTATCTTGAAGGAGGTGGCTCCCACCCCGGCCAGCTGCTCCAGCCGGTCCAGGAGGGAGAGGTCCTTTAGGGAGAGGATGGTCCTGTCGCGCAGCAGGATATTGCCGGAGGCGTCCTTCACGTCGTAGCGGGAGCGGCAGGCCTGGATGCAGCAGCCGCGGTTGGCGCTCCGGCCGGTGAGGTACTGGCTCAGGTAGCACTGACCGCTGTAGCACACGCAGAGGGCTCCGTGTACGAAGCACTCTATCTCGCATTGGGGGACGGCTTCGGATATCTCCCGGATCTGTTCCAGGCTCAGCTCCCGTGCCAGGACCAGCTTGCGGAAGCCCAGGGAGGCCAGCCAGCGGGCCTGTTCCGGTGTCCTGATGTTGCATTGGGTGGAGGCATGCAGCTCTATCTGCGGGATGCTCATCCTCAGGAGCCCTAGGTCCTGGACTATGAGGGCGTCGCATCCGGCCTCCACGGCGCTGAGGACGCAGCGGCGGGCTTCTTCCAGCTCGTTCTCGAAGATGATGGTGTTGAGGGTCAGATAGACCCTGGTGCCGAATCTGTGAGCGTAGTCCGTCAGTACGGCGATGTCTCCGAAGGAGTTGCCCGCCGCCTCGCGTGCCCCGAAGGCAGGTCCGGCTATATACACGGCATCGGCACCGCAGTCGATGGCCGCGATGCCGATGTCCTTATTTCGTGCCGGAGCGAGAAGCTCGAGCTTTACTGGCATTTGAGTTCGTTGTTGACCTTATGCTTTGCGTACTCGGCGAACTGAGGGTTGTTGAGGATGGCCTTGTAGTTCACGCAGGCATTCTCCTTGTCGCCCTTGGCCTCGTATGCGGTGGCGAGCTGATACTTGATCTGGTCCGCATTCCTTGCGTTGGGGGAGGCGGTCAGGAAGCCCTCGAAGTTGGCGATGGCATCGTCGTAGTTCTTCAGCTGGAGGGCAGCTGTTCCTGCAATCTGCATGGCGGTGGGGGTGGGCATGATGTCGAGGGACTTTTTGGCGTTGTCGTATGCGCCCTGATAATCCTTGGCCTTGAGCACCTCTGCGGCCTTGCTGAGGTAGATGGTGGCCATCTCCTTGTCAGCGGCCTTACTCTGTCCGAGCTCGGAAGCCTTGGTGAGGGCGGCGATGGCTGCCTCGATGTCATCGGCGCGGGAAGCGGCCTGGCCCAGGCGGAGGTAACCGTTTGCATCGTTGGGGTTTAGCTCTACTACCTTCTGATAAGCAGCCATGGCTGCAGGATAGTTCTTCTGGTTCAGAAGGATGTTGCCCTGCTGCATGTACAGCTGGGGAATGAGGCCCTGAGCATCGGCGGCGATGTCGTCCTGGCCGTATTCATTGGCTTTCTCTACAGCTTTGTTCAGCATTTCGATGGCGGCATCGATCTCGTTGGCTGCGGCAAGTTCCTTGCCCATGGCGTTGATCAAGGTAGGAATGTTCCTCTTGCAGTTGAACGCAAGCTCTTCTGCCTCGGGACCGATGAGCTCGGCCTGTGCGAGTGCTTCTTCAAAATAACCCAGTGCTGTCTCTTTGTCACCTGCGTTGAGAGCAGTTGCGCCTTCATTATACAAAGCTGTGGCGGACTCCATGTCCTGTGCGAGGACGGATACCGCGGAAAGTGTTGCGATTGTCAGAATTGCTAAGATTTTCTTCATATTTGTTGAGTATTTACGTTAACTTAAAAAATGACTTACAAATATACGCATATTTTCATACTTTTGCTCCATGAAACTGAAAATTTTCATAGTATCGGTACTTCTGCTCCGGACCGCAGCGGTCTTTGCTCAGATGGTAGGGGTACTGGATGATGACTCAAGGATAGTGCGCGACACTATGCCTAACGGCCTGGTGTATTACCTTGTAAACAATCCTACGGTGGAGGGATATGCGGATTTTACGTTTGTGCAGAAAATAGGTATTGCTATGGAAGACAGTGCTTCCCGTGGAATGACTTACCTGATGGAATGCATGGCGCTGACCGAGACCCTCAATTTCCCCGACGGAGCGATTTTTACCTTTATCGATGATATGGGGCTTGACCGTACAGACGGTCTGGTCATTGACGGCGGGGATTATTATACCATTTACAGGTTCAGTGACGTACCGGTCAAGAAAAATGAATCGGTGGTGGATTCCATGCTTCTGGCTATGTTCAACATCTCCTCGGCCCTTATGGTGGACGACAGGTCGGTGGAGCGGGGCAAGAATTTCTTCCACAATGTATTCGCCGGCTCAGAAACCCTGGATCAGAGGGTAAGGGATTCAGTGGCCAGGTATTATTTTGCAGGGACATCCCTGGCTCCCGTGCCTCAGAAGGAACTGTTCGGTTTGGTGGACAGCTACACTACCGAGGATGTACGCCGTTTTTACCGTACCAGATGCCGGCCTGACCTGCAGGCCATAGTCATAGCCGGAGATATAGACACTGCCGCTGTCAGTTCGAAGATCCGCGCTCTTTTCCAGGTGATTCCACGGGCTTCGGATCCTCTTCCCGAGTTTCCCGATTCGCTTTTGGAGACATCCGGAGGACAGTATTTTTATTTTAGGGACAAGGAGGCTGACTGTGCCAGGGTGACGTTTGACTACATCATAGAACCGGTGGACGTGCAGCTCCGCAATACGGCAGTACCTTTTATATACGATTACCTCTCTTCTCTCGGAGTCGACCTGATGAGGCGTAGACTTGCGGATGCGATAGACGGTGCTCCGTTCTATGTAC
>DVHI01000070.1 GCA_018712275.1 Candidatus Coprenecus avistercoris | reverse complement strand
GTACTGCAGCTAAGTGACGGCAAAACGCCTGTTCTGGCCGGAATTCGCCATGCGATTTAGGGGTAATTTTGCGTATAGCCATTATATTTTTCTAATACCATAACGGCACATCAAAAGAATCTCTATCTTTGCAAGATATTATGATACTTTCTACCGCGGAAAGTGAACATTTAAACTGAAAGTTCTTTGATGTTTGTTTTGAAGTTACGCGGTTTTCGCCCGGATAAAACGACCCAAATCCGCGGAGAAGCACTATTAACTTACAAATTAATGGATATGGTTCTCAGCCAAAACACACGGGAATTTTGTTACCAGTTTGTTGCTTTTACCCCATCCAAAACACAAAAGAACCACTCATAGTATTAATTGATAAAAAATTATGACAGGCAGCAATTTTATAGACTACGTAAAGATATTCTGCGCCTCGGGAAACGGCGGCAACGGCTCCACCCACCTGCGGCGCGAAAAGTACATCCCAAAGGGCGGGCCCGACGGAGGTGACGGCGGCCGCGGAGGTCATATCATCCTCAAGGGCGACCCGCAGTACTGGACCCTCATTCATCTCAAATACCGAAAGCACATCAAGGCCGAGCACGGCGGAGCGGGCAGCGGAGGCCTCAGGCACGGGGCCAACGGCAAGGACATCATCCTCGAAGTCCCTCTCGGAACTGTCGCCAAGGACGCCGAGACGGGCGAGGTGCTCTGCGAGATACTCGAGCCGGGGCAGCAGGAAATCCTGGTGCGCGGCGGCCGCGGAGGCAAGGGCAACAACTTCTTCAAGACAGCCACCATGCAGACCCCCCGCTTCGCACAGGAGGGAGAGCCTGGCCGCGAAGGCTGGTTCATCCTCGAGCTCAAGCTGCTGGCCGATGTAGGTCTGGTGGGCTTCCCCAATGCCGGCAAGTCGACCCTACTCTCAGCCGTATCCGCAGCCAAGCCCAAGATCGCCGACTATCCCTTTACCACCCTCGAGCCCAACCTGGGCATCGTCTCCTGCCGCGACGACCATTCTTTCGTGATGGCCGACATCCCTGGCATCATCGAGGGAGCGCATGAGGGCAAGGGCTTGGGACTCAGATTCCTCAAGCATATCGAGCGTAATTCCATGCTGCTTTTCGTCATACCCGCCGACACCAAGGATATAAGGGCCGAATACCGCACCCTCCTGGGCGAGCTGGAACAGTTCAACCCGGAACTGCTGGACAAGGACCGCGTCCTCGGCATCTCCAAGGCCGACATTCTGGACGACGAGCTCCGCGCCGGACTGCAGAAGGAACTGCCCGAGGGCATCCCCGCCATATTTTTCTCATCGGTGAGCGGAGAGAACATACCGCAGCTCAAGGACCTGCTCTGGAACACCCTTAACCGCAGCGCGATATGATAGACTGGCTGATACAGCTCGACCACGACATCACACTGGACCTCAACGCCCTGCACACACCGGTCCTGGACAGCATCATGCTCTTTCTATCGTCGAGCAAGGTGTGGATTCCGCTGTACGTGCTTATAGCCGCACTGATGTTCATCCCCAAATGGTACGGCCGGAAATCGTCTGCATTCCGCCTCGGCAGCCGGATACCGCTCTGGCTCACAGGACTCATCGGAGTGCTGGCTGTGGCGCTGTGCTTCGGTCTCACCGAGCAGATAACCAATCTGGTAAAGGACTGGGTCGCCCGTCCCCGCCCGAGCCACGACCCCCTGTTAGAGAGCCTGCTCCATCTGCCGGAAGGCAGGGGCGGCCTCTACGGCTTCTTCTCAGCCCACGCCTCCAACACCTTCGGAATGGCAGCCCTCACCGCCCTGATATTCAGACGCGGGTGGTATTCAGCCGGCATCCTGACCTGGGCCGCGCTGATAGGCTTCAGCCGCATCTACTTAGCCAAGCATTTCACTACGGACGTAGTCTGCGGCGCCCTCGCCGGAGTGTTGGTCGCCTTTGCGGTCTACAGCCTCTACCGATGGGTATTGTCCCTGATTTCCAGAAAATATTCATAGCCCCGACCGCCACATGCTCTGCATCGTAGACTCCACCATAGACCCCTACTGGAACCTCGCCGCCGAGGAATACCTCCTGACAGCTCTCTCCGAACCGGTATTCCGCCTCTGGAGAAATGCCCCTTCGGTCATCGTCGGCCGCTACCAGAATGCCGCCGCCGAAATCAACTCGGAATATGTCCGGACACGCGGCATACCTGTAGTCCGCCGTCTCACTGGCGGAGGCGCGGTATTCCACGACCTGGGCAATGTCAATTATACCTTCATCGACCGGAAGGTGGAGGGGGAGGACACCGCGGCCATGTTCAGGCGCTTCACCGCTCCTGTCATCTCGGCTCTGCGCTCACTCGGGGTGGAAGCCTCGCTCGAAGGGCGCAACGACCTAGTCATCAGCGGCCGGAAGTTCTCGGGCAATGCGGTCTGTGTCCACGGCGGCCGGGTCCTGCAGCACGGCACCCTGCTCTTTTGCGCCTCCGTGGCCGACCTCTCGGGCGCTCTCAACACCCGCCCGGAGAAATTCATCGGCAAGAGCGTGCAGTCCAACCGCTCGCGTGTCACCAACATCTCGGAGCATCTGCCCTCCCGGCACCGCTCCATGTCAGTGGAGGAGTTCATCACTTATCTCCAGGACCACATAGCAGGCGGTACGGACACTCTCCGCGGCTACACCGCACAGGAGATGGCGGCCATAAACCGGCTGCGCAGGGAAAAATACTCCACCTGGCAGTGGAACTACGGCAATTCCCCCCGTTACGGTCTCAACCAGACCCGCCGCTTCCCCTGGGGCTTCCTCGAGGTCTCCCTCGACGTCTCCGGCGGCCTCATCCGTTCATGCTCCATCCGCGGCGACTACTTCTTCACCCGCCCCACAGAAGATGTGGAGCAGGCCCTGACCGGACTGCCCCACTCCCATGATGCCGTACTCACCACCCTGTCCGCGCTGCCGCTGACCGACTATTTCGGACCGGCTACGGCAGATGAACTGGCCGAACTGTTTTTCTAGGGACAAATACTTACTTTTTACGCCACTTTCCACTCCTCGATGTTGCCGGTGAGGGAGGGAATTAGGTATGTTCTCAAAATAAACGCGGGAATCAGCGCTCAAAATCGTAAATCTGCTTGATCTCTGCGTCGCTCAGTATCCGGGTATCGTAAACACGGAAGTTGTCGATGACCATATTGGCACCGTTCAGTGTTTTGCTGGAGGATATCTTGACTTCTCCGCCCATTACGAATTTGGTGCCGGTACCGTAGCTGGACTGGGACGAGTTGCCGTCCTCGCTGAAGGGATTGGCGTCTTCGGTGACTATATCCATTTTCTGTCCGTCAACATACAGCGTTGTGGTAATCTTGGCGTATGTTGTCTGGTTGAAATCGGAAGTCAGAACGATGTGGTGCCAGTTTCCGTCACTCAGGTTTACGTGGGAGAAAGCCCTCATATTGTCGTACTGATACCATACATCATAACGGGTTACGACAAATTTCAGGGAGCCGCCGCTCATGCTCAGGGAGAACATCGGATCGTTGTCATACGAGGAGACCATATAGAAAATATTTCCATCCGCGAGGTCTTTGGCCCAGAATGAAATCGTCATGTTCCTGGAATCTATGATCGGTGAAGGCACGGTCATGCAGCTGTTCTGGGTACGCTGGAACCTCACTGCCTTGGAACCGGACTGAACACCATCCGTAAATTCAGGACTGTTGCTGCCGAATCCGTGGACATCATTCCCCGATGCATCGTCGAAATCGTCTTCAAACTTGTAGTATACGTAAAGACCGGCTGTTACATCTTCCGTACCCTCACCTCCTGGTTCTTCCGGGTCTTCATTGCCGTTTTCATATTTCACGGAGACATTGACTGATTTGGACTGACCTCCTTCGGCCTCTACTGTAAATACTGTGTTTGCATCGGAGGTGATGAGAGTCCTGTCAACCCGTGCGATTACGCTGGTCTGTGCACCGGCGTCTGTAGTTCCGCTTGTCCGGCTGAAACTGAGCCATCCGGCACTTACATCCGTTATTTCCCAGTCCATGCTGACAGTCTCCGCAGTATTTCTGATTTCGAAGGACAACTCGCTGTAGTCTGTACCGAAATCCAGCTGTGTGACGGACAGCTCCAGCTGAGGCTTTTCTTCTTCAGTCTGTCTGACTGTTACTTCCACTGACTCAGATGCGCCCTCTGCATTGACGGTGATTACAGAACTTACTGCCTCCTCGGTTATCGCACTTCGGTTGACCATCACCTTGACGCTGGAGGACTTGCCGGCGGCAGTGGTGCCGTTCATGGGAGTGACGGAGAGCCAGTCCGCAGTAATTTCGGAAATGTTCCATGTCAAGTCTTCTGAGATACCGTCATTGATGACGTCAAAAGTCATTTCAGAGTGCTCCGTACCGAAATCCAGCTGAGTGGCGGACAGTCTCATTTTGGCTTTGCCGGTGCTGCCGTCATCGAAGCGGACGGATACTTTTACGGCCTGTGAACCTCCGGCAGCCTCCACATTGAACGTAGTGCTGACATCCTTGTCTATCAGACGGCGGTCGATTGTTACCTTGACACTGGAGGATTTGTCTACATCCACACGGCCCTCCATAGGAGAGACGGAAAGCCACTCGGCGGTGAGATTGGTGATGGCCCAGTCCAAAGCTCCGGCATTGCCGGTATTCTTGATATCAAAAGTAAGCTCGTCGGACTGAGTGCCGAAGTCCAGAGAGGTCTTGGAAAGTTCCATGCCCGCTTCCTGTTTTACCGGGCTGAGCTGCATGTCGCAAAGAATCCTCTCACCGGAGACGACGGTCACCTGGCGGGAGTCCGTATTGTAGTCCTGAGCCGATACGGCCAGTCTGTACTGTCCGGCTTCCAGTTCTAAGAACTCGTAAGTTCCGCTGCTGCCGGTTACAGCCGTCAGATTACCTGGCGAGAGTATTACCTGAGCCCCTGACACGGGCTCTTTCGTCCCGGCATCAGTAACAGTGCCATAGACAGCACCGAATATATCGTACTCCGGTTCTTTGCAGGTCCAGAGGAGAAACGCTGCTGCGGAAAAAATCAGGATGTATTTGAGTAAGTTTTTCATTCTTCAAAAGGTATAATAATTAAAAGTTTTAGAAATTCAGAGTAAGCATTATTCCTCCCGAATCCGGAACGACGTAAGGGGATATCCGGCAGGAAGCCTCTCCGACCATGATGTGCCGCTCACCCTTGGCGACGATGCCGTCGATGACGTTCCACACATATACCGCCACAGCTCCGGCGATAAATCCGTTGCGCAGACCGGACATCACGCGGGCATTGTCGATGTAAGCCTTGACGGCATCGGAATTGTGGGTCGTACTGACTTTTCCATCGTAGTAGGACCTCATGCACTCAAACGCCACAACACCTCCGATCATCACGACTTCCGCCGAGATAAATGCGATACCCTTACCGGTACTGCCCTTGTGTATCTGGGCCATTCCCGGAACGAAGGCTCTCATGGAGAAGGGATATCTGTCGGTGACATTGACTGACTCGAAATCCAATGTGGGATTCTTCGCCGTCTGTACCAGCAGGTAAACCCTGTAGCCCTGACCGGGCATATACTCGATATACTCGTCTACGATTCTCGATTTGACTATCAGACTTCCGTCCCCGTCAACAGTGATGTTTCCTCCGCTTACCCGGACCTTCATTTCCGCACCTGTGGCCAGATTGCGCCGCGAGATTGCTACCTCGGCAGCTTTATTGCGGGCAGACTCCTCGTCGTATCCGAAAGCGGAAACTACCTCGATATAAGAGTTCTGCTCTTCCTGGAAGAATCCTTCTGTCCATGCCGGCCGGTTTCCTCCGCGGACATACTGCCCCCATGCCGCAACTGCAGGGAGCAGCAGCAGTATCAGGAAAAATGTCTTTTTCATCAGTTCTCTTCGAATTTCTTAAAGTTTTCCTCCATTCTCTTGCGGAAGTCGAACTCGTTGAACCTTACCTTGAGTTCTTCATCGTCCGACACAAAGTCCGCAATGGAAGTGGCCACCTCCTCCTTGGAAATTCTGATGCCGACATAGCAGGTCACATTGCCTCTGTCATCGACAGCCGAGTACTTGACGCAGTTCTCCTTAGTGTCATTGATAATCCTGTCTATTATCTGCGTACCGCCCCGCTCCATTTTTTCCTGAATATCAGTCCCCGCATTGGTTCCGATAGCATTGCTGTAATCGTCTATCGCCCCTTTGTAGGCATGCTGCATCTTCTGGCGCACGATATTCTGGGCATTGTTGAGGGCCAGAGAATGCACGGCTCCGATTCTGGTCTGGGCACCGCTCGCAATTCCGGTAGCAGTGAAATACTCTTCCGTGTCATACTCCTGGCACGGAGCTTCGAAAGTCTCACCGAAAGGGCTGTTGCTGGAAGCAGGGGCTGTAGCCATCTGCGTTGGAGCGCCGCAGGACATGACCATTACAGACAGGACTGCTGATGCCGCGGCAATTGAAAAATTTTTCATAAAAATTTAAGATTTTATCCGCCTCCCCGGCTCCAGGAAGGTAAATTGTAAAAGAAAGTGTGGAGCCGATTTCGTCTATCTAACAGAAGGTTGTGGCGAACCTGACACGGATAGACGATACCCAATACTCCACACTCGTATAGATATGGTGATACCTAAACAAGAAAAAGAGTGCTGTCCGTTGTCCCCGTGTCGGAAAATTGCCACATTTTCTGTTAAGGACAGTGCGAAAACACTTTCATTATGTCCGTTGACTTCTCAACGCGGACAAAGGTAGGAAAATATTTTCAAATACGGACAACACTCTCGGAGTATTGAACCGCAAATGTCGGGAATAATTCTGAAAAGATAACAATCCGGTTCGATAAAACCGTAGGTCAGGCCGTTCAGGGTCAATGCAACAGCCTGCGCACAGTATCATGGACTGAGTCCATGGAGGCGAAGAACGCAGCGCGGGCGGCGGGTTCCGTGACGGAGGTTTCCAGGCAGCGGTTGCGGTGCAGGACGTCTTCGTAGGTCATTTTCAGGCGGGTACAATGGATGCGGGAGAAGAATTCGCGGCCCTTTTCGGTATTGATCAGGACGGCGCTGACTCCGCGGTCGTCGTCGAAGTCGGGGCGGAGGTCGCCGATGCCCCAGAAGTCGCCGATGGTCAGGTCGCTGCCGCTGCGGAACTCCCGGGCGGGGCAGCGGTAGCAGCTCGGGCGGGAATAGAAGTCGGCCAGGAATCCCCGGATGAACAGGTTCTCCGCCTTGCCGCGCTCGCTCAATACGGGGCGGCAGGGGACTCCCGAGGGGTTGGTGGCGCGGAAAAATATCTTGAAATTGTAGCCTTTCCATCCGGCGCGGCCCTCCTCCTTGTCGCGGAAGCGGACCTCTTCTATGCTCACATCACGGTAGCCCTGGGCCTCGAGGGCGGCCTGCTCCTCCGCGAGATACCTCCTCCATACCCCAGGCGAGGGCGCTCCGTGGCAGATGAGATCCACCGTCAGCAGCCGGTCTGTCGGGACTTTCCCTGCTCCGGAGGCAAGAAAATGGTTGAGGCCCGCCACCTGGCAGGGGGTGCCGGTGAACAGCACCGGGTGTCCCTCGCGCAGAGCCGTCCTGACCCTCCCACAGCAGTCCTCCATCCGGCTCTGCAGGTATTTGGAACCGATGAATGCCGCCGCTTCCGACGGGGTGGCGGCGCTGTCGTGAACCGCCTCATGAGCATTGTCATAGCGGGAGCCGAAGACGAGGCCTCCCTCTTCCAGTATGGCGGAGGCCAGCAGGGGAAAGGCCCCTCCCGAGGCGCTGCCGTCCCTTACCGTTCCGTCCGGGTGCTTTACGGCGTGGACCTCGAGCGGCCTGCGGGCGGGGAACTGCGTGATGACGGGGCAGACCCTCGCGCAGATGCCGCATTCGATACAGGTGCTCTCATCCACGGAGGGATAGAGGAAGCCTTCGGAATTTTCCTTCATGGTGATGCTGCCTCTGGGGCAGGCCGACGCACAGGCGGTGCAGCCGCAGCAGTCGTGCGGGTCAGTGATGATGATGTGTCGTATTTCTCTCATAAGCGGCTACAAAGTTTGTAAAAATTTTCTATATTTGCCGTCCAATAAGAATATCTCTCAGGGCAGGGTGCGATTCCCTACCGGCGGTGACAGTCCGCGACTCCCTGATAATCAGGGACTGAATCGGTGAAATTCCGATACCGACGGTGACAGTCCGGATGGAAGAGAGGTCTTGGCCGGAAGCCGTGGGATCGGTGCCGGCGCTTGTGATTGTCGGAATGACAGACTGCCCTGAGTACCATTGTGGTATTCGGGTTTTTTGTTATGTGTAACGACGAAGATATCAAATACATGCGGATGGCCATCGCCCTGGCTGAGCGCGGCAGGGGACACGTGGGGCCGAACCCGATGGTGGGGGCGGTGATAGTCCGCGACGGAAGGGTGCTCGCCCAGGGCTGGCACCATGTCTGCGGCAGCCTGCACGCCGAGCGGGATGCGCTGGCCTCCTGCAGTGAGTCTGTGGAGGGTGCTACGATGTACGTGACCCTCGAGCCCTGCTGTCACCACGGCAAGCAGCCGCCCTGTACGGACGCCATCATCGCGGCCGGCATATCCCGGGTGGTCATGGCCATGACTGACCCCAATCCTCTGGTGGCCGGACACGGAGCCGCCATCCTCCGGGAGCACGGCATCGAAGTGACCTCAGGGGTGCTCGAGGATGAGGCCCGCCATCTCAACCGCATATTCATCAAGTACATAACCACGCGCCGTCCCTGGGTCGTGCTCAAATGGGCCATGACTCTCGACGGGCGCATAGCCGCTGTCTCCGGGGACTCCAAGTGGGTGAGCGGGGAGCAGTCCCGCCGCCTGGTGCACGAGCTCCGGGGCCGGTATATGGGTATCGTGGCCGGCAAAGGCACGGTCCTGGCCGACGACCCTATGCTCAACTGCCGTCTGGACGGAATGCGTCAGCCGGTGCGGATCATCGTGGACTCGAAGGCTTCCATGCCTCCGGACTGTCAGCTGGCCCGGACTGCGCGGGAATACCGGACTGTGGTGGCGCATACGGATATGGTTGAGACTCAGAGGTTTGAGGCCCTGCGCTCCTGCGGAGTAGAAACGCTGCTGTGCTCATGCGGTGCCGACGGTATGGTGAATCTGGAAGACATGCTGGGACAGCTCGGGGCCATGGGGCTCGACTCGGTGCTCGTGGAGGGCGGCGGGGAACTCAACTGGAGCCTGGTCCGCTCCGGGCTCGTGGACGAGTTCTACGTCTTCGTGGCTCCGAAGATAGTCGGAGGACGTGCCGCCAAGGGACCGGTCGGAGGCTCCGGCTTCGGGACAATGGCAGCGGCCTGCGGCCTGCGGGTAGATTCGGTGACAATGGTCGGGGAGGATGTACTGATACACGGATTTTCAAGTAAATACGATAAGTCTAAATGTTTACAGGAATAATAGAGGAAATAGGGACGGTCCGCTCCATCCGCGGAGGCGGCTCGGGAGTGGTGTTGGATATCGAGGCTTCCAGGGTGCTGGAAGGCACCGCGACAGGGGACAGTATCGCGGTCAACGGGGTATGCCTGACGGTGACTCCCGGCAGCGGGCATTTTACGGCTGACGCGATGCCGGAGACGCTGCGGCGTACGTCCCTGGGCGGTCTGAGGACCGGTTCGAAGGTCAATCTGGAGCGGGCCATGGCCTACGGAGGCCGTTTCGGCGGGCACCTCGTCTCGGGGCATGTGGATGCCTGCGGACGGGTGACGGAACTTGTCCGGGACGGCATCGCTATGATTATGAGGGTGTCCGTGCCGTCCGATGTGCTGCGCTACGTGGCCAGGAAGGGGTCGGTGACTCTGGATGGAGTGAGCCTTACGGTGGCATCGGTTTCGGATGAGGACAGCAGTTTTACAGTCTCGCTCATTCCGCACACTATGGCCTCGACGACGCTCCACCTTCTGAAACCGGGCTCTCCGGTCAATGTGGAGGTGGACATGCTGGCCCGGTATGTGGAGCGGCTGCTGGCTTCCGGGGCGGCTGCCCCTGCTTCCGCACAGGTGGAGAATGGCTCTGCCGGGGGCGGACTTACAGAAGAATTTTTAAAGAAATACGGATTTTAATATATGGAACGCAAATTCAATACTATCGACGAGGCGGCCGAGGCTCTCCGCCAGGGACAGATTATCGTGGTCATCGACGATCCCGACCGGGAGAATGAGGGGGACCTGATCTGCGCCGCCCGTCACGCCACCACTGCCAATGTCAACTTTATGGCCTGCTACGGCAAGGGCCTGATATGTATGCCGATGAGCTCTGCTCTGACCCAAAAGCTGGGCCTGGGGCAGATGGTCTCGCACAATACCGACAATCACTGCACGGCCTTCACCGTGTCCATCGACCACGTCTCTACCGGCACGGGTATATCGGCCATAGAACGGTCTATCACTGCGATGAAGGCAGTAGAGCCGGATGCCAGGCCTGAGGATTTCCGCCGTCCCGGGCACATGTTTCCTTTAGAGTCGCGTCCGGGCGGAGTGCTTCAGCGCCGCGGGCACACTGAGGCCACTGTGGACCTGATGCGCATCGCCGGACTGGAGGAGTGCGGACTGTGCTGCGAGATCATGCGGGAGGACGGGGACATGATGCGCACTACCGAGCTGATAGCCTTCGCCGCAGAGCACGGTCTTAGGATTATCACCGTGGACGACTTAGTGTCCTACCGCAAGCACCACGAGAAGTGGATGGAGAAGGTGACGGACGCGGCCCTGCCTACGAAGTACGGCAACTTCCGGATTATGGGCTACGTCAACCGCATCACCAAGGAGCATCACCTGGCGATAGTCAAGGGTGACATCACCACTCCCGAGCCGGTGCTGTGCCGGATGCACTCGGAGTGCCTGACCGGAGACGTACTGGGCTCACTGCGCTGTGACTGCGGCGAGCAGCTGGCCGAGGCCCTCAGACGTATCGAGAAGGCCGGACGCGGAGTGCTGCTCTACCTGCGGCAGGAGGGACGCGGCATCGGGCTGATCAACAAGCTGCGGGCCTACGAGCTGCAGGACCAGGGCATGGATACCGTGGAAGCCAACCTGGCCTTAGGCTTCAAGGCTGACCTGCGCGACTACGATGTGGGCGGCGCCATCCTCTCCGACCTCGGCATCCGGAAACTGATACTGATGACCAACAATCCGATGAAGATTTTCGGTCTGGACCACTACGGTATCGAGGTGGTGGGCCGCGACCCCATCGAGATGACCTGCAACGAGAAGAACGAGGCCTATATGTACACCAAGTACAAGAAGATGGGCCACCTCCTCCATTTCGAGCAGAAGGAGCACTTTAAGTAGAAATAGAAAGCAATAAATACAAAGTCAACCATGAAAGTAATAGAAGGCAATCTGTCAGCCGCCGGCCAGAGGATAGGCATCGTAGCGGCCCGTTTCAACGAATTCATCACTTCCAAGCTGCTCGGCGGGGCGGAGGACTCGTTCCTGCGTCACGGCGGTGCGGGGGAGAATCTCGAGGTGGCCTGGGTGCCCGGAGCGTTCGAGATTCCGTTTGTGGCCAGGAAGATGGCTCTCTCCGGCAAGTACGATGCTATCGTCTGCCTCGGAGCCGTAATCCGCGGGGCTACCCCTCACTTCGATATGGTCGCCAATGAGGCCACCAAGGGTATAGCCCACGTCGGTCTGGAGTGCAACGTCCCCGTCATCTTCGGCGTCCTGACCACCGACTCCATCGAGCAGGCCGTAGAACGCGCAGGCACCAAGGCCGGCAATAAAGGCTTCGACGCCATGACCACCGCTATCGAGATGGTCAATCTCGCCCGCCAGTTCTAGTGGTTGTAGACTTTCAGATTGGTGATGCGGCTCTGGAAGTCTCCGGCCTGTTGCAGGGGGAATACGAGGGTGGGAACGTAGTACATCACGCTCTCGCCTTCGTTGTGCCAGCGCTTTTCGGTCTCGAGGCGGTCGATGACGCGGCCGTTGATGATCAGGGTCGTGGAGCGGTTGTCACCCTTGACCGTGACTTCGAGCCGGTCGCCGTCCTGGATGCTGTAGCGGAAGGTGTTGAGGTAGCCGTCGCGGGCGAAGCCCATCATGCCGCTGATCGGGTCGCTGAGATAGAAGACGGCGTCCTCTGAGCGGAACAGCTCAGTGCCTGGTTTCTCGGCGGCACCATCGACGGTGAAGCTGACGGTGTAGTCATAGCCGATCTCGGGATAGGGCATGGCGGTGCCGGGAGCCACCTCGGCCATCTCCAGCACGCAGCCGGGCTCAGTGCCGATGCGGCCGGCGAAGTTGATGCCGGGAGCCTCGCGCACAAAGTAGCGTGTGCTGTCGAAGTCAGCGTAGGGCAGGGAGGTCTCCGCACCGGTCCACATCTTCACGGACAGAGTCTGCAGGGCGGGGAAGAGCCGGTCGTGGATGTCCTTGACCGAGATACCGTTGCCCGCATGGTCGTTCCATACGGCGAACATGCCGCCGAGGATGGACGTGTCGCGCTCGGCGAAGACGGCGTCACCTACATGGGCGGGAGTCCAGTTCTCGTAGAGGTACTGCTCGTTGAGGTAGTCGTAGTAGTAGCCGGCTGCGGGCACGATGTAGACCAGTCCGTCGGGTATGGAGATGAGCTTGTAGCCGTCCTCGACCATCTTGACCGGATCTGCGTAGCCGTTGTACCATGCGTTCATGATTACGTTCTCCGACTTGACCGGGGTCTCTCCGTCAGCGTGGGTGAGGGCACCCCAGACCACAGCCTGCTTGCCGTAGCTCTCGACGAGACGGATGTAGTGGTCGGTGAAGTAGCGGAATTTCTCCACGACTTCCTTGTCCTTGTTGGAGTACTCGTCTGTGCCGATATGCACCTTGGGGCCGCGGAAGACGGGCTGGTCACCCTCGAGGTATTCCTTGAAGAGGGCGTCCACGAACTCGTAGGTCTCGGGCTTGAACAGGTCCAGGTGGTCCATGCCGTACTCCTCAGAGCCTATCTCCGGCATGTAGCGGGTGAGGGCCAGGGAGTGGGCGGGCACGTCTATCTCCGGGATAATCTCCACATACATGCCTGCGGATTCTTCCTGGAAGTCTATGAACTCGGCCTTGGTGTAGTGGCCGTCACGGGCGGTCAGTCCGGGGTAGGTGTCGCACTCGAGGCGGAATGCGGCGTAGGTGCGGTCCCAGTCCCCTCCGAAGTACTGCTTGAAGCCGTTGTCGTTGAGGTGAATCTGGAGGGTGTTCATCTTGTAGTAGGCCATGATGCGGGAGAGCTTGCGCAGGTAACTCATCGGGATGTACTTGCGGCCGCAGTCCATCATGAACCCGCGGATGCCGTAGTCGGGCCAGTCGAGGATCCTGCCGCAGCTCAGGTCAATGCCATCGGTCTCAGCGTCAGCCTGTAGGGCGCGGTCAGCCAGCTGCAGCAGGGTCTGCGTCCCCCAGTATACGCCGCGGTCAGTTAAGGCGGAAAGCCGCACGCGGTCAGTAATATTGAGTGAATAGCTCTCGGTGCTGCCGCCGCAGAGCTTGTCCAGCTTCTTGTCAGTCTTGATTTCCAGGACAATATCTCCTTTCCCACCTTTCCCGGCGACAACCTCCGGCTTAAAACCGGCAACAGTGTTCCAGTCCTCAGCCAGCATCCCGGCTATCCTCAGCAGTTCCTCGTCTCCGGACGGCACGGCTATCCGCATCGTCTCATGGACGGTCAGCGCTCCTTTGCCGGCCTCCCAGGTCTTCAGCTCCGGAATGACAAACGGTTTGGAGTTCTCCGCAGTCGCGGCAAAAGTGCTGAGGAAACATAACACAGCAGCGAGTACGCTGATAAAAACACACATTTTCTTCATGGTATGTTATTTCAATATCTGGGCGGTATGGTTCTTGGTATCGACCTTTGAGATGATGTCGGTGATGATGCCGTTCTCATCGATGACGTAGGTCTTGCGGAGGGTTCCCATGCTGACCTTGCCGTAGTTCTTCTTCTCGCCCCAGGCTTCGTAGGCCTGCAGGATGACAGTCTCCGGGTCGGAGATCAGGGGAAAAGGCAGACTGTATTTTTCGATGAATTTACGGTGCGAGGCCGCGCTGTCCTTGCTGACGCCCACCACGGCATAGCCCTGGCTGAGAAAGCGCTCATAGTTGTCCCGGAGGTCGCAGGCCTCGGCAGTGCAGCCGGGTGTGCTGTCCTTGGGGTAGAAATAGAGGACGAGCCTGCGTCCTGTGAAATCACTCAGGCGGATGATGTTTCCGTCCTGGTCGGGGCCCTCGAAGTACGGGGCTTTGTCTCCTGTCTGAAGCATGATGAGTGTCTGTTTATAAGGTGATTATCTGTCGAGCAGGCAGTTGCCGGCCTTGAGGTAGATGGCGGCGTCCAGGGATGCGAGGGTGGCCAGGTTGACTATCTCCCGCACGGGGGCTTCCACCGAGATGAAGTGCACCGGCTTGTTGAGGCCTATCTGGATAGGGCCGATGGCCTCTCCTGTGCCCATTTCCATCATCATGCGCCAGGCGGCGGAGGATGAGTTGAGGTCAGGGAAGATCAGGGTGTTGACTTCCTTGCCGTACAGGCGGTTGAACGGATAGGTCCGGTCGCGCAGCTGACGGTTAAGGGCCATGTCCATGCGCATCTCTCCGTCTACCACCATGTCGGGGTAGCGCTCGTGGAGGAGCTCAACGGCCTGATGGACGGCCGAGGGTGTGCCGCAGGTGCCGGACTGGCAGGATGCAGGTGTCGCTCCTTCGTGCAGGTTGGACCCGAAGTTGCTGTAGGAGAGCATGGCTATTACTGGGTCGAAGGCATAGTATTCCACGGCTCCGGTAGTGAGGCGGGCGATGTCCACCAGGGTGGAGGCATCGGTGTGCTCGTTGATCATCGTGTCGGCCAGGAAGAATACTCCGCGCTTGGTGTTGAGGATGTGCATCGTCGCGAAGGTGCTGAATCCCTGACGGATGCCGATGATGTCGCGGGCGATGGAGGCTACCGCCACGTTGTTGGTATAGGTGCCGGCGATGAAGGCGTCCGCGTCTCCGCTCTCGACCATCATCATGCCGAAGTAGTTGCGGTCGAACATCTTCTCGTAGGCGTCCTGGCGGGTGTACCCCTTGCGGGCGAGCTTGGTGGCCAGGGCCTCCGCGTAGCTTTCCCTGCGGGCCTTCTCGTCCGGATGTCTGGGATTGACCACCTCCACGTCCTTGAGCGACAGGCCCAGGTCTGCGGCTCTCTTGCCGATTAGCTCCGCATTGCCCAGCAGGACGGGGCGGCAGAGTCCCTCTGCGCCGGCCTGTACGGCTGCCTCCAGCATATTGTCCGTATTGCCTTCTCCGAATACCACCCGCATGGGCTGGCAGCGGGCCACATCGGCGAAGCGGCGGACGAGCTTGTTGTCGTAGCCCATCATTTCCTGCAGGTGCTCCTCGTATTCGTCCCAGTCGGTGACGGGCCTCCGGGCCACTCCGGAGCTCATGGCGGCCTTGGCCACAGCAGGGGCTACTGCCGAGAGCAGCCTGGGATCCAGCGGTTTGGGCAGGATGTAGTGGCGTCCGTAGCGGATGTTCTCCTCGATGTTGTAGGCGGCATTGACGACAGAGGGGACCGGCTGCTTGGCCAGTGCGGCTATGGCGTAGACTGCGGCCAGCTTCATCTCCTCGTTGATGGCTTTCGCGCGTACGTCAAGGGCTCCGCGGAAGATGTAGGGGAATCCGAGGACGTTGTTGATCTGGTTGGGATAGTCCGAGCGGCCGGTGGCGAATATCAGGTCATCGCGGGAGGCCATCGCCTCGGAATACTCTATCTCGGGGTCGGGATTGGCCAGGGCAAATACGACCGGGCGGTCGGCCATCGTGCGGATCATCTCCTTGGTCAGGACGTTGCGTACGGAAAGGCCCAGGAAGACGTCGGCGCCGACAAGGGCTTCGGCCAGGGTGTGCACGTCGCGGTCAGTGGCGAAGGTCCGCTTCATGGCGTTGAGGTCGGTGCGGGAAGTGGAGATGACTCCCTTGCTGTCGCACATTACGATGTTCTCGCGGCGCACACCGAGCTCGATGTAGAGGTTGGTGCAGGCGATGGCGGCGGCACCGGCTCCGTTGACCACCAGCCGGATGTCCTCTATCTTCTTGTTCTGCAGCTCCAGGGCGTTGAGCAGGCCTGCGGCTGAGATGATGGCCGTGCCGTGCTGGTCGTCGTGCATCACGGGGATGTCGCACTCTTCCTTGAGCCTGCGCTCTATCTCGAAGCATTCGGGGGCCTTGATGTCCTCGAGGTTGATGCCTCCGAAGGTGGGGGCAATGGCCTTGACGGCAGCGATGAATTTCTCGGGGTCTTTCTCATCCAGCTCGATGTCGTAGCAGTCCAGTCCGGCGAATATCTTGAACAATAGGGCCTTGCCCTCCATTACCGGTTTGCCGGCAAGGGCTCCTATATCGCCCAGGCCGAGCACCGCCGTTCCATTGGAGATGACCGCCATGAGATTGCCTTTGTTGGTGTATTCGTATGAGTCCTCGGCACGTTCCTTGATCTCCAGGCATGGGTAAGCCACTCCTGGGGAGTAGGCCAGGGAAAGGTCATGCTGCGACGAGTAGGGTTTGGTGGGCAGGGTCTCGATCTTGCCCGGCCGGCCGAGGCGGTGATAGTCCAGGGCCGCTTTCTTATTGTTGTCTGACATACTGCATTCGTCTTAAGTAGTCCGCGAATATAGTAAAAAAACCGCCGGATAACAAATCCGGCGGCTTCTGTCTTTTTTGTAGCGGAGAGAGGACTCGAACCTCTGACCTCCGGGTTATGAGCCCGACGAGCTACCAACTGCTCTACTCCGCGGTATATTGCTTCCTATATTAAGGATTAATTTCCGATTGAGACTGCAAAAGTATATAAAAATTTATAAAATCCAAAAAAATGTTGTTAAAACATTTCGGAAATTTTGATTTTTTTCTGCTCTCCTTTTTGGATATCCTTTATAGTCAGTTCGTTGGATGCGGCTTCGTCTTCTCCGGCGAGTACTATGAATTTTATGCCTTTGCGGTCGGCATATTCGAATTGCTTGCGGAGTTTCGCAGCGTCGGGGTATATCTCGCAGGAGTGTCCGGCGGCACGGCAGCGGGCAGCGGCGCTCAATATATAGGGAAGGGTGGCCTGGCCCATGTTGGCGAAGAGGTATTCGGTACCGCTGACGGCCTCCTTGGGGAATTTGTCCAGGCCGGCGAGTACGTCGTAAATCCGGTCGGCGCCGAATGAGATGCCTACTCCGGAGGTGTCGCTGAGGCCGAATATGCCGGTGAGGTCGTCATAGCGTCCGCCTCCGCAGATGCTGCCGATGGTGAAGTCCAGGGCCTTTACCTCGAAGATGGCGCCGGTGTAGTAGTTCAGGCCGCGGGCCAGGGAGAGGTCGAACTCGGTCTCCGCTGCTACTCCGGCCTCGCGGATGAGGCGGAAGAGCTCTTCCAGTTCGTCCAGGCCGCGCATGCCGGTCTGAGAACCTTCGAGGATGTGCCTCATGGCTGTGATTTTCTCCTCTGTGCTGCCTGTCAGGGTCAGGACAGGCTCGATGCGGGCTATGCTCCCGGGCAGGACACCGCGCTCGGCCAGTTCGACCTTGACGGCGTCCAGACCTATTTTATCTATCTTGTCGATGGCGACTGTGATATCGGTGAGCTTGTCACTCTGGCCGGAGATCTCGGCCAGGCCGGAGAGGATCTTGCGGTTGTTGATCTTGATTCTCACGCCGATGCCCATGTTTCGGAATACCTCGTCGACTATCTGCACCATCTCCAGTTCGTAGAGCAGGGAGTCGGAGCCCACTACGTCCACATCGCACTGGTAGAACTCGCGGTAGCGGCCTTTCTGGGGACGATCGGCCCTCCATACCGGCTGGATCTGGTACCGCTTGAAGGGGAATGTCAGCTCGTTGCGGTGCTGGACCACGAACCTCGCGAAAGGCACCGTCAGGTCATAGCGCAGCCCTTTCTCGCAGACTTTCAGGGCCAGAGAGTTGCTGCCTGCCTCGGAGAGCTCGGCGGACGGCATCTGCCGGATGTCGCTGAATGCGTCTCCGGAGTTGAGAATCTTGAAGAGGAGCTTGTCTCCTTCCTCCCCGTATTTGCCCAGCAGGGTGGAGAGGTTTTCCATCGCCGGAGTCTCGATGGGAGAGTATCCGTATTTGCGGAAAACGGCTTTGACAGTGTCGAAGATGTAGTTGCGTCCGGCCATCTCGGAAGGACCGAAATCCCGGGTGCCTTTGGGTATGGATGGTTTTTGCGTCATATTCGGATGGTTTTGAACTGCAAATTTAGAAACGTTTTCTACATTTGCGCATAAATTTAAAAATCATGAATATTGTAAAAACGGATATTGAAGGTCTTTTCGTCTTGGAGCCCAAGGTTTTCGGGGATTCCAGAGGTTACTTTATGGAGGTTTTCTCCGAAAGGGATTTCCGGGCGGCCACCGGGCTTGACGTGCATTTCGTGCAGGACAATGAGTCCATGTCCTCCCGGGGTGTCCTACGCGGCATGCATTTCCAGAAGTCGCCGCATGCCCAGTCCAAGTTGGTGCGGGTGGTGCGCGGGGCCGTACAGGATGTGGCCCTGGACCTCAGGGCGGGCTCTCCTACATTCGGAAAGTATTTCTCAGTGGTGCTGAGCGGGGAGAACAAGCGCATGTTCTACCTTTCCGAGGGTTTTGCCCATGGATTCCTGACGCTTGAGGACGATACTGTTTTTCAGTACAAGTGCGGGGAATTCTACGAACCGTCCTCCGAGGGTTCTGTCCGCTGGGACGATCCGGCCGTAGGGGTGGAATGGATGAATCCCGGATGTCCTCTGATCCTCTCGGACAAGGACCGGAAGGCACCCCTGCTGTCAGAACAGCCTTATCGCTTTTGACAGGCTCCGTTCCCATAGGGGGACTTTCACTCCGAAGACTGTCGTGATCAGGGATTTGTCCAGAACTGAATAGGCGGGACGCTGTGCCGGGGCCGGGAACTCCGAGGTGGGTACCGGAACGATATCGCAGTCATTGTCCAGATGCTTGAGAGTGATGATCTTCTGTGCGAATTCAGCTTTGGTGCAGCAGCCTTCGTCAGCATAGTGGAAGACTTCTCCATAGCGGGGAACGGCATCCAGCTGGGGGATGATGTGAAGGATGGCCTCGGCCAGGTCACGGGCGTAAGTGGGAGAACCTTTCTGGTCGTACACCACTTTTACTATTTCCTCCTCTTCTCCGAGCCGGAGCATCGTCCTGACGAAATTTTTCTGTCCGAGGGGGGAGTAAAGCCATGACGTGCGGATGATTACCGAGAGGCAGCCGGAGCGCTTGACGGCGGTCTCGCCTGCCAGTTTGGTACGTCCGTACTCGGAAAGAGGGGCGGGACGGTCGCTCTCGTGGTAGGGCGATGTCTTGGTTCCGTCGAATACGAAGTCGGTGGATATGTGTATAAGGTATATCCCGTGGCGCGCAGCGGCTTCTGCAAGGTTCATGGGGCCTGTGACATTGAGCCTGATGGCGGCGTCTGTGTCGGTTTCAGCCTGGTCTACGGCATTGTATGCGGCGCAGTTGATGATCCTGGTGACTCCGTGGGCGCTAATGTAGTCCTCCACGGCTGCTGCGTCAGTGATGTCTAGCTCATGGATGTCCGTGTACAGCCAGTTGGTGCCGCTTTCTCCCTGTGTGAGGCCGCGGAGCTCGCTACCGAGTTGTCCGTCAGCGCCGGTAATCAGAATGTTTTCCATCTTTCCTAAAATTGTGGCGCAAAGATACTCAAAACCTAATCTAAAAAAACTATCTTTGTGGAAATTTTTAACTGCTCTATAACGCAAATGGATTACAACACCAACCGAGAGAAACTGATAATGCCCGAATACGGGAGACACATCCAGAAAATGATAGAACACGTCAAGCAGATACCCGACCGCGAGAAGCGCAACGAGCAGATCCGCGCCGTGGTTTCGGTGATGGAGATACTCAATCCTCATCTGACCGAGCAGCCTGACTACAAGCATAAGCTCTGGGACCACGTGCAGTTCATCGCCGGCTTCGACCTGGACGTGGACTCACCCTATCCGGTACCTACCAAGGAAGAGTTCTCAACTCCTCCCGACATCGTGCCCATGCCCAAGGAGCCGCTGGCAGCCGCCCATTACGGCCGCAATATCCAGAATATGATAAAGGTCATCGCCGCCATGCCCGAGGACGAGACACGCGACCGGATGATCAAGTCCATGGCCGTGTACATGAGGCAGCAGTATCTGATATGGAACAAGGACTCAGTGTCGGACGAGACCATCTTCAAGGATATAGAGAGGCTTTCGGGCGGTACTCTCAGAGTTCCGGAGCACATTCATCTGGAAAGTGTGTCGGACAAGGAGAAATTCACCAGACCCGGTATGATCCTGCCTACCGGAAACCAGCCCGGACGCAATCAGTTCCGGCAGCAGGGACGCAACAAGAATAAGAAGAACAAATGGAAAAAACAGCAGTAAAAGGAAAAGAGGGCAAGGGAAAAAAGAAAAGCGCTGCCGGGGCAAAGAAGAAAGGCTCCGGGAAGAAGACGTCTGCCTCCCGCAGGAG
Organism: Candidatus Coprenecus avistercoris; assembly: GCA_018712275.1. Lineage (GTDB taxonomy): Bacteria > Bacteroidota > Bacteroidia > Bacteroidales > UBA932 > Coprenecus > Coprenecus avistercoris. The sequence continues at coordinate 17,289 of DVHI01000070.1, read as the reverse complement.
CCGGAGCAATGCCATGGCCCCGGTCCTGGCATTCCTGCAGAACGAGGTAGTGCGCTTCGTGGCGGGGGTGGTGTTTGCCATCCTCTCCATTTTTACGTTTGTATCCCTTCTGTCCTACCTGTTTACCTGGGCGGAGGACCAGAGCCTGCTCTCGGACGACAACCTCTTCAGCAATATCGTGACTGCGGAGAATATAGGAGGAAAGCTCGGCTTTCTTTCGGCCAACCTTCTTGTTTCCAGATGGTTCGGCCTGGGAGCCTTCATCATACCCTTCTTCTTTGCCGGAGTGGCGGTCTACTGCTTCCGTAAGGGGCGTGTGCGCCTGCTGCGCCTGTTTGCCCTGTCGCTGATGGGATGTATCGTGCTTTCCACGGCATTTTCCTTCATATTCTCCTTCACTTCCGCGAAAGCTCTCTTCGGGGACGGCGCCGGAGGTTCCTACGGCTACTATATCAATGAGTGGCTTGTCTCCATGACGGGAGTCTTCGGAGCGGCCTGTATCATAGTATTCTTCCTTGTATTGTGGATAATCCTTCTGAATACCAGGATTGTAAGGAAGATAACGACATTCTTCGGCTCGCTCTTCGCCAGGAGGGAGGCGGCCGGGGCGCAGTCTCCGGAAGAGGATGCCGGGATAACTGAGGATGACGGCACTGACGGGGACAATGAGGAAGAGGAGGACTGGGACGAGGACGAGGAAGAGGAAGAGGAGGATGACGGGGAAGAGGCTGAGGAAGAGGACGAGGACGAGGCAGAGGATGAACCGGAGGAAAGCCCGAAACAACCTGACGGCCCCGTCTTCGAGATAATCGAACAGCCTGTGCCGGAGCCTGCGCGGTCCGAACCGCAGGCCGCAGCAGTGCAGGTTCCGCAGGTTTCCGCTCCTGCCGGTGAGTCTCCTGCTGCCGCTGCTGTCGGAACGGTGGCTGCCGCGGCGGCTGGCAATACGGCGGAGACAGTGGCTCAGGATATTCCGCCTCTGCAGGTTCTCAACGGGGATACTTCGGATTATTCCGCTGTTCTTACGGACGAGCAGTGGCGCACCCGCTATGACCCCCGTCTGAGTCTGTCGACCTACCGGATGCCGGATCTGTCCCTGCTCAAGGATTACTCGGATCAGACGCACGAGGTGTCCCGTGAGGAGCTGGAGAAGAACAACCGCCGTATCGTATCGACTTTGAAGGACTATAAGATCAGCATTTCGAAGATTTCAGCCAGGGTGGGGCCTACCGTGACGCTGTACGAGGTGGTCCCTGCTCCTGGAGTGCGCGTGGCCCAGATCATGAGGCTGGAGGACGATATCGCGCGTTCGCTTGCCGCCCGGGGAGTGAGGGTGGTGACCCTGGCCGGAACCAACGCTATCGGTATTGAGGTGGCCAATGAGAAACCGAGTATCGTATCCATGAAGTCGATTATGGAGGATCCTAAGTTCAATGCGGCCAAGTACGACCTGCCGGTGGTGATCGGACGGACGATATCGAACGAGGCCATGTCCTTCGACCTGGCCAAGATGCCGCACCTGCTGGTGGCCGGTGCTACAGGTCAGGGTAAGTCGGTGGGACTGAACGCTATCATTACCTCCCTGCTTTATAAGAAGCATCCTTCTGAACTCAAGTTCGTGCTGGTGGACCCGAAGAAGGTGGAGCTGTCGCTCTATTCGCCACTGGAGAAGCATTATCTGGCCAAGCTTCCTGACGCTGAGGAGGCCATCATCACCGATACCAAGCGGGTGGTCTATACCCTCCGCTCGCTGTGCAAGCTGATGGACCACCGCTATGACCTGCTCAAGGCCGCTTCCGTGCGCAATGTCAAGGAGTACAACGAGAAGTTCCTGTCACGCAGGCTCAATCCCTACAAAGGCCACGAGTATATGCCCTATATCGTGGTGATAATCGACGAGTTCGCCGATCTGCTGATGACGGCCGGCCGCGAGATAGAGGAGCCGATAGCCCGTCTGGCCCAGCTGGCCCGTGCCATCGGCATACATCTGGTCATCGCCACCCAGAGACCTACGACCAATATCATCACCGGTACCATCAAGGCCAACTTCCCGGCCCGCATCGCATTCCGCGTGATGTCCAGCATCGACTCCAAGACGATTCTGGACCAGACCGGAGCCAATCAGCTGGTAGGACGTGGTGATATGCTGATATCCACCGGCAGCAGTGAGCCGGTCAGAGTGCAGTGCGCCTTCATCGACACTCCCGAGGTGGAGAATATCGCGACCTTCATATCCTCCCAGGCCGGTTTCGGCGGAGCGTATCTGCTGCCGGAGTGCGATATGGAGGACAGTGAGGACGGGCCTGTCAAGAAGATATCGGGAGGTAACAGGGATGACCTGTTCAAGGAGGCCGCCCGTCTGATAGTCCGGGAACAGCAGGGCTCTACATCGCTCATCCAGCGCAAGATGAATCTGGGTTACAACCGTGCGGGCCGTATCATGGACCAGCTGGAGGATGCAGGTATCGTCGGTCCCTCGGAGGGCAGCAAGCCCCGTCAGGTGAGGATTACCAGCCTGGAGTCGCTGGACGAACTTTTGTCCACTTTATGATGGTTTAGGAAAATGAGAAAATTTAACAGGCACTCCTTTATAATAATGTCAATATTCTGCCTCTGTCTCCTGTTGCAGGGACAGAGGGCGGCGGCCCAGGTTGCCTCCGGAAGCCGTGCGCCTAAGCCTGAAGAACTGCTCGACCGGATGAGGCAGGCTCTGGATGCGTTGGGCGCTGCTGAGTTTACTTTCGAGTTCCGTGCGGAGAACGGGGCAGGGGACCTGCTGGGGGAAGAGTCCGGAAGATTTATCGCGCAGGGAGAATGTTTCCGTCTGGAAGGCTCGGTGCTGACTGTTTACTGTGACGGGGTCTCAAAGTGGATATATGACGAGGGGGCTCAGGAGATTACGGTATTTCCGCATGATACGGCTTCTACGGACCCGGCAGAGAATCCTTTCGCTGTCCTGCGCAAGGCGCGTCCCGGGGACTACACTTTCCGCGGACAGGTGCGCGGAACAGCAGCGCCTGTGGACGGGCAGGGCGCATGGCAGCTGTCCATGGCCTCCAAGGACCGCAATGCGGCCTATATCCTGATAGAATTCACCGTTTCACAGAAGACACTGCTGCCGGTGTCGATAGTGTATGAGAGCCGCAACGGGGACAAGTATGACCTGCGGATTCTGTCCGCAAGGGGACTCGGAGCATTGGCTCAGGAAGAGTGGACACCTCCGGAAAGCCTGCTGGAGAATCCGGATGTCTACATTACGGATTTGCGTTGATTGATTCCGGTTTCCGGACCTGCTGATACTATACCAGTCCGGCTGTGTGAAGGACTTCCCGGATGGAGGGATAGCTCTGGCTGGCATAGTTGCCGATTTCTCCGGCAGGGACCCAGGCTGTCCGGGTGATGCCCTCCTCTGTCTGAGGTTTTGTAGAGCACGGCTGTGCGAGTTTCATCGCGTACCAGTGGGTGTGTTTCAGCACGAACTGTCCGTCGCGGCGGTAGGTGTGGTCGGTCACACAGATCAGCTGTCCTTCCTCAGGAGCAGGGATGCCTGTCTCCTCCATGACTTCCCGGACTGCGGTCTGGGCTACGTCCTCTCCCTTCTCTCTCTTCCCCTTGGGCAGATCCCAGATGCCGTTGCGCAGTATCAGCAGGTACTGTCCGTTGGAGTCGCGCACCAGACCTCCAGCCGCATCGATTTCAGTGAAGCGGGTGCGGAGGCGGTTGTAGGTGTCCTCGATATTCTGACAGAGGATGTAGAGACGGGAGATGTTCTCATTGGTATCAATGGTCCTTACTGCCTCGGAGAGAGCTTCCTCGCCGTTGTCCACCATGATGACGGCTCCCGGGTCCTCGTCTCCGGGACGGTCCTCGCCGCAGAGGATGAGGGACCGCGAATTGAAGAAAATCGTTTTCATGTTGCGAATTTAAAAATAAAAAAAGTACCTTAGCATTCCGGAATACATTTAATTTAAAATTTTACAGAATGAAAAAGTACGAATGCACAGTGTGCCATTGGGTCTATGACCCTGCAACTGGAGATCCTGACAACGGAATAGCTCCCGGAACAGCATTTGAAGACCTTCCCGCCGACTGGGTATGCCCTCTTTGCGGAGTAGGAAAGGAAGACTTCGAGCCGGTAGACTAATTGTCTGTACTACTTTGAAATAAAGGGACGTACCGTTTTGACGGGCGTCCCTTTTTCATAGCAGGCAAGAAACTGTCGGAAAAATTGGCAAAATCCGGGTAATTGAGTATTTTTGCGCCCGAATTCAAGAAGGTTTTAATTAAATACAGACGTATTATGAAAATTAAAAGTATTCACGGCCGCGAGATTCTGGATTCACGCGGCAATCCTACAGTTGAAGTCGAAGTAGTACTTGAGTCCGGTGTACGCGGACGCGCATCTGTTCCCTCAGGAGCATCTACAGGTGAGCATGAGGCTCTCGAGCTCCGCGACGGTGACAAGAAGCGTTACGGCGGCAAGGGCGTGCTGAAGGCAGTAGAGAATATCAACAACGTCATCGCTCCTGCCCTCATCGGCTGGTCAGTTCTCGAGCAGCGTGCCATCGACCACAAGATGCTTGCCCTGGACGGCACCAAGACCAAATCCAACCTCGGAGCCAACGCCATCCTCGGCGTATCCCTCGCTGTGGCTCATGCAGCAGCAGCTTATCTGCACATGCCTCTCTACCGCTATATCGGTGGAACCAACACATATGTAATGCCTGTTCCGATGATGAACATCATCAACGGCGGCTCTCACTCCGACGCTCCCATCGCATTCCAGGAGTTCATGATCCGTCCCGTAGGCGCTCCCTCTTTCCGTGAGGGCCTGCGTATGGGCGCTGAGGTCTTCCACGCACTGAAGAAGGTGCTCCACGACCGCGGACTCAGCACCGCAGTAGGTGACGAGGGCGGTTTCGCTCCCGCACTCAACGGCACCGAGGACGCTATCGAGTCCATCCTCGCAGCCATCAAGGCAGCAGGTTACGAGCCCGGCAAGGACGTGAAGATCGGTATGGACTGCGCATCCTCCGAGTTCTACAAGGACGGTGTGTATGACTACACCATCTTCGAGGGTGACAAGGGTGTCAAGAGGACTTCCGACGAGCAGGTTGACTACCTCGAGAGCCTGATCAACAAGTATCCCATCGACTCTATCGAGGACGGTATGAGCGAGAACGACTGGGAAGGCTGGAAGAAGCTGACCGACCGTATCGGCTCCCGCTGCCAGCTCGTGGGTGACGACCTCTTCGTAACCAACGTAGAGTTCCTGGCCAAAGGTATCGAGAAGGGCTGCGCCAACTCCATCCTCATCAAGGTCAACCAGATCGGCTCCCTCAGCGAGACCCTCGACGCTATCGAGATGGCTCACCGTCACGGCTACACCACAGTGACCTCGCACCGCTCCGGCGAGACCGAGGACGCCACCATCGCCGACATCGCAGTGGCCACCAACAGCGGCCAGATCAAGACCGGCTCCCTCAGCCGCTCCGACCGTATGGCCAAGTACAACCAGCTCCTCCGCATCGAGGAAGAGCTCGGCAGCCTCGCGGTTTACGGCTACAAGCGCATCAGATAACAACCACATTACCATAGTTTATGAAAGCCGGTCCCGCAAAGGACCGGCTTTTTTATCGCGTAAGCCTCAAAAATAAAGGCAGCCGTCCCGGGTGGCGGGAGACTGCCTTTGTCCTACTGTCGGCCGGATGCTGCTTAGCCGACGAAGTGGTAGTGAGGCCCGAAGCGCTCGAAGGCGGCGCGGTCCAGTTCCTCCTGGTGGTCGGGATGGGCTACGCTGATGATGGCCTTGGCTCTCTCCTGGAGGGATTTGCCGTAGAGGTCGACTGCTCCGTACTCGGTTACGAACCAGTGGATGTGGTTGCGGGTGGTCACGACGCCGGCGCCGGGAGTGAGAATCGGGGCTATCTTGCTGACGCCCTTGTTGGTCACTGAGGGCATGGCGATGATGGCCTTGCCGCCCTTGGAGAGGGATGCTCCGTAGACGAAGTCAATCTGTCCGCCGACACCGGAGTAGAACTTGGTGCCGAGGGAGTCGGCGCATACCTGGCCGGTGAGGTCTACCTGCAGGGCTGAGTTGATGGCGGTCACCTTGGGGTTCTTGGCGATGACATAGGGGTCGTTGGTGTAGCCTACGTCCATCATGGCCACCATGGGGTTGTCGTCGATGAAGTCGTAGACTTCCTGCGAGCCCATGAGGAATGTCGATACCATCTTGCCTTTGTCGATGCCTTTCTCGGCTCCGTTGATGACGCCTTTCTTTACGAGGGGCAGTACGCCGTCGGCGAACATCTCGGTGTGGATACCGAGGTTCTTGTGGTCGCCGAGCTGTGCGAGCACTGCGTTGGGGATGGCCCCGATACCCATCTGGAGGGTGGCTCCGTCCTCAATCAGGGCGGCGCAGTTGCGTCCGATAGCGGCCTCGATGGGGGAAGGCTCGGAGAAATGGGCGGGCTCCAGCTCGGAGTCGCACTCCACGAAGGTGTCGATCATCGACAGGGGGATGATGGCGTCACCCCATGCGCGGGGTACGTGCTTGTTGACCACTGCGATGACATGCTTGGCGCACTCAACGGCGGCCAGGGAGGCGTCCACGGAGGTACCCATGGATACGTAGCCGTGCTTGTCGGGGAGGGACACTTGGATCATGGCCACGTCGCAGGGCAGCACGCCGCTGCGGTAGAGCCTCTGGGTCTCGCTCAGGAAGATGGGGATGTAGTCGGCGTATCCGGCCTGTACGTTCTTGCGTACATTGCCGCCTACGAAGAATGCCTGATGGAAGAAGATTCCCTCATACTTGGCATCGGTGTAGGGAGCGGGTCCCTCGGTGTGGAGGTGGTGGATCCTCACGTCCCTGAGCTCGCCTGCATCGCCTCTGCGGCAGAGAGCGTCGATCAGCACTTTGGGGGCTGCGGCCACACTGCTGAAGTGAATGTGGTCTCCGGACTTCACGACCTTGACGGCCTCGTCCGCGCTTACAAAATGGATATCTTTGTACATATTGTAGATTATTGGTAATTAGCTTCAAATTAAGTCGGACGCAAAGTTAAGAAAATTTGATAAAAACTTGCTAAATTTGTCTCAATATCATTTAGACACCGAAATATATGAAAAGATTCCTCGCAGCAGCACTGCTGGCCATTTCCCCCTTGTGCGCGTCTCTCAGTGCACAGAATGCGTCCCGTCCGTGGCAGGACGCCGCTGTAAATGAGATCAACCGCGAGCCTATGCGGGCCCATTTTCTCCCCTTTACCGATGAGGAGGCGGCCCTGCGGCAGCTTTCCCTGCCGGATGCGGAACGCTTTGCCCTGAATCCGGGTGCGGAGCGCCGCATCTCCCTCGACGGTACGTGGAAGTTCCTTTATTCCAAGAACAATGATGAATGTCCCGCCGACTTCCACGAGCCGGGTTACAGCACCCGCCGCTGGGCGGATATCCGGGTGCCCGGAAGCTGGGAGCTGCAGGGGTTCGACGCACCTATTTATACGGATACGCGCTATCCCTTTCCCCCGGATCCTCCGTATGTTCCCGAGGACTACAATCCCGTGGGGGCCTACGTCCGGGAGTTCACCCTGCCGCGCGGATGGGAGGGCATGGACATTTTCCTGGATTTCGAGGGTGTGGAGTCGGCTTTCTACTGCTGGGTCAACGGTGAGCTGGCGGGTTACAGCGAGGACAGCCGCCTTCCGGCTCATTTCAATGTGACGGAGCTGCTGAAGAAGGGTAAGAATACGCTGGCGGTGAAGGTCTTCCGCTACAGCGACGGCTCCTACCTCGAGGGACAGGACTACTGGCGGTACAGCGGCATCGAGCGGAGCGTGTACCTGTATGCGAGGCCGCAGAGCCGGGTGGAGGACTTCGCCCTGGGAGCTCCCCTGGTACACGGTTACCGCGACGCGGATTTCTCCCTGCGGCTGCTGCTGCACGGACCGCAGGAGGGGCAGAGGGTGGATGTCAAGGTTATGGATCCTTACGGCCAGGTCATCCTGAGTGAGACAAGGACTCTGGCAGGACCGGCTGATACTGTATGGACGGTGGCGGAACTGATGGAGGACGTGCTGCCCTGGAATGCGGAGACCCCCAATCTGTACACTCTGGCAGTGAGCCTTTACGATGCTCAGGGCCGCAGCCTGGAGGCATTTGCCCATCCCTTCGGATTCCGCACTGTGGAGATGTGGAACGGACAGGTGCTGATCAACGGGGTGCCGGTGCTGTTCAAGGGCGTGAACCGCCACGAACACAGTCCGCTGACGGGCCGTACCATCACCGTGGAGAGCATGCTGGAGGATATCCGGCTGATGAAGCAGTTCAATATCAACTCTGTCCGCAATTCGCACTATCCCAACAACTATCAGTGGTACTGCCTCTGTGACAAATACGGCCTTTACCTCGTCAACGAGGCCAATCTCGAGACCCACGGCATGACATTCCACCCCGACGGCACGCTGGCCGGCTATCCCGACTGGGAGGGCGCCTTCATGGAGCGGATGTCGAGGATGGTATACCGGGACAGAAACTTCACCAGCATAGTGATATGGTCCTTAGGCAACGAGGCCGGCTACGGTCCCAACTTCGAGACCATCTATCACTGGACCAAGCGCTATGACCCGTCCCGTCCGGTGCAGTACGAGGGCGGCGGCTACGAGGGCGTCTCGGATATCTACTGCCCGATGTACGCGAGGATCTGGGCCCTGCGCCGCCATGTCAACCAGAGGGACGCCCGTCCGCTGATTCTCTGCGAGTACGCCCACTCGATGGGCAACAGCACCGGCAATCTGCAGGACTACTGGGACCTCATCTACAAGTACGACCAGCTCCAGGGCGGCTTCATCTGGGACTGGGTGGACCAGACCTTCGCTATAGAGGATGAGCAGGGCCGGGATATCGCCGGATACGGCGGGGACATGGGCTACGTGGGTGTGCCCAACGACTCGAACTTCTGCGCCAACGGTCTTGTGGCCGCGGACCGGGCTCTGCATCCCCATATCTGGGAGGTGAAGAAGGTCTACCAGTACGTGCACTTCGAGCCTGTGCCTTTTACCTCTGACCGAGTGCTGATTACCAACTGGCACGACTTCATTCCCCTGACCCGTTACCGTCTGAGGTGGACGGTGGAGGCCGACGGCTGGACATTCCGCGAGGGGGAGACGGATTTTCCGGACATCCCGGCCCGCAGCTCTGCTGAGGTGGCCCTGCCGATAGGGGAACTCCCGCCGTTCAACGGGGAGTATTTCCTGAAAGTGGAGGCGGTGACCCGCGGGGATGCGCCGATGGTGCCGGAGGGGCATGTCGCGGCTATGGAGCAATGGCGGCTGCCGGTGGAGAGGCTGCTGCCTCAGACGGAGCGGCCGCAGGGCAGCCTGAGGGTGGAGCGGACTCCGCAGGAGGTGGTCCTGAGCGGCGATGACGGCTTCCGCGTGGCCTTCAGTACTGCTGACGGAGAGATGACTGTCCTTTCGGACGGAGGGGAGAATCTTATACAGGAGGGCCTGCAGGCCAATTTCTGGAGGGCCCTTACGGACAATGACGTGGCCAACGGTACTTCGGAACGCTGCGCCGTCTGGGAAAATGCCGGAGCCGGCGCGGTGCTCAGGGGCCTGCAGGTGACGGAGAGTGAGGACGGCCGGCAGGCGACAGTGTCCGCCCTCTACGATATGCCGGCTCAGGAGAGTACCCTGAAGGTGGACTACAGGGTGACGGCTGCCGGAGCGGTGCGGGTGACCATGAATTTTATCCCCGGCCGCAAGCCTCTGCCCGAGATGCCCGTCCTGGGCATGCGGATGGTGCTGCCGGCGCAGTATGACCGGATGACGTGGCTGGGCCGCGGGCCTCAGGAGAATTATCCCGACCGGAAGACCGGTGCCGCCGTGGGTCTGTACAGCGCCGGGGTGTGGGAGCAGTTCCACCCTTACGTGCGGCCTCAGGAGACGGCTAACAAGGCAGATGTGCGCTGGGCGGCCCTGCGCGACACCTCCGGCCGCGGACTGCTGGTGATAGGGGAGGAGCCGCTGAATGTCAGTGCCTGGAACTTCCCTCTGGAGGACATTGCCTACGTGCCTTTCAACGTGGAGCGGCGCCACGGCGGCAGCATTGTCCCCAAGGATATGATATGGCTCAATATCCTGCACCGTCAGATGGGTGTGGGCGGGGACAATACCTGGGGCGCCCACGTGCACTCCGAGTACACCATTACCCCTCATGAGTGGGAGTACAGTTTCACCCTCGTTCCGCTCTCGGGAGAGGACGATGCTTCGGAAGAAGCCCGCAGAGTCTGGTTCTAAATACAGTCAGTCGTTGAGATTATGAGATATTCAGGACAAATACTTACGGCGCTGCTCATGCTCCTCGCCGCTGTATCCTGCGGAAGGCAGGGGGACGGAGCATTGAGATACGGATTTCCCGATATTATTGACATTTCCCTTACTCCGGACTCGACGGTGAGGAAGGCGGGGTGCTTTACGGATGCCGGCTCCTGGATGGGATTCACCCTTCCCCAGCGGGACCGGTGGGTCAACGGGTTCTGCGGGCCTTTCAGCATAGAGCACCGGAGATGGGCGGCGAAGTCGGCTGTGACGGTCCGTCTTGCCGGGGATGAGGGGGAGATGCAGCCGGATTCGGTTACTTATTTCCCCGGAGAGGTCTACATGGCCTCATCCTCGGATGCCGGCAGGATAGAGCAGCGGATGGTCTTTGCAAGCGCCTCGACTGCCCTGCTGACGGTGGAGAGCGGGGCTGACCGCGGACTCGTATTTACCGGGGAGGAGTGGAACGGCCGGGCGCGGCTGAGCCTGGAGGGACGGACCGTGACGGTGGAGCTTCCGGAGGGAGAGACGGTGCTGCTGACATTTGGCCCTGAGGCCGTTCTCGAGTGCGACGGGCGGAACTATACGGCCCGGACTCCGGAGGGCTGCGGACTGGTGCGGGTGGCATTGTCCTTCATCTATGAGGGGGATGCCGTAGAGGGGGTGATGCGGGAGGCCAGGGCTCTGCTGACGGCTCCGGAGGCGGCGGTGAAGGCTTCTGCGGACCGCTGGGAGGGCTATCTGAACCGGGTGCTGCGGGACGATATGCCGAAGGAGTATGACCGGGTGGCGGTCAAGTCGGTGGTGACGCTGATGTCCAACTGGAGGGCCGCCCGCGGGGACCTGCTCCACGAGGGGGTGATTCCGAGCCATTCGGTGACATATTTTACCGGATTCTGGGCCTGGGACAGCTGGAGGTTCTCGGCGGCTCTGGCCCGCTTCGCTCCGGAACTGGCCAGGAACAATATCCGGGCGATGTTCGACTATCAGCAGCCGGACGGTATGGTCATCGACTGCATCTATACCGACAGCCGCTGGAACAATGCCCGGGACAGCAAGCCGCCCCTCGCCTGCTGGGCTGTGGACGAGATTCTGACATACGCAGGGGACACCGCCTTCGTGAGGGAGATGTATCCTAAGCTGCTGGCCTATTATAAATGGTGGTTCGCCAAGCGGGACCACAACGGCAACGGGATGTGCGAGTTCGGCTCTACGGACGGCACCCTCGAGGCAGCCGGATGGGAGAGCGGGATGGACAATGCGATACGCTTCGACGAAGCCAGGATGCTGCGCAACGGCCCGGATGCCTGGAGCCTCGACCAGGAGAGCGTGGACCTGAACGCCTACTTAGCCTTCGAGGCGCGGCTGCTGCGCAAGTTTGCGGTGCTTATCGGGGAGGACTTCGATGCCCCGGACCACAGCGCTGAGGTGGCTGAGTATTTCTTCGACCCGGAGATCGGGTACTTCTGCGACCGGAAACTTGCGGACGGCAGCTTTATCGCCGAGCCGGCCTGCGAGGGCTATACTCCGTTCTGGGTGGAGATTGCCTCGCAGGAACAGATGGACCAGGCCCTGAGGCTGCTGACCGACCCTGCCAAATTTTCAACTTACATACCTTTCCCCACTGCCGCCGCGGACAATCCCAAGTGCTCTCCGGACGGCTACTGGCGCGGTCCTATATGGCTCGACCAGACCTATCAGGCCATCCGCGGGCTGCGCAACTACGGGTACGGCGATCTGGCCGATGAGTACACCCGTCAGGTATTCGAACGCTGTGACGGCCTTACCGGAGACGCTCCCATCCATGAGAACTACGGGACGCACACCGGAGAGCGGCTGCAGGCCTCCCATTTCAGCTGGAGCGCCTCACATCTGCTGATGATGTATGAGGATTACAGGAAGTAGCGGAATTTTTCATTTTATCTGTCACGTTCGGGGGCGGTTATCCGTCTATACAGTATGAATTCGGAATTCACAAGTGCAGTAGAGGGAAACCGCAGACGCATGCTTGTGCTCGTGCGGGGTATTGTCGGAGACGGTGCCTTGGCCGAGGATATAGTGCAGGATGCAGTCCTGGCCTATCTGCAGGCGGCTTCTGGCGGGAAAAATGTCAGCTGTCCCGGGGCCTGGCTGATGAAGGTGGCCCGGAACAGGGCGCTGGATGCGGTCAGGTCGGCGGGTTACAGCAGGACATCAGGGCTGGAGGCGGCGTGGAGGCAGGACAGCGGGGAGAATATCGAGCTGCACTTGGGAATGAGGGAGCGGGTTGCGCAGGTGCGGGCGGTCGTGCAGGAACTTCCGGAGCAGCAGCGCTCGGCGTTTATTCTCAGGGATGTGCTGGGTTATGAGACGGATGAGATAGCGGAGATAATAGGATGCGCCGGGGACAATGTCCGGCAGCTGCTGAGCCGGGCGCGGAAGCGGATAAGACAGTATCTGTTGGAAAATGAATAATTATGAGCAATATGAAGGACAATGAGTTGAGACAATTGCTGGACCTCTGGCTCGAGGGCAGTTCTACCCTTGAACAGGAGGAACGGCTGCGCAGGAGATTCCTTTCGGGGAAGGTGCCGGCGGACTTGGAGAAATACCGGCCGCTTTTCGGGTATATCGCTCAGGAGCGGGCTGCTGCGGGAGTTGCCGCTGCGGATGGACGGATGTCCCGCCGCAGGAGGGTGCTGCGCACAGTGGTGTCCGTGACTGCCGCCGCGGCGGTGCTGGCTGGCGCCGGAGTGCTGGTTTTTGACGGCGGGCGTTTCCAGGGCGGTGCCTCCGGACTGCGCCTGACTGTAGGCGGCCGTTCCGTGGCGGACGAGGCCCTGGCGGTGGAGATTGTGGACCGGGAGCTGGCGCGGCTGGGGGATGTGCAGGCGGCATTGGACCTGAGCATGGACGTCCTGAGGGAGGCAGCCCGGGTGCGGGATTCGACCATGAGCGTGCTGGAAGATAGAATGGTATTGGACTTTAAAATCAAATAGATATGAAGAGAGTACTGATAACACTTGCGCTTGCCGCTGTGTCCTTGCTGTGTGCCCGCGCCCAGTCGATGGACAGCCTGATAGAGAAATATGCCTATCAGAAGTCGGCGGTGACGGTCACCATGCCGGAGCAGATACTGAAAAAGATGGCGCGGAGGGACAACAATGACCTGCTCCGCAAGCTTACGGAGATAAAAATCATCAGCATTTCGGGTTCTGACGGCAATTGTCTGAGGGACAGGTTTCTCGAGGATGCGCGTCGGCTGACGGCCCGGTATGAGGTGCTCTTCTCGGTCAGCAATGCCGGCAGGTGGGTATCGGCCTATATCGACGGACACTGCCGGGAGGCGATAACGCTGTCGAGCGATGATGAGGCGGTGACCCTGCTGTATATGAAAGGCGATATCGATGATGATATGCAGGATGCCCTGCTCAGCAACAAGATACGGATTAAATAACTTAAAGAAGGAACAAGATATGAGAAAGATTATGTTTTTTGCAGCCGCTGCGGCCGGCCTGCTGGTAATCCTGCCGCGTGTCTCTTACGCACAGGCCGATATTGAGATAGGCAAGACGACCATACGCCTCCAGTCCCCGGTGAAAGTATATGACAAAAGCGATGATGACCGGCACCGCAGAGGCTACTGGCAGAGAAGTTACGTGGATGTGTTCGCCGGTTTCAGCTTTCCGGTGGAGGGCTGCAGCTATGAGGATACTCCGCAGATGCCGGTCAAGTACGGCAACAGCTTTGAGATAACCGTCGGAGCCAAGCAGTGGTACCGCCCGGCAAGACACTATGCGTTCGGAATATCGGTCCAGTACACGCATTATGATTACCGTGCCAGGAACGGACTGGCCGTCTCAGGAGCAATAGCCCCGTATCCGGTGGGAATGAATATCTACCGCGAGATATTCAAGACCGACAACATAGGTCTGGGAATATATAACCGTTTCTTCTTCTCCCGCAGTTACTCTTCTGTGTTCATCGACATAGGGGCCTACGGGGACTGGGCCTTCAGCCGTCAGTACAAGATCCGCTATTATTCCGGAGAGTCGAAGGCGGCGGACCATTACCGCGACGGCGGGAAGTTCCTGCCTTTGCAGGGAGGCGTCTACGGGGCTGTGGGCATGGGTGCATTCTCGCTCTACTGCAAGTACCGCTTCACCCATCTCTTCGACCATTCGGAGCTGCCGATGGAGCCGCCCCGCCTGCAGATCGGGCTGATGATTGCGATTTAACGGCCGGGACTCTCCTGATAGCGGGAGGCGATTCTCTGCACGGTGCTGCGGATCTCCTCCCGGAGTGAGGCCGGGGAAATGACTTCCAGCTGGTCCATGCGGGAGAGGATGGTGCTGTAGAAGTCCCAGGTGGGCCGGAGCCGGTATTCGAAGACAGCACATTCTTCGTCTGGATCTGTTGCAACCTCTTTCTGGCTGTGGTGCAGGGGAAGGGAGCGCAGATAGCGGACCTGGAGGCCGTAGGCTCTGATGAGGATGGTGGTCATGGGGATGTTGCTGTCAGTGGAGATGCCGCAGAAGTCGGCGAAGTAGCCCTGGGGGTCGAAGTCTGCGGGATATTCGAAGGTCTCGTTCATGGCAGTCAGTCCGATGATGCGGTCCAGGGCAAATGTGCGCATGGCGTCCCTCTCACGGCAGTATCCGCAGACGTACCATCTCTGGTTGAAGAGCTTGAGGCACCAGGGCTGTACGGTGTAGGTTTCCGGTCTGTCGTACCAGTAACTGCCGTGGACTATCTCCAGCCACTTATTTGCCTGCATGGCGTCGATGATGGGGGTGAGGTGTTTCTGTCCGGAAGGTACATTCTCGAGGAGGATGCGGTCGCGGATGCCCTTGCTCTCGCTGATGATGTTCTTGACAGTGAAAGTATTGAGCAGCCATGAGCGGGTAGTGCTGTTCTCCAGGTCTTCCGGGTTCTCGATGTAGTAGTGATAGCCGCCGACCCGCCTGCACTCGATATTGATGTCAAATGCCTGCTGTATGGCTTCCTTCCAGTTGTTGAATGTACGGCGCGGGATGTCCGCGCCGTCGTAGAGGGGCGACATAGCCCATTTCTCATTGATTTCCCTGAGTGTGATGCGGCCCGCGCGGTGAATCGTGTCCACGAGCCAGATGTACTTGTCGAATAGGTCTTTAGTCATGATATTGCGTTTTGTTTTGTGCAAAGGTAGTGAAAACTTGTGAAAAATCGTGGCACAAGTTTTTTAGAATGCAGATAAATTTTGTATTATGCATTTGAATCATTATGTTTGCAGTGCATAATAAATAGCATATGGAATTTGTCGACAGAATCGCAGAAACAGCACGTCTTAAGGCCGCTCTTGCCGGGGAACGGTCTGCATTGGTCGTGATGTATGGCCGCAGAAGACTGGGTAAGTCAACACTTATTAAAAGGGTGTTGTCTGAAGGGGATGTTTATTTTCTCGCTGACCGTTCTGAAGGGCAGCATCAGAGATTGTTGCTGGCTAAAGTAATTGCGCAGGTGTTCCCGGATTTCGACAAACTGACATATCCGGATTGGGAGTCTCTGTTCCGTGCGGTCAATTACCGGACAGACAGGCGTTTCACCCTGTGTCTGGATGAGTTTCCGTATATTGTGGAACAATCTCCGGAGTTGCCGTCAGTGCTGCAGAAACTGGTAGATGAAAAGCAGCTGAAGTATAATTTGGTACTTTGCGGCTCATCGCAGAATATGATGTACGGGCTGTTTCTCGATTCCTCAGCGCCTCTTTATGGCAGGGCGGATGAGATTATAAGGCTCACGCCTATACGTTTGCCATATCTTCAGGAGGCATTGCGCCTCGATGCGGTGAGTGCCGTTGAAGAATATTCAGTATGGGGAGGTGTGCCGCGTTATTGGGAACTAAGAGAGAACAGGAGATCGCTTGA
Organism: Candidatus Coprenecus avistercoris; assembly: GCA_018712275.1. Classification (GTDB taxonomy): domain Bacteria; phylum Bacteroidota; class Bacteroidia; order Bacteroidales; family UBA932; genus Coprenecus; species Coprenecus avistercoris. The sequence goes on along the minus strand of DVHI01000070.1, from coordinate 1,082 downwards.
CGATGCTCTGTGGCACAATATACTTTCTGTCAATGGTGTGCTTTATGAAGAACCAGTGAAACTTTTCCAGGACGATGTAAAGGATATCGTCAAGACTTCGACGATAATGTCATACGTCGGAGCCGGTGCAAACCGTCTTTCAGAGATTGCATCACGGTGCGGTGAGCCTGCAACTAATCTGTCACGTCCATTGAAGAAACTTGTAGATCTCGGATTTTTAGAAAAGGATGTCCCGTTCGGGATGGATGAGAAGAATGCAAAGAAAAGTCTCTACAAGATAGCCGATCCGTTTATGGCATTCTACTATCAGTTTGTGGTTCCGTACCGCTCGTTTATAGAGCTTGACCGCCGTCTGCCCATAGAGCAGGCTTTGTGTGCCCGTTTCCAGGAGTATGTAAGTATGCAGTGGGAAAAACTTTGCAGGGAAGCTGTGACAGGAAATATTATGGAAGGAGTGCTTTATGGCAGGGCAAGACGCTGGTGGGGCTCTGTCCTCAATGAGCACGGGAAACCTGAGCAGATTGAGTTCGATGTGATGGCAGAGTCCGTCGATAAGAAGTATCTGCTGGTAGGTGAATGTAAATGGACGGCTAGGGAGAATGGCAGACAGCTTGCCGCAGAACTTCTCCGCAAAGCCGCCCTTCTGCCTTTTACAAAGGATTATACGGTTGTACCGGTGCTTTTCCTCAAAAATGAGCCCACGGATAATTCTGCGAATGTGATGCTGCCGCAGGATGTCATCGGACTGCTGAAATAACTCGCAGCCTGACTGGAAATTTCAGCATGGTATTTTTGTGTTGCGTGATATTTTGCTAAATTTGCAGAAGTCATATAAATAGAAGAAAATATGAGAGTATCAGCATCAATGGAGAGTTTGTGGCGTTATATTGAGTCACTCTCACTGAGCGAGCGCAACCGTCAGTGGTTGGCCGGAAAGTTACTTGAGAATCCTGATCCGCAGCATACGTTGGGGGAACCGCAGGAGGAGTATATCAGCAAAGAGGAAGTTCTTGCGAAAATAGATGCAGGACTGAAAGACATGAAGGCAGGAAGGTCTAAGACGTATGATGAATTTATGAGGG
>DVHI01000069.1 GCA_018712275.1 Candidatus Coprenecus avistercoris | reverse complement strand
AATACAGAAAGATTAAGTTATGAGCCAACAGCTTGAACAAGTAAAAGCGCTGATAGAGCTTCGTGAGAAGGCCCGCCTCGGCGGTGGCCAGAAGAGAATCGACTCTCAGCACCAGAAGGGCAAATACACTGCCCGCGAAAGGATCGCCATGCTCCTCGACGAAGGCAGTTTCGAGGAATTCGACATGTTCGTGACACACAGATGCACGAACTTCGGCATGGATAAGACCACATTCCTCGGCGACGGTGTCGTTACAGGTTATGGTACAATCGAAGGCCGCCTGGTATATGTATTCGCCCAGGACTTCACTGTATTCGGCGGATCTCTTTCTGAGACACTGGCCCTCAAGATCTGCAAGATCATGGACCAGGCCATGAAGATGGGCGCTCCCGTCATCGGTCTGAACGACTCAGGCGGAGCCCGTATCCAGGAAGGCGTGAACGCTCTTGCCGGCTATGCCGAGATCTTCCAGAGAAACATCCTCGCTTCGGGTGTCATCCCTCAGATTTCCGCAATCCTCGGACCCTGCGCCGGCGGTGCCGTATACTCTCCCGCACTGACTGACTTCAACATCATGGCTAAGGGTACCAGCTACATGTTCCTGACCGGACCTGCAGTTGTAAAGTCCGTTACCGGTGAGGTGGTTACCCAGGAGCAGCTCGGCGGCGCATCCGTACATGCTTCCAAGAGCGGTGTCGCACATTTCGCAGCCGACTCTGAGGAAGATGCCATCGCCATCATCCGCAAGCTTCTCTCCTTCATCCCTCAGAACAACCTTGAGGAGCCCCCTTACAAACCCACCGCAGACCCTATCGAGAGACTCGAGGACTCCCTCAACTCCATCATCCCCGACAGCCCCAACGAGGCCTACGACATGTATCAGGTCATCGGCGGTATCGTTGACGACGGCGAGTTCTTCGAAGTACACAAGGACTACGCCAAGAACATCATCGTCGGCTTCGCACACATGGGAGGCACATCAGTAGGTATCGTGGCCAACCAGCCCAAGTACCTGGCAGGTGTTCTGGACATCAACTCTTCCAGAAAAGCCGCCCGTTTCGTGCGTTTCTGCGACGCCTTCAACATCCCTCTCGTAACCCTCGTGGACGTTCCCGGCTTCCTGCCCGGAACCCAGCAGGAGTACGGCGGAATCATCGTTCACGGAGCCAAGCTGCTCTACGCTTACGGTGAGGCCACAGTGCCCAAAGTTACCGTCACCCTCCGCAAGTCCTACGGCGGTTCGCACATCGTGATGAGCTGCAAGCAGCTCCGCGGCGACATCAACTACGCATGGCCTACAGCCAATATCGCCGTGATGGGTGCTGACGGTGCCGTAGAGGTACTCTACTCCAAGGAGATCAAGGAGATCGAGGATCCCGACAAGCGCGCAGAGGTAACAGCTGCCAAGAAGAAAGAGTACAACGACCTCTTCTGCAACCCCTACAAGGCAGCCAGCTACGGTTACATCGACGATGTCATCGAGCCCAGGAATACCCGCTTCCGCGTAATCCGCGCCCTTGAGCAGCTCTCTACCAAGAAGCTGAGCAACCCTGCCAAGAAGCATGACAATCTTCCTTTGTAACACATCAAACCGACTGAAATGAACAAACTTAGATTCATATTGGTGTCGGGTCTCGCAGTTACTCTGTCCGTGTTCACCCTGAGTGCCCAGAGCCAGAGCGATATGCGTCTGAACGAGCTGCTCATCCACAATGAGACCAACTTCGAGGACGATTTCGGCTTCCACAACGGCTGGTTCGAGCTCTTCAACACCTCCTACGGTACGGTGGACATCGGCGGATGCTTCCTGACCAACGATCCGAACAACCTGAAAAAATACATCATCCCCAAGGGAGATGTGCTGACTCAGATCAAACCCCGCCAGCACACCCTCTTCTGGGCGGACAACAACCCCTATCACGGAACCTTCCACATCAACTTCACCCTGGAAGAGTCTGATACTATCTACTTCGTGGCCAGCGACGGACGTACTGTCATCGACAAGATAGCAGTGCCCAAGAACCTCGGTGTGGACCAGTCCTACGGACGTATCGAGGACGGCATCGGCTCCAACGACGGCAGCGGCGAGGGCTGGGGAATCATGCCCTGGACCTCTCCCAGCACCAACAATGCCGGCGTGGACGAGAAGACCAAGAGCCAGATAATGGCCGAGGAAGATCCCGGTGGATGGATTCTTACACTGACCGCCATGCTCGTAGTGTTCTGCGCCCTCATCATCCTCTGCTTCATCTTCAAGTTCACCGGACACATCGCTGTCAACAAACTGAACAAGAAGTCGACAGCGGCTACAGCCGACACCGGTGAGGCAGCAGTCAATGTAAAGGAGACCTCCGGCGAGACCTACGCCGCCATCGCAGTGGCCCTCCACCTCTTCCACGAGGAGAACGAGGCCCACGACAACGAGAGCCTGACCATCACCATGAGCCACACCGACAGGAGCTACTCGCCCTGGAGCTCTAAGATCTACTCTCTCCGTCAGGTACCCACACTTAAAAAGAACCAAAGATAACAATACAGACCATGAAAGAATATAAACTCAAAATCAACGGCAATGACTACAATGTGGTCATCAACGATGTACAGGAGTCAGTGGCTTCCATCGAGGTGAACGGCTCCAACTACAAGGTGGAGTTTGAGAAACCCATCGTCAAGCCCACCGCCATCAAAGTAGTGAAAACCGCAACCGCCGCTCCCGCTGTATCGGCAGCCGCTCCCAAGCCCGCAGCAGCTCCCGCTCCTTCAGCCGGCGGTACAACCGTATCCTCTCCCCTTCCCGGCGTTATCCTGGAAGTGTGCGTGAAGGAAGGCGACACCGTAAAGAACGGCCAGAAGATTATGGTTCTCGAGGCTATGAAGATGGAGAACGTAGTAGAGGCCACCGCAGACGGTGTTATCAAGAGTATTAAAGTCAACAAAGGCGACTCTGTAATGGAAGGAACGCCCTTAGCTATTATAGGATAGTATGATTGGTGAAAATTTAAGACAATTCTGGCAGTATACCGGATTTGCGAATTTCGAGTGGACATACCTGCTGATGATCTGCATCGGCCTGGTGTTCATCTACCTCGCAATCAAGAAGGAGTGGGAGCCCATGCTCCTGGTTCCTATCGGATTCGGTATCATCATCGGCAACATCCCCCTCTTCCCCGGCCTCTCGGTCGGCATCTATGAGGAAGGCTCTGTGCTGAACATACTCTACTATGGTGTGATCAAGGGCTTCTACCCGCCTCTGATCTTCCTCGGAATCGGTGCGATGACCGACTTCTCCGCCCTGATCTCCAACCCTAAGCTGCTGCTCATCGGAGCCGCTGCCCAGCTGGGTATCTTCGGAGCCTACACCGTGGCCCTTGCCCTGGGATTCTCCCCTGCAGAGGCAGGTGCTATCGGAATCATCGGAGGTGCTGACGGTCCTACCGCCATCTTCCTCTCCTCGAGACTTGCTCCCGACCTTATGGGCGCCATCGCCGTATCGGCATACTCCTACATGGCTCTGGTACCTGTGATCCAGCCTCCTATCATGAAGCTGCTCACCACCAAGAAAGAGAGACTCATCAGGATGAAGCCGCCCCGTCCGGTATCTCCTACAGAGAAGAAGCTCTTCCCTATCATCGGTTTCCTCGTAACTGCATTCATCGTGCCCTCCGGTATCCCTCTGCTGGGTATGCTCTTCTTCGGTAACCTCCTTAAGGAGAGCGGTGTTACCCGCCGTCTTGCCGAGACTGCACGCGGACCGCTGATCGACATCGTGACCATCCTCATCGGTCTGACCGTAGGATGCTCCACCCAGGCCGACAAGTTCCTGCAGCTGAAATCCGTGTACATCTTCATCCTCGGAGCGTTCTCCTTCATGGTAGCTACCTTCGGCGGTGTGATGTTCGTGAAGATCTTCAACCTCTTCCTGAAACCCGGCAATAAGATCAACCCTCTCATCGGAAACGCCGGAGTATCCGCAGTACCGGACTCCGCCCGTGTGTCCCAGCTGGTGGGTCTGCAATACGACAAGACCAACCACCTGCTGATGCACGCCATGGGTCCGAACGTTGCCGGTGTGATCGGTTCCGCCGTAGCCGCCGGTATCCTGCTGGGATTCCTCGGTTAACAGGAACAGAAATATTAATAGTTCTATTAAAGTGCCACTCAAAAGGTGGCACTTTTTTTGTTTCTGGTGGATATTGTTGAAAAGTTTTACTAACTTTGGATGAATTTAAAATAACACCGCATGGAAAACAAGCTCCAGGAACTCACAGACAAGCTCTACAATGAGGGGCTGTCTAAAGGAAAACAGGAGGCCGAGGCTCTCAAGGCCGCCGCAACCGCAGAATCAGAGAAAATCATAGCTGACGCCAGAAAAGAGGCAGAGAAAATCATAGCTGACGCCAGAAAGGAAGCAGAAGACCTGCGCGTACGGGTCGAGGGAGATATCCGCATGGCCTCGTCGCAGACCATCTCGGCTCTCCGCCAGCAGATAGAGAACATCATCATCACCAAGGCCGTATCCCCTGACGTCAAGGCTGCTCTCGCAGACCCGGAACTGGTCAAGAGCCTGGTCACTACAGTTGCCAAGGCATTCAACGCGGCTGACCCCGCCCCTGCCGGACTGGAAGTCATCCTTCCTTCTTCCATGCAGAAAGAACTGGGAGCATGGTTCGAGAAAAAGGCAGCCGCAGTCATGGGAGAAGGCGTTACAGTGACTTTCTCCCGCCAGATGGCCGGAGGCTTCAAAATAGGACCCGCCGACGGCAGCTACAGGATAAGCTTCGCGGACGGAGACTTCGAGAACATCCTTACCCAGTACCTCCGCCCCGCCACCCGCAAACTCCTATTCGGATGAACAACTACCATTACATCATAGCCGGCCTGCCGGACCTGCTGCCAGACTTTACGCAGAGCGGACATTTCTCATACAGAGGGATATCCGAAGCCGTGCGGGAACAGCTCTCTCCTGCCGACCGCCGTGCCGTAGACTGGCTCGAGGCCGGAGCGGACTCCTCCATACTCTGCGGGCATTTCTACCGGGCAGCCGCCCGCCAGCGCAGCCGTTTCATCCGCAGCTGGTACGGACTCGACCGGATGATCCGCAACTCCCAGGTGAGATTCCTTGCCTCCAAGGAAGGCGTTGACCCCGGGAAATACATTGTGGGAGAGACTGACAGCCGTGACGAGGAAGCCTGGCCCGTCCTTCAGCAGATATTCCGTACCGAGGACCTGCTGGAGAGGGAGCACGCCCTGGACCGCTACCGCTGGGACAGGATTACGGAACTGACCACATTCCACTATTTCGACATGGACGTCATCCTGGGCTTTCTGGCCAAGGCGATGATAGTCGGGCGCTGGAGCTCGCTGGACCGGGACAAGGGTGCCGAGCTCTTCCGCCGCTATGTAGACGAGGTCAGGGGCACATTCAAGGGAGTGGATTTCAACTAAGACAATAAAATACCGATATATGGATACTCAGAAACACACAACTGGCAAAGTTACAGGCATCATCTCCAATCTGGTAACCGTCCTGACCGACGGTCCTGTCGCCCAGAACGAGATCTGCTATATCTCGCTGGGAGATGCGAGACTCATGGCCGAAGTCATCAAAGTGACTGGCCGCAGAGCCTCGGTGCAGGTCTATGAGAGCACCCGCGGACTCAGATGCGGGGACAAGGTGGAGTTCCAGGGACACATGCTGGAAGCCACCCTCGGCCCCGGCCTGCTCTCAGGCAACTTTGACGGCCTGCAGAATAACCTGGCCACCATGCAGGGAGTCTTCCTCAAACGAGGAGAATACACCGCACCCATAGATGCTGAGCGCGAGTGGGACTTCACTCCGCTGGCCGCTCCCGGAGACGAAGTACGCGCCGCAGACTGGCTCGGAGAGGTCAAGGAAGGCTGGCTGCCTCACAAGATTATGGTGCCGTTCGCATTCAAGGGCTCCTACAGAGTCAAGTCCATAGTCCCTGCCGGCACGTACAGGGCCTGCGATACGGTAGCCGTGCTCACTGACGCCGACGGGGACGAGCACCCCGTAAGCATGATACAGAAATGGCCGGTCAAGGTGGCCGTCACGGCCTACAGGGAGAAACCCCGTCCGTGGCGCATCATGGAGACCGGAGTGAGGTGTATCGACACCTTCAACCCCATCGCCGAAGGAGGTACCGGATTTATCCCCGGTCCTTTCGGATGCGGCAAGACAGTGCTCCAGCACGCCATTGCCAAGCAGGGAGAGGCCGACGTGATAGTCATGGCTGCGTGCGGAGAGAGGGCCAACGAGGTGGTGGAGATCTTCACAGAGTTCCCCGAACTGGTCGACCCCCGTACCGGACGTTCCCTGATGGAAAGGACCACCATTGTCTGCAACACCTCCAACATGCCTGTGGCCGCCCGCGAGGCATCCGTCTACACAGCCATGACCATATGCGAGTACTACAGGGCCATGGGACTGAAAGTCCTGCTTCTGGCCGACTCCACCTCCCGCTGGGCACAGGCCCTCAGGGAGATGAGCAACAGGATGGAGGAACTGCCCGGAGCAGATGCCTTCCCCGTGGACCTCTCGTCGATTATATCCAACTTCTACGCCCGCGCCGGAGCCGTGGTGCTCAACAACGGCACGACCGGATCTGTTACGTTCATCGGCACCGTATCACCTGCCGGAGGTAACCTCAAGGAGCCAGTAACCGAATCCACCAAGAAGGCCGCCCGCTGCTTCTACGCCCTCTCACAGAACCGCGCCGACAAGAAGCGCTATCCGGCCGTTGACCCGATTGACTCCTATTCCAAATACCTGGAGTACCCGGAGATCATCGACTTCCTCCAGAAGAAGATATCCCCCAGATGGGTGGAAATGGTACTGGATGCCAAGAACCTCGTCCTCAGGGGCAAGGAAGCATTCGAGCAGATCAACATCCTCGGCGACGACGGAGTGCCGGTCAGCTACCACGAACGCTACTGGAAATCGGAACTGATAGACTACATTATCCTGCAGCAGGACGCATTTGACCGCATAGATGCCTCCACTCCTATTGAGAGACAGGAGTTCATGCTTGAGAAGGTCCTGGACGTATGCCACGCAGAACATGACTTCGAGACATTCGAGGAATGCTCAGCATGGTACAAGGAGGTGATCAACCTCTTCCGCCAGATGAATTACTCGGAGTTCAAGAGCGCGGATTTCAACAGATACCTCGAACAGATCAACAAATACATGAGCCATGACAAATAAAGCATTTCAAAGGATATATACACAGCTGGAGGCCATCACCAAGGCCACAGTCTCGCTTAAGGCTCAGGGAGTCTCCAACGACGAGCTGGCCACTGTCGCCGGACGTCTGGCCCAGGTGGTGAAGATCAAGGACGACCTGGTCACTCTTCAGGTCTATGAAGGCACCGAGGGTATCCCGACCGATGCCGAGGTGACATTCTTCGGAGAACCGCCCGCCCTCAACGTCAGCGAGGATCTTGCCGGCCGTTTCTTCGATGCCTACGGCCGTCCCATAGACGGAGGCCCGGAGGTGGAGGGAGAGCGCCGTTTCATCGGAGGACCGTCGGTAAACCCCTACAAGAGAAAACAGCCCTCCCAGCTGATTCCCACAGGAATCGCCGGCATTGACCTCAACAACACCCTTGTCTCCGGCCAGAAGATTCCATTCTTCGCAGACCCGGACCAGCCCTACAACCAGGTCATGGCCATGGTGGCCCTCCGCGCGGATGTGGACAAGATCATCCTCGGAGGCATGGGACTCTCAAACGACGACTACCTGTATTTCAAGAACATGTTCGAGAATGCAGGAGCCCTGCACAAGATCATAAGCTTCGTGAACACCACCGAGCAGCCCCCCGTCGAGCGTCTGCTTATTCCGGACATGGCCCTGACTGCCGCCGAGTATTTTGCCGTGGACAAGAATGAGAAGGTCCTGGTACTTCTAACCGACATGACCCTCTATGCGGACGCCCTGTCGATAGTATCCAACCGTATGGACCAGATACCGTCGAAGGATTCCATGCCCGGCTCGCTGTACTCCGACCTGGCGAAAATCTACGAAAAGGCCGTGCAGCTGCCTGCCGGAGGCTCGATCACCATCATCGCCGTCACCACCCTCAACGACGGGGACATCACCCACGCCATCCCGGACAACACCGGATACATCACGGAGGGACAGCTCTTCCTGCGTCAGGACAGCGACACCGGCAAGGTCATCGTGGATCCGTTCCGTTCCCTGTCGCGCCTGAAACAGCTGGTCATCGGCAAGAAGACCCGCGAGGACCACAACCAGGTGATGAACACCGCCGTCCGCCTCTACGCCGATGCCGCCAACGCCAAGACCAAGCTGGAGAACGGCTTCGACCTGAGCGACTACGACAACCGCTGCCTCGCATTTGCCAAGGACTACTCCAACCACCTGCTGGCCATCGACGTCAACATCTCGATAGAGGAGATGCTCGACACCGCGTGGATGCTCTTTGCCCGTCATTTCACCAAGGCAGAGACTGGTATCAAGGAGGCTCTCATACAGAAGTACTGGAAGAGCGAGGACGAACCTGCCGCCTAACATCATCAAGCCATGGCCATCAAATTCCAATATAACAAGACGTCGCTCGGCGAGCTGGGCAAGCAGCTGAAGATCCGCACCCGGGCCCTGCCTACCCTGAAGAACAAGGAGGCGGCCCTGCGCCTGGAGGTCAAGAAGGCCAAGAGGCGGTCGGACGAGCTGCTGGAAGAGCTCTCGGCCGCGCTGGAGAGGTACAGCTACCTGTCCGGACTCTGGAATGAGTTCGAGCCTGGGCTCATCTCGGTGCGGGACGTGGAGCTGGTCACGGCCAAGTTCGCGGGTGTGAGGATACCTGAGCTCAAGGATGTCATCTACGACGTCCGGGAGTTCAACCTCTTCCAGAAACCCATGTGGTACAGCGACGGTGTGCAGATACTCAAGGACCTCGCCCGGCTGGGAATAGAGTCCGAGATATGCTCCGAGAAGAGCCGCATACTGGACTTCTCCCGCAAGAAGACCACCCAGAAGGTCAATCTGTATGAAAAGGTGCAGATACCAGGGTACAATGAGGCTATTCTCAAGATCAAGCGTTATCTGGAAGACGAGGAGAATCTCTCCAAGGCTTCCCAGAAAATAGTCAAGAACCGTCACGACATGGAAGCAGAGGAGGAAGCACTATGATAACGAAAATGACCAAATACTCCATGATCCTCCTGTCGGGGGACCTGGAACGTTTCCTGGCAGGAGTGCAGGAACTCGGGATGGTGGACATCACCCGGTCCGTCACAGGCACCGACGGGACATCGAAGGAGATGACCTCCCTGATAGAGAGGTGCAGGGCCGCTGAAAGCATACTCGCTGCCGTGGCCAAGGAACATCCGGAGATAACCGCCGCCCCTGCCTCCGGCCTGAGCGCGGAGCAGCTGCTGAAGGCGGTCGAGGACAATACGGCCCGCCGCAACGCCATTGCCTCCGAAATGGAAACGCTGGAGAAAGAATACCGCAACGCCCTGCCCTGGGGAGAATTCGCCCCTGAGGATGTAACCCGCCTGCGGGCTGCAGGACTGACTCCCCATTTTTACTGCGTAGGCAACAAGCAGTATTCCCCAGCGTGGGAGCAGCAGTACCCGATGAGCGTACTCGCGCGCTCGGCAGGCAACACTTACTTCGTCGTAATCGGCGGAGAGGAGGCGGAATACACCTTCCCTGTATCCGACGAGGCGGCATTTCCGGCCCGTCCTGCCTCACAGGTAATGAAGGATATCTCCGCCCTTAAGGCAGAGGACGGGAAACTGCTGGAGGAGACAGCCGGATACGCCCCCCTCTCCGGCCTTCTGCAGGAACTATCCGGACAGACATTCGCACGGCTGGACCTGCATCTGGCCGAGACATCTTCCCTGCTTGAAGGAGAAGGGGCCATCAGCGTGGTGGAAGGCTTCGCCCCTACCGCCGACGATGCCCGCGTGCAGGAGTACCTGAACAACGGCCCGTGCACCGTGTACTGGCAGTCCGAGGCGGCCAAGGGCTCCGACAACCCTCCGGTAAAACTGCGCAACAACTGGTTTGCCCGCCTCTTCGAGCCGGTCGGAAGCCTATACGAGCTGCCCAACTACGACGAGCTGGACCTCACACCCTATTTCGCTCCTTTCTATATGCTCTTCTTCGGCTTCTGCCTGGGAGACATGGGATACGGACTGATACTTGTGATTGCCGGCATCGCCGCCGCACTGGCCCTGCCCAGATTCAAGGTCTACGGCAAGCTGATTGCCTGGCTGGGGGTCGGCTCGCTCATCATGCCGCTGTTCTCAGGTACGTTCTTCGGCATGAAACTGGCTGATATACTGCCTATGCCGGACAACATCAAGGCCCTGTTCTTCTCTGACCTGAAGATGTTCTGGTTCGCCATTATCTTCGGACTGTTCCAGATAGTGTTCGCAAGGATGCTCAAGGCGATATTCGCTTTCTCCAAGCGGCGCTGGGACGAGGCGCTGACCGAGGTCGGCTGGAGCCTGCTGATCGTGTGGGCCGCATGCGCCTACGCCGGTTCGCAGATGGGGACCAAACTTCTGCCGCACATCGTATCGCAGATTCTGGTCTTCGGAGGACTGATACTGGTGCTGTTCTGCAGCAAGCCGGCCAAGTTCTTCCTGCTGCGTCCGCTCAAGGGCATCGTATCCCTCTACGATATCACCAGCATTTTCGGCGACATGCTCTCGTACATCCGTCTGTTCGGACTGGGTACGACCGGCGGCATCCTCGCACTGGTGATCAACTCGATAGCCATGACCCTTTCGGGCATCCCCTACGTGGGCTGGCCGGTCACGGTGATATTCCTCATATTCGGGCATCTGGCAGTCATGGGACTGTCCTGCCTCGGAGCATTCGTACACCCGGTCCGTCTTACCTTCGTGGAGTTCTACAAGAATGTGGGCTTCGAGGGAGGCGGCAGGGCCTACAGACCGTTGAAATCATATAGTAATAACAAATAAAAACAATTTTATCGTATGTCAACACCTTTAATCTTAGCTTACGTCGGAATGGCAGTGATGCTCACATTGTCCTGCATCGGCAGTGCCATAGGCGTGACAATGGGCGGCAACACCACCGTCGCCGGCCTCAAGAAGAAACCGGAAATCTTCGGTAAATCCATGCTCCTCTGCGTGCTTCCCTCTACTCAGGGACTGTACGGATTCGCAGGATTCTTCCTCATGCTCAGCCGACTGGGAGCCATGGAGGACGCCTCTCAGGTGCTCACCATGAACCAGGGTCTGGCAATGGCCGCTGCCGGTCTGGCCCTCGGCTTCGTAGGCCTGTGGTCCGCCATCAAGCAGGCCAGTCTGGTCAGCAACGGTATCAACGAGATGTCCAACGGACACGATGTGTTCTCCCGTACCATGATTCTCGCCGTGTTCCCCGAGCTCTACGCGATTCTGGCCTTCGCCTGCGCGTTCCTCGCCCTGCCGTAAACCGCACACACTTATTCATTCGATAGAAAAAGTCCGGATGCCTGCCAATCGGTCATCCGGACTTTTTTCTTTCCTCTTCATTCCCCCACCGCCCTATTCAGCGACAGGAGTACGGAAGTCAAGGAAGCCTTCCGGAAGGTGCATGCCGGCCACGAGCAGGTGCTGCTCACGGGCAATGCGGATCATATGCCTGCGGGCGGCAATCGCAGCCTCCTTGTCCATGTCGTAGGTGGCGCATATCTCAGGATGGTCTAGCTGGAGGGCCAGGCCGTGGATAATGTCACCCCAGATGAGAATGTCGCCCACACGGTATACCGTATGGCCGGGAGTGTGGCCGACAGCGTAGAGGGATTCCACATCACACGGCAGGATATCGCCGAACTCGAAGAGATGCAGACGGTCGCTGTAGGCATTCATGGTCTGTACTGTCCTGGCGCTACGGTCTGCGGGCATGTTCATCCACGCATCGTACTCGGGTCTGGAGGCGTAGACCTGGGCGTTGGTATACACTGGAGCACCGTCCGGGTCCAGCATCCCTCCGATATGGTCTCCGTGGAAATGGGTCAGGAACAGGTAATCCACATCATCGGGAGAGAGTCCCAGCGAATCCAGACCCCGGCTTATGCCCCCGTCGGGCAGCCCGAGCCCGGTATCGAACAGCAGCACCTTGCCGTCCTTACGTACCAGAAAGGCGCTGATGGAGGAAGGTACGGCTTCCTTGAGACCGAGCGATGTCACAAGTTCTGGGGAAGCATCGGGGAAAAGAGTGAGGGACTGACCGGCAGCCTTGTCGCACAGCCAGATAATTTCAGTTTCAGATTTGCCGGAAGAACATCCGCCTGCCAGCAGTATCATTGCCGCAGCTGTGATTGAGATAATGTGTTTCATAGTAGAGAGTGTCTTTATTGTTTCTGCAAATTTACATTTTTCCGCCTTAAATATAAATAGTATGCTATGCCGACCGCATCTGCCAATGCCCAGCCGATGGGTATGGACCACCATATACCGAGGACTCCGACGGAAGGAATGGCCGCCAGGACATAGGCAAGGACGACGCGGGTGCCGAGAGACAGTACGGTAAGTACGACGGACATGGCCGGCATGCGGATGGCGCGGTAGTAGCCGTACAGCAGGAAGAGGATGCCGATGCCGAAGTAGAAGGAGCCTTCCACGCGGAGGTACTGCACGCCTATCCGTATGATCTCGACTTCCTCTGCCCGTACGAAAATAAGCATCAGAGGCCTGGCCAGCAGGAATACCAGCAGCGAGACAGCCAGCGAGAACAGCACCGATATCAGGAAAGCACTCCGCACTCCACGGCGTATCCGCGCCGATTTACCGGCTCCGTAGTTCTGCGCCGTAAACGTAGAGAACGCATTGCCCAGTTCCTGCACAGGCATATAGGCGAAAGAATCTATCTTCACGGCAGCCGCGAAAGCCGCCATCACAGCCGTACCGAAGGTATTGACCAGTCCCTGCACCATCAGTATTCCGAGATTCATGACCGACTGCTGCACGCAGGTCAGCGACGAGAACGAGGCTATCTCCCTCACCGAGGCTCCGTCCAGCTTCATATCCTCCCTCCTGACCCGCAGTTCGGGCCGCCTGTGAAGCACATAGACCATCAGCCCGAGTGCCGACATTCCCTGGGCCGCCACTGTCGCCAGCGCCGCACCGCCTACGCCCATATCGAAACCGATGATGAACAGGAGGTCCAGACCGATATTGAGGACCACCGACACACCCAGGAACCACAGCGGAGTGACCGAATCCCCTACGGCCCGGAGCAGAGCCGCATAGAAATTGTACAGGAACGTAAAGGGAATTCCTCCGAAGATAATCAGCAGGTACAGCCGCAACATGTCATATATCTCCTCCGGTACCTGAAGCAGCCTCAGTATCGGGTCGATGAATACAAACGACACTATGGTGAGTACCGCCGTCACACAGCTTATCAGCACCAGCGATACGTAGATACTGCGCCGCAGCCCCGGCATGTTTCCCGCCCCGAACTGCATGGAGAATACCGTCCCGCTGCCCATGGCCAGACCCAGCAGCACCGATATCAGAAAGGTCATCAGACTGTAGGCCGACCCTACCGCAGCCAATGCATCCGGTCCTATGCAGCGTCCCACAATCAGAGTATCAGCGATATTGTAGCACTGCTGCATCAGCGAGCCGAGCATCATCGGCAGGGTAAATCGCAGCAGCGTGGAAGTGATGCCGCCAACAGTGAGGTCTCCGGTACGTACAGTCATCTATTGAAAATTTGCAGGCCAAAGATAATGATAATGCATAAAATGTGAGGATGAAAGTGGCATTAATACGGATACATCGAAAAGGGCGGAAAAACAAAGGGCGGCAGAACGGAATCTGTCGCCCTTTTGATTAATGTAAACCGCAGTACTACAGCTGGTCGGGAGTGAGACCGGAGTTGACTGTCACATCAGTGACCTTGGCCTCGACTACTCCTACCTGAGGCAGAGATACTTTCTGTACCATCGGGTAGATAATGCCGTAAGCTGTCTTCTGGTAATCGCCGAAAACCACTTCCTGGGTCTGGCCCTGGGCGGAAGCGATGGATTTTACCTTAAGACCGGTAGCCACATCGTAGAAGTTGTAGTTGACCATACCGCCCTTCTCCTGCTTTACCTTATAGGCGTCGCTGCCCTCAACACTTTCTATGCCCTCGAGAGTGAAGACATAGCCCTGCTCTGCTCCGAGAATCTCGGGGAAGGGATAGATGTCGCTCATTGCCTCTACCTGGGCGGGGTCGGTAATCTCCTGCTCCATACCGCCGGCCGAAACCTTAATCTTGCCGTCACGGAGCACGATGTTGGAAACCGGATTGCCGTTCATGGTCTGGGCGACGGAGAAACATTTCTGGTCGATGATACGTTTGGTTGTGGTAGTCATGCTCATGCCCATGACGCTCATCTCCACCTCTTCGGTCATGTCCTTGATACCCTCCACGAGAGCACGGCCGCCGATGGCCTCAAGATAGCTGTTGAGCACGGACTCTACGGTCACGCCCTCAGCCACGGCCTTGCGCTCGATGGGCTTGCCCTCGAAATCGAGTTCCACGACCACTCCGTCAGAGTCGTAAGCCGCCAGAGCGGGTATCACGGAAGGATCGCCCACGCAGAACCAGTACATGTTGTCGGGATCGAAGTACTTGGCCACCACGGCACGGATATCGTCAAGTGTCAGGGCATCCAGTCTCTGGAGATAGGTTGCGTAATAGTCAGCGGGGAGACCGTAGCGCTCGATATTGTAGGCATAGGAGGCAATCTGGTCGGAAGACTCGAGAGAGCGGGAGAAGTCACCGGCATACATGGTCTTGAACTTCTTCAGGTCGTCCTCGGTGTAGTCTCCGTCCATCATATTCTGCAGTTCCTGGCGCATCTGTACGAAGGAACTGTCGGTAGCATTGGCATTGACATCACCGAAAGCGTAGAATGTGGCGGACACTTCGTCAGGACGTACAGAGGAATATGCTCCGTATGTCCAGCCGTGAGTCTCGCGGAGGTTCCTGAACAGCTTGGCGTCAAATCCGCCGCCGCCGTAGATACCGTTGGCGATCTGCAGGGCCATCAGGTCCTCTGAGTCACGGGTAAGGGTGATGGGAGCCATCATGCGGATAGTGGACTGTACGGCTCCGTCCTTGGGCGAGAATACCACCTCGATGCCCTCGGGACGGTTGACAGCGGGATCGTCGAAAGTAATGACCTCACCAGCCTCCCAGGAAGCCAGGTATTTGCTGCACAGAGCCTTTGCCTCCTTGAGTTTCATGTCGCCGGTAATGATCATTATCGCACTGTTGGGGATGATGTACTTGTCGTAGTATGCACGGCAGTCGTCCACGGTGATGTTCTTGACAGTAGCCTCTGTCATGATGTCACTGTAGGAATGTCCCTCGGGATATACAGTGGCCGTCTGGATGTTGGATATAATGGACGAGGGCTGGCTCTGAGACATCTGGAGAAGACCGAGATACTGGTCCTGCATCTTGTCCATCTCCTCCTGGGGGAATGTAGGATTGTAGAGCACGTCGGAGAGAATCTCCATCATCTTGTCGGTGTATTTGGTAAGAGTGGTGAAACCGATGGATGAGGAACTTGTACGGAAGGATGCTCCGAGGAAATCCACCTCATTGTTGATCTGCTCGGCGGTGCGGCTGGCAGTACCCTTGCTCCAAAGCTCGCCGAAGAATTCGGACTCACCTGTCTTGTCTCCCTGCATGTAGGGATCCACTATGAAGTTTATAGCCACCGATACCAGGGGACGGTCGTGGTCCTCCACGAGGATGACGCGGAGACCGTTGTCAAGAGTGAATTTCTCGAAGTCACCGAACTCCACCACGGGAGCGGGACCTGCCTCAGGAGCCTTGCTTCTGTCTATCTGCGCGCTCAGCTGAAAGAGGGACAGCAGGGCGGCAGCAATGGTAAGAGATAATATCTTTTTCATATCGCTATTCTTGTCTTATGATTAGTTCTGTTTGGGAAGATAGTAGATGGAAATCTTCTGAGCGGGGTCAATGTACTTCTTGGCTACTTCCAGCACCTTCTCCTTCGTCAGTGACGTGTAGTTTTCCATAGTCTCATTGACAAAATCCGTATTCTTCAGATACGTATAGGCGGTGGCAAGGTTCTCGGCAGTCTCCTCGATTGTGGAGTTGGACCTGGCCTGTGCCATCTCCACCATGTTCATCACCTTCTGGAACTCCTCATCCGACATGCCGTTTTCCAGCAGCCCGTATACTTCCGCGTCCACATCTGACTCCAGTACGGAAAGGTCCACTCCATTAGGGATAGCCTGTACTATGAACACTCCCGGATGCTCCATGGGCATTACCATGCCCATAGCCATCAGACCGGTCTTCTTGTTATCCACGATCTGGGCCTGGAAACGGGCGGAGTTGCCCTGGGAGAGGATGGCGTTGAACACATCCATAGCAAAATAGTCTTCGGTGCCGTATGCGGGAGCGGGATAAGCCTCGATCAGCATGGGCATCTGTATGTTGTCATAGACGGTATCCTTGATGGGGGCGGTACGCTTAGGCTCCATATTGGGATCCGGACGGCGGGGCTCCACGGTACCTGCGGGTATATCGCCGAAATACTCCTCAATCCACTCCTTGGTCTGCTTGACATCGAAGTCTCCGCAGATGGTCAGCACGGCATTGTTGGGTTTGTAGAACATGTCGTGGAAGTCCTGGAAGTCCTGGACGGATGCGTTGCGGATGTGTTCCTCCGAACCAAGAACATCGTGGTTGTATGGATGAACCTTGAAGGAATTGGTCAGAATCTTGGTAAAAGCTGTTCCATAAGGCTGGTTGTCGCGGGTCTGGCCCATCTCCTGGCACACCACGTCCTTCTGGGTATTCACTCCTATATCCTCGATCTTGGGATGCAGCATCCTTTCGGACTCCAGCCACATTCCGAGCTCCAGCTGGTTGGAGGGCAACAGCTCGAAATAGTACGTACGGTCGTTGGATGTGTTGGCATTCAGAGATCCGCCTGCCTCCGAGACGTATGTAGCGTACTCCCCGCGGCCGATGTTCTCAGTACCCTCGAACATAAGATGCTCGAAGAAATGGGCAAAGCCGGTCAGGGTAGGCTCCTCGTTCTTCGAGCCCACGTGATACATCACGGAAATTACGACATTGGGGGTCTTGTGGTTCTGCGAGAGAATCACATGCAGACCGTTGTCGAGGTCGTACTCCTCGAACTTGATATTCTGCGCCGAAGCGGCGAAAGGCAGCAGGGCTGCCGACAGAATAAGGGTTAAAATGGTTTTCTTCATACTTTTGATTGGTTGTGTTAAATTATTTCTGTTTTATAAATTATCGTTCAATTTCTATTCCATTGCACTCACCTTGCCGTTCTCCAGCCTGTATCTTTCTCCGGTACCCTGACACACTGCCGTCCCGTCAGGTCCGAACTCCAGACGGTAGCCCGCCCGGCTCATCCATCCGATCTGCCTCGAGGGATTGCCCACCACCAGCGCATACGGAGGCACATCCTTCGTTACCACCGCCCCTGCTCCGATGAAGGCCCATTCGCCGATGTCATGGCCGCATACCACGGTGGCGTTGGCCCCTATCGTCGCCCCCTGCCCCACATGAGTGCGGAGATACTCTCCCCTGCGACTGACAGCGCTTCGGGGGTTGACCACATTGGTAAACACACAGGAAGGCCCGAGAAACACATCGTCCCCGCAGGTGACTCCCGTGTACACTGACACATTGTTCTGCACCTTGACATTGCGGCCGAGAACCACCTCCGGGGAGATGACCACGTTCTGCCCGATATTGCAGCCCGGCCCGAGCACCGCACCGGTCATGATATGGGAAAAATGCCATATCCGGCACCCCTCTCCTATCGTGCATCCCGGGTCGATGACCGCAGTCTCATGTGCGAAATAATTCCTTTCTTCCATTTTCCTATTTTCCGAAAAATTCCCTGACTGCCTCCGCGATTCTCTCCTGCACCCCTTCCGTCAGTTCCGTATGCATCGGCAGGGACAATACGCTCCCGGCCAGAGCCTCCGCGACTGGAAGGGACAGCCCGTCCTGACGGTAGGCCTGCTGATGATGCAGCGGCAGAGGATAATATATCATCGACGGAATCCCGCGTGAAGCCAGATGTTCTTTCAATCCATCCCTCCGTCCGTCAGCCACTTTCAGGGTAAACTGGTGCCAGACGTGGGTAGTGAAAGGCGACTCGGCGGGCAGCTCGATGCCTTCTGTCCCTGAGAACAATGCCCGATAGCGGGCGGCTGCCTCCTGACGCGCGGCGCAGTACTCATCGAGATGCCGCAGCTTGACCTCGAGGACAGCAGCCTGAATGGTATCGAGGCGGGAGTTGCAGCCCACCACGTCGTGGTGATATTTGACCCTCTGTCCATGATTGGCCGTCATGCGGATGCGCTCCGCCAGTTCCGGATCATCCGTGAACAGGGCTCCGCCATCCCCGTAGCAGCCGAGGTTCTTCGAGGGGAAGAACGAGGTGCAGCCGATGTGTCCGAGGGTGCCGGTGTGTCTGCGGCGGCCATCCGGGAATGTGTAGACGGCTCCGAGGGACTGGGCATTGTCCTCTACGACATACAGACCATGTGCGGCGGCGAAATCCAGGATCGGAGCCATGTCGCAGCTCTGTCCGAAGAGGTGGACGGGTATAACAGCCCGCGTCCGGGATGTCAGCGCCCGCTTCATGCAGCTGATGTCTATATTAAAGGTGCTGCGGTCCACATCCACCAGCACAGGTCTGAGTCCCAACAGGGCTATTACCTCAGCCGAAGCCACGTAGGTGAATGCCGGGACGATGACCTCGTCGCCTGATCTCAGGCCGAGGGCCATGAGGGCTATCTGGAGGGCATCCGTACCGTTGCCGCAGGGAATGACATGGGCGGCTCCCGTGTATTGCGCAAGGGCCGAGGCAAAGCGTCCGACCGCCGGACCGCCTATAAATGCCGAGCTGTCGATGACCTCCGCTATGGCGGCGTCAACTTCCGCCTTGATTTTCAGGTACTGACCGTGAAGGTCCACCATCTGAATCTTCTGCTGCATTGTCCTGTCCATGATTTACCAGCCGAAAGGATGAGGAGCCAGGGGCAGCTTGGCCAGAGGATGGTAGTCCCCCTTCAGGCCTATGGGTGTGGCCGTTCGGATCTGACTGACTATCTCGATGCAGGGACGGGCCTCGCTGATGCGGAACCCTTCCCCTGCCAGTATTTTCTCATAGCTGCGGGTATGCAGTTCGGTAAAACCGGCGCTGAACTCGAACTCCTCCCCGTCTATCATGATAGTGCGATAGGTCCGCTTCTCACCCTGGACGGCATTCTCCGGCAGATTGTCCGCATTGATGCTCAGGAAGTAGCGCACACGGGCCTTCTTCAGGCCCAGATAGCCGGCCACGCGGTCGTGACTCTTGACATGCACGATATTCTCGCTCACCGGTCCGAAAATCCACTGGAGCATGTCGTAGAAATGCACTCCGATGTTCGTGGCCACTCCCCCGCTCTTGTGCTCGTCCCCCTTCCAGGAGGCGTAGTACCAGTTGCCGCGGGAGGTGATATAGGTCAGGTCCACGTCGTAGACTTTGTCCGAGGGTCCCTCGTCTATCTTCTTCTTCAAGGCCGCTATCGAGTCGTGGAGACGGAGCTGGAGGATGTTGTAGGCCTTGTGGCCGGTCTCCTCCTCTATCTTCATTATGGCATCGATGTTATGGGGATTGAGCACGGCGGGCTTCTCACAGATGACATCGGCCCCAAGTCTGAGGCCGTAGCGCATGTGGGCGTCATGCAGGTAGTTCGGAGTACATACCGACAGCATCTCTATCTGACGGTCAGTACCCTTGAGCTTGGAGCAGTGACGGTCGAAGAGCTCCTGCTCAGTAAAAAAAGCAGCATCGGGGAAGTAACTGTCCATGATCCCGACACTGTCGAAACGGTCGTAAGCCGCCTGCAATATATTTCCTGTATCCTTTATAGCCCTGAGGTGCCTTGGAGCAATATAGCCGCCGACACCGATCAGCGCAAAATTTTTGTTTGGCATATCATTTTTGTTTTTTCAAACATACAAAGATAATAAAATTAAACGCCATGACAACAATTAGATTGAAATTCAGAAGTTCTTCCGTGGAAGGCAGACCAGGAACCCTATACTATCAGATCTGCCGCAGACAGTCCTACAAAAGGATCAACACCAGGATGCACATCTATCCCTTCCAGTGGGATCCGGCATCATGCACCCTCCGCCACGACAAGGACAGACTGGGAATACTCTCTGAATATCAAAAAAATATCGACAGGGACCTCCTTTTGCTCAAGGACATAGTGGACAAAATGAACTCCACGGGCAAAGACTATACGCCGGGTGACGTCATAAGCAGGTTCATGAGCAAGGGGCATGAACTGTCGGCGGTCATGTTCATGAAACACGAGATACAGGCCCTGACCTGCGCAATGAAGCTGGGTTCAGCCCGCAACCACCGCAAGACCCTGAACAGCTTCTCCGCATTCCTGCACAATCACGACATCCTCCTTTCGGACCTGGACTGGAAGCTCATCTCCGAGTACGAATACTGGCTGTACCGGCGCAACGTGGCCAGGAATACAGTCTCATTCTACATGCGCATCCTGCGCTCGGTCTACAACAAGGCTGTCAAGGAAGGGCTCATAGTCCAGAAAAATCCGTTCAAGGACGCATACACCGGCATTGAGCACACGAGGAAAAGAGCCGTAGACGAGGATGTTATGCTCCGGCTCATATCCATGGACCTGAGTTGCTCGGAAGCACTGACCCTCGCCAGGGACCTGTTCATTTTCAGCTACTGTGCAAGGGGTATGGCCTTTGTAGACATAGTGTTCCTGCATAAAAGCGATATTACGGGCAATATCCTGAGATATGTCAGGAAAAAGACCGGACAGCAGATGTGCATCAGGATAGAACCGTGCCTGCGCTGCATTATAGACAGATACTCGGCAATCACGGCCGATTCCCCCTACGTATTCCCGGTCATCAAATCCACCGATACGACAGAAGCCTACCGCCAGTACCAGACAGCTCTGGGATACCACAACCGCAAACTCAAGAGAATAAGCCGCATGCTCGGGCTGGACACCCCGCTGTCCTCCTATGTGAGCCGCCACACCTGGGCCACGACAGCCCGCAACCGCAACACCCCCATCGCAGTCATCAGCTCAGGCATGGGGCACACATCCGAACACACCACACAGATATACCTGGCGGCCATCAGCGACTCGGTAATCGACCAGTTCAACCATCACATACTCGACCCGCTCAACAGGGCGGTGGAGAATATGTAAGGGCATATTTTGCAAGAAACTTTAGATAAGACACGAATAATTCCTTAGATTTGCAGTCTGACACTATGATAGCTGCAGCACAAAATACAACTTCAGAAACTCCAGTTCAATGGTTTGCCATGAGCGCAACTTTCCGCCGGGAAATCAAGGCCAGGGCCTTGCTTGAAGCCGCCGGGATCGAATGCTTCATCCCAATGAAGTACATGGCGGTAACCAAGCGCGACGGCCGGAAAGCCAAAGAACTGGTTCCCGCCGTACACAACCTGATCTTCGTACATGCCAGGAGAGAGGAGATTCAGGCCGTAAAGGCCGACATCCCGTACCTACAGTGGCTCACCCGTCCATGCGACGGGCGCAACATACCCACCATCGTCCCGGACAAGGACATGGAACAGTTCATCCAGGTCACCCGGGACAGCAATGAGAAGCTGGTCTACCTCCGTCCCGACGAAATAGACCTCCGCAAAGGTACTCCCATCCGGATCCTGGGCGGCCCGTTCAACGGCATTGAGGGTACATTCATCAAGATACAGGGCCACCGCAACCGCCGCGTCGTAGTCATGCTCAAAGGCATCATCGGCGTTGCCATGGCAGAGGTGACTCCCGACCTCATCGAGGTGCTGTAAAAATAAAAGGCCGGCTGGAACTGGTCCGGCCGGCCTCATTGGGAAGAATAACTTTTTAAATATCTGTTTTACCTGATGGTGACGGACTGGTTGCCGCGTCCGTTGAAGGGCTGTGTGTCGGGGCCTGCGCCCTGGTGGGTGAGCTGTCCGGCGGGCACTCCGAGGCTTACGAGATAGTCATATACGGACTGTGCGCGTTTCTGTGCGATGGCGATGTTGTTGCTGCGGGCACCTGTGGAGAAGTCAGCATATCCGGTAATGGTGTAGACATAGTCCTTGGGACCGGCGAGTATCTTCCCGGCCAGCTCCTGCAGTGCGGTCATGTCCACGGCGTCAAGTCCCCACACCTCATATCCGAAGAAGATGGTCTCCTCCGGAGTGGCGGCATCGAGGGCCTGCTGCTTCTTGAGGGCTTCCAGCTCTGCCTGTGCGTCCGCAAGCTGCTTCTCTGCCTCTGATGCACGCTGCTGAGCTGCCGCCGCATCCTTCTGTGCCTGGGCCAGATCGTCGCTGAGGTCTTCATTGACAGTATTCTGTGCCTGGGCCTGTTCTGCAGCCCTCTCGGCTTCCCTCTTCAGTGCCTCAATCTCATCCAAAGTGTAGCCGGCTGCACCGCGCTCAAAGTCACGCTTGCCGAAGCGGTAGGATATGCCGACAGTGGCATTGAGAGATGTGAGGAAAGGCCCGGACTCTTTAGTGCGTACTGGACTTATATCATTCTTGCCCAGCAGGCCTCCAATTTCCAGATTGACATCTATGCTGTTGGATACGCGGAACTTGTTCAACAATCCATAGGACACTACGAAGTTCTGGTTGAGGTAAGGGAAATCATTGGCCTCCTGAGCTTTCCTGCCTATGTTGGATGCCATGTAGCCCATACCGAAATAAGGTACGGCATAATACACGCGGTGTTCCTTGTAACCGCCTATCCAGTTGGACAGATTCATCATGAAGTCAGCATGCAGGGCCATGTAGGGCCAGGACTTTTTCTCCAGGTCAGCATTGACGCTGGAGTAACTGCCGCCTTCGAGGACGGCTCTCAGACCGAATACCGGGTGAAGCCATTTGGTCACCGATATGCTTCCAAGTCCGCCAAAGTAGTCACCGGCGGATCCGAGGTTCTGCTTGCCGAAGAGGGCTGCTCCGGTACCGCCTCCGATGGAAATCTCCCAGTTGTCCCAGAATTTATTGGTGACAAATCCCGCGACGCTGGGCTTGGGATCGACAGCAGAGGTGTCTTTCTTTTCCTGTGCCAGTAGTGTTGTGGCAGACAGGAGGGTAACAGCAAGTGTTACCAAGTAAAAACGTTTCATTGTGTTTTGAATTAAGAGTTGATAATTGTTATTGATTGATGATTTTATCTATGAATCCGACAATGCGCGGGCAGGCCTGTCCGTCACCGTATGGATTGACCGCCTTGCTCATTGACTCATATACCGTGCTGTCATTGAGCAGAGCGGATACCTCGCTTGTGATACGTCCGTAATCTGTTCCGACCAGTCTTACCGTTCCGGACTCCACTGCCTCGGGACGCTCGGTGGTGTCGCGCATGACCAGTACCGGCTTGCCGAGTCCCGGGGCCTCCTCCTGTATTCCCCCGCTGTCGGTGAGGACCAGGCAGGACCTCTCCATCAGGAGTACAAAGCTCAGGTATTCGAGCGGTTCTATGAAAAACATGTTGCCGAGTCCTTGGAGACTGTCGCCGAATACCTTGTGGATCGGCTGCCTTACATTGGGATTGAGGTGCATGGGGTAGACGAAATCCACTTCCGGGAATCTGTGGGTCAATTCTTTTATTGCCTCGCAGATATTGATGAAGCCCGTCCCGAAATTCTCCCTCCGGTGGCCGGTGATCAGTACAAGGCGTCTGCCTCCTTCGAGCCTGGAGGTGTCATAACCTGCCAGCAGCAGGCCCTTCTCTAGGGATTTGCGGAGGTTATGGTCCGTGTTGATACGTTCCACCACCATGTAGAGGGCGTCTATCACGGTATTGCCGGTGACAAGGATTCTTTCCCCGGGGATATTTTCCCTAAGCAGGTTCTCCCTGCTCAACGGAGTGGGGGAGAAATGCCATGAGGCGATACGGCCTGTAAGCTGGCGGTTCATCTCCTCGGGCCAGGGACTGTATATGTTGTGGGTCCTGAGTCCTGCCTCGATGTGCCCCACCGGAATCTGACGGTAGAATGCAGCAAGGGCGGCGGCAGTGGATGTGGTGGTGTCACCGTGGACCAGAATCATGTCGGGGGCATTGCCTGTCAGGATGTCCCGCATTCCTGTCAGGACTCTTGCAGTCACATCGTAGAGGTCCTGGCCTGACCTCATGATATTGAGATCGTAATCAGGTATGATGCCGAAGATGTCCAGCACCTGGTCCAGCATCTGCCGGTGCTGTCCCGTGACACATACCGTGGTTTTGAATTTTTCAGGATACTTCCGGAATTCCCTTACCAGAGGGGCCATCTTGATGGCCTCCGGGCGGGTGCCGAAGGTGAGCATTACGCTTTTCATAAATTGACCTATTTGAATTTCTTGATTACAAGCCACCATGCGAATCTCACCAAATGGATCTGCCGTCCGACGCGCTTGGGCTGCCGGATAAGGCGGTAGGCGAATTCCAGATTGTGGTCCAGCCACCATTTTGGAGCACGCTCCACGTGGTCGGTGTATACATCAAAACTGCCTCCAAGACCCTGATATATGGCCTGATGCCTTTTCTGCATCTCTTCCATGAGCAATTCCTGTTTCGGAGAACCCATGGCTACGAATACGATATCGGGCTTCTTTCCACATATATCATTGAGCAGAGCTTCTTTCTCTTCAGAGGTCTTAAGGTACCCGTCACGATATCCTATAATTTTTATATCGGGGAATTGTGCGTGAAGTTTCTCTACCGTCTCATTTATTACGGCAGGCTTGCTCCCGACAAG
>DVHI01000068.1 GCA_018712275.1 Candidatus Coprenecus avistercoris | reverse complement strand
CTGCGGCTCTATACGGATTGTCCTGTCGAGTCTGGACAGACGTTAATTATTTTCGACGAGATTCAGCAGAGCAACAAGGCTTTGAACAGTTTAAAATATTTCTGTGAAGAGGCTCCGGAATACCACATCCTTGCAGCAGGATCTCTTCTTGGGGTGTCACTCTCGCGGGGGGACTCATTCCCCGTCGGCAAAGTTGATTTCCTGCGGATGTATCCGGTTACTTTCCGTGAATTTCTTCGCGCTGACACACCGCAAATGTACGAATACCTGGAGAGTCTGACGGAAATTGCTCCTCTGCCGGAAATCGCCATGGGACGTATCGGGGAGGCTTATCGCCGTTATCAGGTATGCGGAGGCATGCCGGCCGCAGTCACCGCAATGCTTGAAAAACGTGGTATAAAAGAGATTGAAGATATTCAGAAATCCATTCTGACAGCTTATTCGCTGGACTTCGCCAAGCATGCTCCGGGAAAAGATATTCCACGTATTGCAGCCATCTGGAATTCCGTACCGTCCCAATTAACCAAGGAAAACAGGAAATTTATCTATAAACTTGTAAAAACAGGAGCGCGGGCACGGGAATATGAGGATGCGCTGTTGTGGTTGGAACACGCAGGCATGATATACCGGATCTTCTGCTCTTCCAAACCAGGTCTGCCGCTGCGCGCATACGATGATCTTTCGGCGTTTAAAATCTACTTGTGCGACGGGGGCCTGCTGCGCGTCATGGCACAACTTCCAGTGGAAGTGTTCTGGACGGAAAATTCGCTTTATACCGAGTTCAAAGGTGCGATGGCGGAGAATATGGTGCTGCTGTCCCTCGCAGCGAATTTTGATGTAACGCCGAGATACTGGACATCAGAGGCCACTGCCGAGGTGGATTTCCTGCTGCAGTACAACACCTCGATACTTCCGGTAGAGGTTAAATCCGGTACCCGCCTAAGTGGCAAAAGTCTCGGCATATATATCGACCGTTTCGCTCCCGGGCTGGCTTTGCGCTTTTCCATGAATAACCTGAAGCAGGACGGGGCAATCATCAACCTTCCTTTGTTCCTTGCCGACTGGACAGGAAAAATTCTGAAGATGTGGAGCGGTAATGCTTAATGCTCAGCTTGTGTGATGTGAAAAAGGCCGGACGCGGAGGATGGTGTCCTGCTGCGCCCGGCCTGGAAAGGTAGGTTATGAGATCAGACTTGAGTTCTAGAGTTCGTTCTTGACGTCGGTGACGATGTTTCCGTCGAAGAGGTTGATGACGCGCTGGGCGTAGCTGGAGTCCTTGATGGAGTGGGTCACCATGAGGATGGTGGTGCCTTCGCGGTTGAGTTCGGTGAGGAGCTCCATTACCTCTTTGCCGTTCTTGGAGTCGAGGTTACCGGTGGGCTCGTCGGCGAGGATGAGCTTGGGGTTGGCGATGACGGCGCGGGCGATGGCCACCCTCTGCTGCTGACCTCCGGAGAGCTGCTGGGGGAAGTGGGAGGCGCGATGGGCTATGTTCATGCGCTTGAGGATGTCGTTGACCATCTGCTTGCGCTGGGAGGCCTTGATCTTCATGTAGATGAGGGGCAGCTCCACGTTCTCGAAGACGTTCAGTTCGTCTATGAGGTTGAAGCTCTGGAATACGAAGCCGATGTTGCCTTTGCGGTACTGGGTGCGCTCTTTCTCTTTCAGCGAGCCTACTTCCTTGCCGAGGAGCTCGTACTTGCCCGAGGTGGGGTTGTCGAGGAGGCCGAGGATGTTGAGGAGGGTGGATTTGCCGCAGCCGGATGGGCCCATGACTGCTACGAATTCGCCCTGCTTGATGTCGAAGGAGACGTTGTTGAGGGCTACGGTTTCGATTTCTTCGGTGCGGAACACCTTGCTTAAGTTTTCTACGTGTATCATAACGGTTTGTAATTTAATTGGTTTTCACTTAAAATATGTTATTCATTGGAAATGGAGTCAATGGGGTTGCGCAGTGCGGCGCGGCGGCTCTGCAGGGTGACTGTCACTATGGTG
Organism: Candidatus Coprenecus avistercoris; assembly: GCA_018712275.1. GTDB lineage: Bacteria > Bacteroidota > Bacteroidia > Bacteroidales > UBA932 > Coprenecus > Coprenecus avistercoris. The sequence goes on along the minus strand of DVHI01000068.1, from coordinate 4,111 downwards.
ATCAGGCCGATGATGAGCAGTGCGGCGAGGAATATCCATACCGGCACGGGGCTCTGGTAGGGGAAGGCGGCTACCCAGGAGCGGATGATGACTATGGCGACGGGCACGGCCACTACGAAGCATACGAGGGTGATGATGAGGTAGTAGCGGTTGAGCATCGCGAGGATCTCGCCTACCGATGCGCCGTGTACCCTGCGTACGGCTATCTCCTTGCGGCGGAACTGGGTCTCGAAGTAGACGAGGCCGAGGATGCCGATGACGGATATCAGCAGGGAAATCAATGCTGCGGTGGTGATCAGGCGGTTGAGGTTGTCCTCTTTCTCGTAGAGCCTTCCGATGCCCTCATCCATGAAGTACAGGCCCATGGAGGAGGTATCGAATGTGGGGTCCAGCTCGGCGCATTTCTCCCGGATGAACTTGAAGGTCTCCTGGACGTTGCCGGGCAGGACTTTGGCGTAGCCGACGGTCAGGGGCCACCAGGGCTCGGAACCGAAGTTGTAGAGTACTATGGGGGCCACGCTGTACTGCAGGGGCTGGAAGTTGAAGTCCTTGACTATGCCGACTATCTCGGCGGGCATGTCATCGCTCTTATGTCCGGTGAATTTCAGGCCGAGGCGGAGGAAGGGGTATTTGGCCATGAAGGCCTGGTTGACGATAAATGTGCCGTTGGGGTTCAGGTTGTCCGACTCGGTGAAGTCGCGGCCTTCTGCTATTTCCATCCCGAAGAACGAGATGAAGTTGGGGTCTACGGGTAGGCAGTCCATCTGCACTCTCTGACCCTGATACGTGCGTCCCCAGCCCATCTTGCCCTGGGATACTACCTGGTTGCCGGCAAATGTTACATCGGTGATATTGGGATTCTCCATGAGCATCTGCCTGAGGGTCTCGCGGCTGTTTCCTATCTTGCTGCTTACGAAGAACTCCACGGTCTGCTCCCGGTCGAAGCCCATGTCGTAGCCCTTCATGTACTTGATCTGCACTGTGATGAACAGCGAGCAGAGTATCAGGATGAAGGAGATGACGTACTGGAAGCCCACGAGGACCGAGCGCATCTTGCGGCCCTTGGCCGAGAGGGAGAAGGAGCCTTTGAGGACCATGGCCGGATTGAAGGAGGTGCTGTAGCGGGCCGGGAAGATACCGGCGATGAATGCGGTGACTACGGCCACGCCTAAGCCTATAAGGATAATCGGCAGGTTGTCCGCAACCCGGAGCGAGCCGGATATGTTGGAGGCGATGGAGGAGGTGGCCGCAAGGGACATCATGCCCACGCTCAGGGCAAAGGCCAGCAGCACCAGTCCGAGGGCCCGCCAGAGCTGTGCCCATATCTGCTGTCCGCGGGTCGAGCCGATGACTCTGCGGGTGTTGATGCTCTTGATACTGAAGGGCACGGAGGCCATGGCGAAGTTGACGAAGTTGATAATCGCTATCAGCAGCACCAGTATCGAGACGGTGAGCAGGGTCATGGTGGTGGAGCGGTTGCCCTTGGCCATGTTGTCTCCTTCCACGTCGCGGGCGTAGTAGGCGTCATGCAGGTGGCTCAGACGGAAGTCAACCTGATCCTTAAATTCCGAATCCTCACCGAACATCACGGCCCCGAGCGAGTCCAGCAGCGGCTCTACGCCCTCGAAGGTGTTCATCTTCATGTAGCAGGGATAGCTCCATTCCGAATAGTTGGTCATGGAGTAGTCGCCTAAATTGAGCAGCAGGTCGTTGTCCATGCTGGAGTTGTCCGGGAAGTCCTTGTACACTGCTACGATGCGCCAGGAACTGCCGTCTCCGCTCTTGATGTCGAACTGGATGTCCTTGCCCACGGGAGACTGGCTGCCGAAGACCTTGTCCGCCGCTTTCTGGGAGATGACCGCTGTGCCGGGAGCCCGGTAACCGGAGGTGTCGCCTTCGATGAACTCGAACGGGAATACCCGAAGCAGGTCGAAGTCGGTCTGGGTGTACCGCAGCATGATGCCCGGTGTCTCGGTATTGGCCTCCTTGAACGGACTGCGGTTGCCGTTCTTGTAGTACCAGTAGCAGGATACAGCCTCCGCCTGAGGGAAGAAAGTCTTCAGATGTTCTATGAAAGGTCTGGACAGCTGCACTCCGTAAACGCCCGGCGAAGTAGGGTCGGAGTATTCCAGCCTTACGATTTTGTCCGTGTCCGGGTAGTTCAGGTCGTACCTGGTGTCATACACCACCTGTACCGTCAGTATCAGGAAGACCGAGAATGCCAGGGTCAGTCCTATGACGTTGAGGACGGTGGAGAAGGTTTTGTGTCTGTTGAATTTGAGTCTCATATTTTAAATGTGTAATTTAAATTCCGAAAATCAATATCATTCGGCCCGCAGGGAGTCAGCCGGGTTGCTCCTGGCTATATCGTAGCAGCGGGCGATGACCACGGCGGCAAGTACTGCCAGCAGTGCTATGGCTACGGCTATGAACAGCCATACAGGAGCCGTCGCCTTCACTTCGAATGACTGCAGCAACAGGTCAAATACGAAGTATGATCCCACGCATCCCACTATCACTGCTATGACTGCCAGCCGTCCTATATCGCGGATAAAGATACCTATAATCTGTCCTGATTGTGCTCCGTTGATCTTGCGCAGGGCCACTTCCTTGCGTCTGCGTCCGGTCTCGTCAGCGGTATATCCTATCAGACCGAACAGGGCTATCAGCACTGTCACCACACCTGCCGCGAGAATAGACTCGCGTATGGTCCTGGCGGGCTGGTAGGCATCGTAGATGGCCGATGTGTATGTCATGAGCTCGTAGCGGTCAGGCTCCACGCCGTCCAGCGCGCTCTGTATGCCGGACAGTACCTCCGGAGTCATGGAGGAGACCTTGATTATCAGATATTCGCAAGGGTTCTCGTTGTAGAACAATATGTTGGGCCGGGTGTCCTCGTACACGACAGTGCCGACGCGGACATCCTCGAACACGCCCACAATGGTGAATACATCATCGCCGCTCTCACTGTGCTCCGACATCAGTATCTGCTTGCCGATGACTCCGTCAGTCCATCCGCGCAGTTCGCTGAGACGCTTGGCAAAGTTCTCGTCTACCATTACTTCCTTGGGTGTGGAGAAGTTGCGGCCCTCGATGATGTCGATGCCGAAGAGCTCACTCCAGTTGCCGTTGGCCGAGTATAGGTCGCCGACATTGAAAAGCTCCTCGCTCTCTCCGGGCATGTACACATTGTTTCCGCTGCAGCCGAACAGCATGGTCTCGTCCGCCGTGCCGGCAATCTCGACTCCGGGAACGCTGCTCACGCTCTGCAGCAGGGCGTTGCGGGTAGAATACGGAACACCTGACATGGGGCAACCTACCAGACGCTCGTAGTCAAATCCGGGATCGTCATTGACCCACCGGTTGTACTGCATGGCAATCAGGCTGAGCAGTGATATGAGCAATGATGCGAGCACTATCTGGAGGAAAAGCAGGGTACGCTTCCATATTTTCTTGTTGTCAACATAGTTGCGGAATGCCACTGCGATGGGGATGCTCTGGAAGGCCCGTCCGGGAATCCAGGCGGCAATGAGCAGTACGACGGCAACGGTAAGTATCAGCACCCACAGGCTCTGGGGGGAGAACAATGCTCCGAGGGAGGTGGTCAGTACGTACTCTATCGGGTTGCGGAGGGCAAGGATAAGCAGTACTGCCAATACGAGGGACACTGCAAGGTTGATGAGGGTCTCCTTGAATACAATGCCCATGATGCTGCCGTTTCCGGCTCCGTAGCAGCGGCGCACGGCCAGTCCCTTGGCCCTGCCGAGCAGGGAGGAGATGACAATCATGATGTAGTTCAATACCGATGCGAGAATCAGGGCGGCCGCCACCACTCCGAGAATGAGGTTGGTCCTCTTGGTGCCGGGGGACGAGGAGTGTTCTGCGGTAAGCGGGGACAGGGTATAGTGGATGTCCACGCCTGCGGATTTCAGGTCCTCCAGGGGCAGGTATTTGTCCTCCACGGCCGTGAGGGCGTCCTCCAGGGAGGCGGGATCTGTGCCCGGATAGAGCTTCACGCGGCTGATGTAGCGGTCATTGCCCACCCAGTTCATGGTGGAGCGGAAGTCGGATCCCATCATGCGCATCATCTCGTCCATCGCATCGAGGGATA
>DVHI01000067.1 GCA_018712275.1 Candidatus Coprenecus avistercoris | reverse complement strand
AGGATACTTGCAACGTAGACGGCCAGTACTCCTATAGTGAACAGCATGTTCATACCAAGGATACCGGAAAAGACGGAGTTCAGTTTCTGCTGATCAGCCCTGCCGGATGCGGTTTCCCTTACTCCAAGGATAGATATGCCCATGGTGGCGAAGAGCAGGAAATAATTGACGGTATTGTCTACGAAGTTGACCAGACCCAGCTTCTCTACTCCCAGAACTCGGGTGATATAGGGAAATGTAATCAGCCCTATTATGTAAGTGGATACTGTGAGTATGCTCTTGTATATAAAGTTGGTTCTGACGGAACTTGACATATATTACGCTTATTGCTGCTTGAAATTGAGGGCCTGCATGAAACGCCGTACGACTTCGGGGTGACCGGTGTGCTTGCCGGTGTCCTCGCTGATCTTGCATGTGTCGTTGTAGAAAGACCAGGATTCGGTGATTTTGGCGGCAATGAGCTTTATGACGATGTTCATGGGCCTTACACCTTCGAAATCGTTGGTGAAATGGGTGCCGATACCGAACGACGGCTGGCAGTAGTCTACGGCGTAGCTCTGAATCTCAAGGGCGTGGTCAACGTCCAGCGCGTTGCTGAATATCACTTGCTTTGTGCGCGGGTCGATGCCGAGAGAGCGGTATTTGTCCACTATCCGCATGAGCTGTTCCCGGTTGTCCCCGCTGTCGACCCTCAGGCCCTTGAAGAGGTTGGCGAAGTCTTCGGAGAAATTCAGGCTGAATATGTCCCAGCCGAAACTGTCGTAGAGGAAGGTTCCGAGAGCTCCCCTGAAAGTGTTGCGCCAGCAGTCCATGGCTATGTGGTTGGCCATCTGGGGACCGTACATACCTCCTATGGCGCAGATGAACTCGTGTGCCATGGTCCCTACGGGGATGAGGTCGTATTTCATGGCCAGATAGACATTGCTTGTGCCGACGAACCGGCCTGGCCACTCACGGCTCAGCGCGCAGTCCTTCATAGCCCTTACGACTGTGTCCTCAGCCTCGAACGATGCCCTGCGCCGTGTGCCGAAATCGCTGTATACGCAGCCGGCTCCCAGCAGCCGCTCCGCCTTGCGGTATGTCCTGTCATAATATGCGCTGTAGTTGAAATTGCGGCACTCCCCGGTAAAGATGTAGAAAAGTTCCGATATGATGGCCAGAATCTTCACTTCCAGCAGAATGGTGTCGGCCCAGCTGCCCTCGATATCTATCTCGAGGTGTCCGGCCTCATCCTGTCTCACCTGCACCCACCGGCGGTCGAAGCGGTAGCCCTTCAGATAGTTGTAGAACCATCCCGGGATGTAGCTGCACCTGCGCTTCATGAAGTCTATTTCCTCCTGAGTGATGATGACATCCTCAAGAGCGGCAATCTGTCTGGAAAGCTCGTCGGAGAAGCCGGCAGGGTAGATAGTATCGTCACGGTCTGTGAATGAGTATTTTACCTGGGCTCTAGGGAAATTGTCAATGACCGCGCAGCACATCGTGAACTTGTACAGGTCATCGTCGGTGAAGTGGGTTATTATCTGTCTCATAGCGCTGTTTTTCACACTTTGGGGAACAAAGATACGATGATTTATCCAAGTTTGACTATCTTTGCCGCCTCAAAATTCGACAGATATGAAAAAATGGCTCAGACAATTCACATCTGAGGACTGGATTATCGTCATCGCCGGGGCCGTCATCCTCGCCCTCGCGGCCGCTTTTCCCTCCTCGATGCCACAAATGCCCAAGACCATAGGCACCGCCGACAGCTGGCTCTCAGCCCTGTACATGTTCGTATTCATCCTGATTCTCACATACGCGACCTCCGCAGCCCTGCGCCGTCCGCTCAGAGGGATATTCCTTTCACTGCTGGTGATATTCCTCCTGACTTTCGGGGCGCAGCTCCTGGCCGCCGTGCCGTTCTTCAAGGAGCTGGGACTGGAACCGGTATTTTTCTCGGTCATCCTCGGCCTGCTGATAAGCAATACCGTGGGAGTGCCGCAGTGGATGAAGGCCGCCATACAGAGCGAGTTCTATATAAAGATAGGTATCATCTGCCTAGGCTCCACCATCCTGTTCAAGGAGGTACTCGAATCGGGGGCATACGGGCTGGCCCAGTCGCTGATAGTGGTCTTCACGGTGTGGTACTTTGCATTCTGGCTCTGCCGGAGGATGAAGATAGATCCGGAGATGGGGACAATGCTCTCCTCGGCTGTGTCCATCTGCGGCGTTTCGGCGGCCATCGCCACCTGCGGGGTCATCAAGGGAGATAATAAGAAGCTTTCATACGTTATCTCGTTAGTGCTGATCATCGCCATTCCGATGATGTACCTGCTGCCCTGGCTCTCGAGGGTGATGGGGCTCAATGAGGAAGTGGCGGGAGCATGGCTCGGCGGCACGATTGACACCACCGGGGCTGTTGCCGCCTCCGGAACACTGATAGGGGAGACCGCGGCCAAAACCGCCGTTATCGTCAAGTCCTCGCAGAATGTCCTGCTCGGAGTAGCAGCCTTCATTATCTCCCTGCTGTGGTCCTACCGGGGCACTCCCTCCGGTCAGCAGGAAAAGGTCACGGCCAAGGTCATCTGGGACCGTTTTCCCAAGTTCGTGGTAGGTTTCATACTGGCGTCCATAGTATTCAGTTTCTGCATGGATGAGGCCACCGCCAAGACCGTAGGAGCAGTCACCAAAGGTTTCCAGAATACCCTCTTCAGCATAGCCTTCGTCTGCATCGGTCTTGAAACCCGCTTCAAGGATATCTTCGGCAAGGAGAACCGCCGTCCCCTCTATGCCTTTCTTATCGCCCAGGGCTTCAACATCGTTGTAACCCTCCTGGTAGCCCTTCTGATGTTCGGCCTCCTGAAACCCATGCTTTAGGAGGCCTGCCCCGAAGGCAGGGGAAGGAATAAAACGAAAGAAGCAGTCACATCTCTGTAACTGCTTCTTTTTCAGTGGGAGCAGAGGGAGTCGAACCCCCGACCCTCTGCTTGTAAGGCAGACGCTCTAAACCAACTGAGCTATGCTCCCTTGCTTTTGCGGATGCAAATATAGAGCATATTTTTTATCTACCAAAAAAAACTTTAAAAAATTTACGCTACATCGCTGATAAAAGATTGTATTTCTCTATTAGTCTGCTGATTTCCGGATCTAAATTTCCTCTGAATGCCATTGAGGGGTCCTGACTGATGGAGTTAACGAAGCATTCTACGGCCCGGCGTTCGTTTCCATTACGGGAGTGGGCTATGGCCAGGAGATAGTCCCGTTTGCCGGATGAAGGCAGGGCTTCGAGTACTTTCATGG
>DVHI01000066.1 GCA_018712275.1 Candidatus Coprenecus avistercoris | reverse complement strand
TTGGCAGGAGGTCAGAAGGAGTGCTCCGGAAGCGGCTAACGCCAAAAGTACTTTTTTGAAATTCATTTTGTTTGAGATTAAACTGTAACTTTTCAAGGCGCAAATATATCATATTTTACAGATTAACAATTTTAAATTTCCATTACATTTCCGGATATTGCTGAAAAAATTTGGAAATTACAGAAATGTCCAATATCTTTGTGATATCATTTTAATATCACACAAGCCATGAAAACCCCTTCCGACTCCAAACTGACAAAGGACACTCCCTTCCAGGGACGTGCCTGCAGCGGATTTCTGATGATATTCGTCAGCGTCCTGCTCCTAACCGCCTGCATCGCACTGATCATCTACTCCGAGGTAAACAAAGCTGAACTCGGGAACTCCATCTACAACACTCTCTGCATCTTCGCAGTCCTGTTGATCATCGTCGCACCCGTACTCCTCATCGGCCTCATGATACTCGAGCCGAACCAGGCCAGGGCCATGGTCTTCTTCGGCAAATACCGCGGCACCTTCACCCGCACCGGCTTCTTCTGGGTCAATCCCTTCTACTCCAAGAAGAAAGTCTCGCTCCGCGCCCGCAACATCAACGTGGACCCCATCAAGGTCAATGACCGCAACGGCAATCCCATCCTCGTAGGTCTCATCCTCGTCTGGAAGGTCGAGGACGTCTACAAGGCCATCTTCGAGATAGACACCCAGAACATCGCCGCCGGCAATACCGGCATAATGACAGCCCTCGAGTCCTTCGTCCGCGTACAGAGCGACGCGGCCCTGCGCCAGGTGGCCGGCAACTACGCCTACGACAACCTCGGCATGGAAGAGGCCGACACCATTACCCTGCGCAGCGGAGGCGACACCATCAACAGCGAGCTGGTCGAGAAACTCAACGAGCGCCTGGAGATGGCCGGCATCTCGGTGCTCGAGGCCCGCATCAACTACCTCGCCTACGCCCCCGAGATCGCCGCAGTCATGCTCCGCCGCCAGCAGGCCGAAGCCATCATCTCCGCCCGCGAGAAGATAGTCGAGGGCGCCGTATCCATGGTGCAGATGGCCCTCAAGGAGATAAACGACAAGGATATCGTAGAGCTGGACGAGGCCAAGAAGGCCGCCATGGTCAGCAACCTGCTCGTGGTCCTCTGCGCCGACGAGGCCGCACAGCCCGTGCTCAACACCGGTTCGCTCTACCAGTAAAACGATAGAAACAGGATGGCAAAAGAGCAGTCAAAAACCAAGAGTTTCGTACTCCGCATAGACGCTGAGACGATGGAAGCCCTGGAGAAATGGGCCGCCGACGAGTTCCGCTCGATCAACGGCCAGCTCCAGTGGCTCATCGACGACGCCTTGCGCCGCTCCGGCCGCCTCCCGGCCAAAAAACACGACTGATGATACGAAAAAGGGCCGGCCCTGGAAGGGTCAGCCCTTATTTCTTTTACTGTCCGCCGGGACTATTTGCGCTCACCGAGCTTGCTGTCCAGGATTACGAGACCGGCCTCACCGGCACGCTGAACCTTCTCGTAGATGGAGAGGGCGGTAGCCTCCTCCTCGACCTGCTCGCGGATGTAACCCATGAAGAAGTCCTCGGAGGGTTTGTCCTTCTCCTCGCGGGCGATGTCCACGATCTTGTCGATAAGAGCAGTCACATGGCACTCGTGCTCATAGACATGCTTGAAGAGAGCCTCTGCGCTGCCCCAGCCCTGAGGCACTACGTCGATCATGCTGACCTTGGCGGTGCCGCCCCTCTTCTGGAGGAACGATGCCATATCGTAGGCATGCTCGAGCTCTTCCTGAGACTGTCTCTTCATCCAGTGTGACATTCCGTCATAACCCTCTTTCTCAAGATAGAAAGACATGGAAAGGTAGAGGTTGGCCGACCACATCTCTGCGATTATCTGATCATTGATCGCATTCTGTAATTTTTCGGTAATCATGGTAGTAATGTTTTAAAATTTTTAATTCCTGACTTACTCCTCTGCAAAACCGATACCACACCCGCCCGTCAGTGCCACAATGTCACAAAAGACCGACAGGGCGTCAATATATCGAGACGTTGCTGATCAGCGGGCAGGCGTAAGAGTCTATGATATTGAACCTTACCTCCGACGCCATGACCGGGTCGAACCGCATGATCCGCTTATAGCCTATAGTCGTGCCGCGGCAGACCTCCTTCCACTCGCCGGTATCGCCCAGACGGCACTCCACGCTGAACTCCTTGACCCTCTGTCCCAGGGGGATATACTCCTGCAGCAGCACCTTGCTGACCTCCCTGTCCCTGCGGAAATACACGGTGAAGGAGGCGGAGGTGACGCTGTCGTCCGTAGCCCAGTAGGTGGAGTAGCGGCCGTCCACAGCATTCGCGGCGGCATATTTGGGAGAATTGGCACGGACCGACTCGGAATAGGCCCGCGACATCTTGGCATAATCGGCATGGAAGGCCTCGGTCCTGGCATCGCGGAACTCCATCAGACGGGCCGAATCGGCGGGATGGATGCGGCCGCGGCGATCCGGAGGCACGTTGAGCAGGAGGTTGGCGTTGCGGCCCACCGAAGCGTAGTAGATCTCCATCAGCTCGTCCACACTCTTGACCAGGCTGTCGGTCGAGGGGGAATAGAACCAGCCGGGACGGATCGACACGTCGGCTTCTCCGGGTATCCACTGAGAACCGTGCACATTGCCGCAGCTAAGGGTGTCGCGGGAAGGGGCCAGACGGCCGGGGGCATATCCGGCTGGGTCGAGGCGGGACCAGTTGGTCTCTCCGGCATATCCACGCTCATTGCCTATCCAGCGGCAGCCGGGGCCGACGTCGCTGAATATCACCAGGTCCGGATTGAGGGTGTGGGCAGTGGCGTTGAAATAGTTCCAGCGGTAGCGGCTCGGGGCGTCGCCCTCCCCGTCATCCGCTCCGTCAAACCAGAGCTCGAAGATGTCGCCGTACTCAGTCAGCACTTCGGTAATGCAGCCGGCGAAGATTTCATTGTAGGCCTCGGTGCCGTAGGCGGGATGATTGCGGTCCCAGGGCGAGATGTAGACTCCCAGGCGGAGGTCGTACTTCTCACAGGCATCCGCCAGCTCGCGGAGCACGTCGCCCTGACCGTTCCGCCAGGCGCTCTGAACCACGGTATGGCGGCTGTATTTGCTGGGCCACAGGCAGAAGCCGTCGTGGTGCTTCGCCGTGAGGATGATGCCCTTCATCCCGGCCTCCCGGGCGATGCGGGCCCACTGCTCACAGTCCAGGTCCGTGGGAGCGAAGACGTCCGGGTCCTCCTCCCCTGTCCCCCACTCGCTGTCCGTAAACGTGTTGGGGCCGAAATGCACAAACATGTAGTACTCCATCCTCTGCCACTGGACCTGAGCCTCCGTGGGCACGGGGCCGTAGGGGGAGGGGACGGTGCTGTCATTGCAAGAAGCCGCCACCGCGAGTGCGGCGACGGCTGTCAGGATAATATCTATTCGTCTCATATTGCCATATATGATGCCTTGGTTACTGTCTGCCTCCGCCGAGCGAGCGGTAGAGGTTGACCGTAGTCTGCAGCAGCTGATACTTGTCGGAGATGACGTTGAGCTGGGCCGAAAGCAGGGACTGGCGGGCCGTGAGCACCTCGAGGTAGGTCATCTTCGTACTCCTCTGATAAAGGGACTCCGCTGTCTCGACGGTACGCTGAAGGTCGTTGAGCTGGGACTGGTGCTTCTGAAGCATCTCGTCGTAGATCTCTAGGGCGTAGAGGTTGTTGTTGACCTCCTCGCCGGCATTGAGCAGGGTCTGCTTGTAGGTGAGTCTGGCTATCTCCTCCTCTGCCTTGGCCACACGCAGGTTGGAGGTCAGCTGACCCTTGTTGAATATGGGCTGGGCGAGCTGGGCCAGGGCCGATACGATCAGACCGCCGGGGTTGAGAATCGCCTGTCCTACACTGTTGGTCCATCCGGCGCTGCCCGAGAGGGTCAGGCTGGGATAGAAGGCGGAACGGGCCTGGTTGGTCGAATAGTAGGCACTTGCCAGAGCCATCTCTGCCTGATAGACATCGGGACGGTTGGAGAGCAGTTCCAGAGGAATTCCCACTGAGAAGTCCTGAGGCAGCGTCTGCTCGTCGAGAGTGCCTCTCTCTATCTCAGTGTACACTGAGCCGAGGATGGAGCAGAGGGCGTTCTCCGCCTCCTGACGCTGGCGCTTCATATCTGCCAGTGAAGCCTCCAGGCCGTAGAGCTGGGCGCGGGACTGGGTGACTGCATTCTCATTGACACGGCCGACCTTGAGCATTGCCTCCATGGACCTTATCTGCTCCGCCCAGAGGGTCACATTCTCCTCACTGACACGGACCTGTTCGTCCAGCATCAGCAGGGAATAATAGGCATTGGCCACTGTGGCGATGAGCTGGGAGCGGACTGCCTGACGGTAAGCCTCCTGCTGGAGAAGGGCAGCCTGAGCTCCGCGCTTGGCGTTGAGCAGCGAGCCGAAGAGGTCGATGTCCCAGCTGACGGAGAGTCCGGCATTGTAGGTCCAGGTTCCGGTGGTGGTGACATTGCCCTGATTGTCGGCAAGGGTGTAGTTGTATCCGCCCTGAGGGCCGAGGTTCAGCGAAGGGGAATAAGCCCACTTCGAGGCTTTCAGACGGGCCTGGGCCTGCTCCACTCTGAGAGCGGCGCTGAGCAGGTCAGTATTGTTGTCCAGAGCGGTGCGGATGAGTTCCTGCAGGTAGGGATCGGTGAACATTTCCTCCCATGGCATATACCCGAAGGAAGTGCTGTCCTCCGCGGCCCGGGCATCCTCTTCGGGGGAGACCAGCTCCGCGCGGTAGAGGCTGTCCATGGGAACTACATCCTCAGGCCTCTGGTACTTGCGGTAGATGGAGCAGCTGCTGACCACTGCCACCGCGGCTATTGTAAGTATTATCTTTCTCATAATGATGCTTCTCTTTCCTCCTTTCTTTTACCCATTACCTTCTCCTCCACGTACTGGAAGACTACGAAGAACATAGGTGTGATGAACATAAGGGCGATGGTTCCGATGATCATACCTCCTACGACACCCACGCCGAGGGAACGGTAACCGTTGGCACCTACTCCGTGGGCCATGACCAGAGGCAGCATACCGAAGATGATGGTGAGCACGGTCATCAGGATAGGTCTGAGACGGACACCGGCTGCGGAGAGGGCGGCGGCGCTCAGGGACATGCCCCTCTTGCGGCGCTGGGTTCCGTACTCGGTAATCAGAATCGCTGTCTTGGCCAGCAGTCCGATCAGCATGACCATTCCGACCTGGGTGTAGATGTTGTTCTCAAGACCCCAGAGGTGCGTGAAGAGGTAGCTGCCCATCAGACCGAAAGGCACTGAGCAGAGCACTGCGAAGGGCAGGAAGAGACTCTCGTACATACCGCAGAGGATCAGGTAGATGAAGATCACGCAGATTACGTACACGATGGTGGTGGTGTTGGAGTCCGCCAGCTCCGCTTCCTCACGGGTCATACCCGAGAACTCGTAGCCGAAACCGGTAGGCAGGGCCTCCTGGCTGACCTCCTGGATGGCGGCGATGATGTCACCGGAGCTGTAGCCCGGGTTGGGCATACCCTGTACGGTGATGGAGGTGAACATGTTGAAGCGGTTGAGCACCTCGGCGCCGTAGATCTTGCGCATGGTGACGAACTGGCTTACAGGGGCCATACCGCCGGATGTCCTGACATAGACGTCATCGAGCGACTGCATGTCATCCCTGTACTCGGTGGGAGCCTGGAGCATGACACGGTAAAGCTTGGTGAAGCGGTTGAAGTTCGACACGTACATACTGCCGTAGTAACCGGAGATAACCGAGAGCACTGCGTCTGTGGTAGTACCGGCGCGGATACACTTGGCGGCATCCACATCCAGCTCGTACTGAGGGAAGTTGGAGCTGAAGGAGGTGTAGGCCATCTGCACCTCGGGCCTCTGGTTGAGGGCGTCGATGAACTGATGGGTAACTGTCTCCAGGGCGTCGATACCGCGGCCCGAACGGTCCTGCAGGTCGACGAAGAAGCTGTTACCTGTACCGTAACCGGAGATCATGGGAGGTGCGAAGATGAAGATCTGGGCGTTGGTGATGTGGGCAGTGTTGGCGTATATCTTCTCGATGACGGCTGTATTGCTGTGCTCCTTGCCCTCACGCTGGTCCCAGGGTTTGAGACGGACCATCATCATGGCGTGGGAGGCGCCGCTTCCGGAGAAGGAGAAACCGGCCACCTGGTTGTAGGTCTGGATCTCCTCGATATCGCTGATACTCCTCTGCATCTCGGAGAGAATGTCGTTGGTCTCGGCCAGGGTAGTACCGGGCGCTGCGTCCACGCTGATGAAGAGCGAGCCGGTATCCTCGTTGGGGACGAGGGAGGTTTTGGCGGTGGCCATGAAGTACACAAGGAGGCCGCCTGCCACTACTAGGGAGGCTACGCCTACCCACTTGTGGCGGATAAAGAACTTGACTCCGAGCTTGTATTTGTTGATGAAACGGCCGAAGCCGGTCTCAAAGGCTATTCTGAAGCGGGTGGAGAACTGCTTGGGCTTCTCGCCGGGGGCCACGATCTCGTTGGGCTTGAGAATGATGGCGCAGAGGGCGGGCGAGAGGGTCAGGGAGTTCAGGGCGGAGAATCCCACGGCTGCGGCCATGGTCAGTCCGAACTGCTTGTAGAACAGACCGGAGGTACCGCCCAGGAAGGATACGGGCACGAACACGGCCATGAAGACCAGGGTAGCGGAGATTACGGCTGCGGCCACACCGCCGACACCGTCCACAGCCGCCTTGTAAGGCGAGCGGTAGCCCATGTCGAACCGGGCCTGCACCGCCTCCACCACGATGATCGCGTCATCCACCACAGTACCGATTACCAGGATCAGCGCGAAGAGGGTGATGAGGTTGATGGTAAAGCCGGCGACCACCAGGAAGGCGAAGGTCGCAATCAGCGATACGAAGATACTTATCGTAGGAATAATCGTGGAACGGGGGCTCTGCAGGAAGACATACACCACGAGGACCACGAGGAGGATGGCCTCGAAGAGGGTCTTGATCACCTCGTTGATGGAGGCATCGAGGAAGTCCTTGGTACTCATGATGTCCACGAGTTCCACGCCCTTGGGCAGGTCGGCCTTCACTGTCTCCAGGTAGGCGTCTATCTCCTTGATAATCTCGTTGGCGTTACTTCCGGCAGTCTGGTTGATCATACAGCTCACACCGGGGGCGCCCTTCACACGTCCCTCGTAGTTGTAGGACAACGCGCCGAGCTGTATATCGGCGATATCCTTGAGCTTGAGGACACGGCCATCCTCGTATGCCCTGATTACTATCTCGCCGAACTCCTCCTCGGTGGACAGACGTCCCTTGTAGCGGAGGGTGTACTGGAAGGCATTGTCCGAGTTCTCACCGATAGCACCTGTGGAAGCCTCGATGTTCTGGCTGGAGAGGGCCGCGCTCACATCGCTGGGCACCAGTCCGTAGCGGGCCATCAGGTCGGGCTTCATCCATATACGCATGGCGTAGTCGCCGCCCATGACGTTACAGTCACCGACGCCGGAGATACGCTGAATCTGAGGCTTTACGTTGATGGAAAGGTAGTTGGTGAGGAATATCTCGTCGTATGTGGCGTCAGGCGACACGATGGCGAACACCTTCAGGGTACTGCTCTGTCGCTTGGACACCTCGACTCCGACCCTGGTAACCTCGGCCGGAAGAAGGGACGTGGCCCTGGACACGCGGTTCTGCACGTTCACGGAAGCCATGTCCGGGTCTACACCCTGCTTGAAATACACTGTGATGGAAGCGCTTCCCGAGTTACTTGCCTCGGAAGTCATGTAGGTCATGTTCTCCACACCGTTGATGGCCTCCTCGAGGGGAGCGATCACGGCATTCTGCACGGCGGTCGCGTTGGCGCCGCTGTATGTGGTGGAGACACGGATGGTAGGCGGTGCGATATCCGGGTACTGTTCCACAGGCAGCATCGCAAGTCCGATGATACCCACCAGCACCAGGAAGATGGATATGGCGACCGACAGGATGGGCCGGTCGATGAATGTTTTAAGATTCATATCTCTTATTCTCCTTTATTAGAGTTAGAGCCGGCTTCAACCGGAGTACCGGCGATGGGTGTGCCCTCCCTGAGCAGACCCGCGCCCTCGGACACGATCACGTCACCGGCGGTGAGGCCGCTCTCTACGATATACTCCTTGCCGTCATTGATTCTGAAAACAGTAATCTGGGTGGAAACGGCCTTTCCGTCCACTACCTTATATACGAATATCTTGTCCTGAATCTCGTATGTGGCTGTCTGGGGGATCACGATGCAGCCGTCCCTGTCGTAGGAGATGTTCACACGGCCCGAGCTTCCGCTCATCAGGCGTCCGTCGGGATTCTCGAAGACGGCCCTTACGCTTACTGTACCCGTGCTCTTGTCCACGATGCGGCTGATGACATCGATATGACCCTCGCGCTCATACAGGGTCTGGTCGGTAAGAGTCAGGGTGACGGGCTGGAAGGAAGCGATGGTGTTGTCGATGGAACCGTACTGGCGAGTCATCGAGAGCACCTCCTTCTCGGGCAGGGAGAAGTAGACGTACATCTCGGAATTGTCGGACACGCTGATCAGAGGCTCTGTCATGGCCGAGCTCACCAGGGCGCCCACCCTTATCGAAGTCATGCCGGCCGAGCCGTTGACGGGGCTCTTGACGATAGCGTAGGACAGGTTCTGGGCCGCGCTGGCCTCGGCTGCCTCCGCCTGACGGAGAGCCGCCACCGCACTGTTGTACGAGTTGCGGGCGGTCTGGAGCTCGAAATCGGAGATGACCTTGTCGGCGTACAGGTCCTCGCTGCCCTCGAGTGAGAGCTGCGCTGTGGCGAGCTGCGCCTCGGCTGTGGCTACTGCCGCCTTTGCCTGACGGTAAGACGCCGCATAGGGAATCGTGTCAATGACGAACAGCGTCTGACCTTTCTTCACCTTGGCTCCTTCTTTGACCAACACATCGGTGATAAAACCGGACACCTGAGGTCTCACCTCCACATCTTGTTTACCTTCTATTACCGCTGAATAACTGATGGACAGAGTCCTGTCCTCAGGAGAAACCCTCAGAAGCGGGTATGTCACCGCCTCCTTCTGGCTTGCCGCTTTCTGCTTGCACGAAGCTAAACTCAGAACCGCGAGAAGAGCGACAGCCGCTACTTTCAGATACTGCATATTGAATAACTCTTTTTAAAATTTTCTGAGTCCGTGCAAGCAATAATTGTGCCTAATCCAAGAAATTTCCTAAATTTGCACCTAGATTTCTCTTTTTGACATACAACGATTTAACCGATATGAAACACTGTTGTTTACACTCATGGCTCCTTAGCCTTGCCGCAGCCCCTCTGATGCTTGGCTGCACCGCCTCTTCCGGACAATTCCCTCCCAAGGAGGGCTCACTCCAGGAACTCCGCTACACCCCCGCCAGTTCCCATTTTTCCCTATGGGCCCCGACCGCTGACTCCGCCCGCGTCCTGCTCTATGAGGAGGGTCTCGGGGGGCAGCCCTACGAGATCATCGAGATGAATAAAAATGCCGCCGACGGCTCCTGGAGCGCTGTCGCCGAGGGAGACCTCGAAGGCCGGTTCTACGCCTTCAGGGTCAATGTCTCAGGCCGGTGGCTCGAGGAGACTCCCGGCATCTTCGCTACTGCGGTGGGAGTCAACGGGCAGCGCGCTGCCGTCGTGGATTTCGGAAGCACCGACCCCGAGGGCTGGGCGGAGGACCGTCGCCCGGAGCTCTGCTCATTTGCCGATGCAGTGGTATATGAGATGCACCACAGGGACTTCTCCATCTCCGGCAATTCCGGCATATCCCCTGAGCACCGCGGCAAGTTCCTGGCTCTGACCGAGAGCGGAACACGCGGACCCCGCGGCGTGCGTACAGGAGTGGACCACCTCGTGGAACTGGGCGTGACCCATGTGCACATCCTCCCCTCATTCGACTACGCCTCCGTGGACGAGACCCGTCTGGAGGACAATGTCTACAACTGGGGCTATGACCCGGTGAACTACAACGTGCCCGACGGCTCCTACTCCACCGACCCCTACGACCCTGCCTGCCGCATCAGGGAATTCAAGGAAATGGTCCAGGCCCTGCACAAGGCCGGCATCAGGGTGGTGCTCGACGTAGTGTACAACCATGTCTCCGACGCTGCCTCCCAGGCCTTCGAGCGGACCGTACCCGGCTACTTCTTCCGCATGAGGGAGGACGGCTCCTTCGCTGACGGTTCAGCCTGCGGCAATGAGACCGCCTCCGACCGCGGGATGATGCGCCGCTTCATGGTCGAGTCCGTATGCTGGTGGGTCGAGGAGTACCACATCGACGGCTTCCGCTTCGATCTGATGGGCATACACGATATAGAGACGATGAACGCGATACGGGCGGCTGTCTCCGAGATAGATTCCTCAGTGCTCATCTACGGCGAGGGCTGGGCAGCCTCGGCGCCCCTCTACGACGGCTCACTGCTGGCCATGAAAGCCAATACCTGGGAGATGCCCGGTATCGCGGCCTTCTCCGACGAGATGCGCGATGCCCTCCGCGGACCGTTCAGCGACAACTCCAAGGCCGGATTCCTCGGCGGAGTGCCCGACCTCGAGGAGAGCGTCAAGTTCGGTGTAGTAGGAGCGATACAGCATCCGGGCGTGGACTACTCAGCGGTCAACTATTCCGATACATGCTGGGCTTCTGAGCCTACACAGATGATATCCTACATCTCCTGCCACGACGACATGTGCCTGCGCGACCGCCTTACCGCGACCCTGCCCGGCGCCTCCGAGGCTGAGCTGCTGCGCCTGGACAAACTGGGCCAGACCGTGGTCTTCACCTCCCAGGGCATACCCTTCATCTACGCCGGCGAAGAGCTCTTCCGCACCAAGCAGGGCGTACATAACAGCTACAACAGCCCGGACGCCATCAACGCCATCGACTGGTCCTTCAAGAACCGCTACTCCGACCTGTACGACTACTATCGCGGGCTTATCGCCCTGCGCAAGGCCCATCCCGCCTTCCGCCTCGGGGACGCCGACCTGGTACGGGAGCATCTGGAGTTCCTGGATGCACCTGACGGAGTCGTGGCCTGGCGCCTGACCGGACATGCCGGCGGAGACCCCTGCGAGGAGATCGTCGTGGTGATCAACTCGCGGAAGGAGGCTGTGTCGGTTACCGTTCCGGGGCAGGGTTCTTCGGACAGCGCTTCCGGTAATTCCGGCACTTCCGACACCGGCAGCCAGTCCTCCGGGGACACTGTCTCCACGACCGATACTCACAGCTATACCGTTTACTGCCGGGACGGCCGCATCTCCGTCGACGGCCTCGGCACCCTCTCCGGCCCCGTCCTCACCATCGGACCCCAGCAGGCCCTCATCATCGGCCGGTAGACCGAACAGTCCTGCACCACCGGCTCCTTCCACGGCCCACAGCTCGCGGTGCCTGACGCCCACGCCTTCCTACCCACAACGGCAGCATTTCCCCGGATTTGCTGCCGTTGCGGCATGGCGTATCCGAAGCCACAACTTCCACAGGCCACACAGCGCACTTTCCACCCTTCTCCCACTTCCACAACGGCACCGTTTCCCGCGATTCGCTGCCGTTGTGGTATGGCGCATCCGAAGCCGCAACGTCCACAGGCCGCACAGCGCACTTTCCACCCATCTCCCACTTCCACAACGGCACCGTTTCCCGCGATTCGCTGCCGTTGCGGCACGACTATTTGTAAGCAATTCACAACTAACGGTAAATACTGCAGCGGTTATTATTTGCAAAACATTGACCATCAGCCATATTACAATACAACGAGAATCTTTCGGCCATATCTAAATATCCGAAAGACTCTCGTTATATTTCCAACTGTCTCTAAATCCAGAACTTATCAAAACACCCCGCTCCTGCACTTACCATTACACCCTCCATCTCCCAGCCTCAACCACCTTCCGAAGGTTGGGGACATCCTTTCCTGCATCAACGGCAGCGAATTGTGGGAAACGACATCATTGCGACTGACAGAGCACGATATTACAGCACCTCCATCCCGGCCACAGCCCGACGGTAGCCGTCCACCATCGAGCGGACGATATCGGCAGCCGAGGGCAGGTCGGAGATGAGGGAGACACCCTGGCCTATCTCTAACTCTCCGGCTGACAAGTCGCCCTCGAAAATACCCTGGCGGGCCCGGCCACGTCCGAGCAGCTCCACGAGCTCTTCCTTCGAAGCCCCGCGGTCCTCGGCCTCCTGCACCTGTGCATAGAAATCGTTCTTGATCAGGCGGGTCGGGCTCACCTTCTTGAGGGCCAGCATCGTATCGCCCTCCTTGAGCCCGAGACAGAGCTGCTTGAACTCCTCGTTAGCACTGCTCTCGCGGCACAGGGCGAAACGGGTACCGACCTGCACGCCCTCGGCTCCGAGAGCGAAGGCCGCAGCCATGCCCGCACCAGAGACGATACCGCCCGCCGCCAGCAAAGGCAGCGACACAGCCGCCCTGACCTGAGGCACCAGCACCATCGTAGCCGTCTCCTCCCGGCCATTGTGTCCGCCGGCCTCGAAACCCTCGGCCACCACCGCATCGACCCCGACCTCAGCGCATTTGACCGCAAACTTCGAGCTCGACACCACATGCGCGACCTTCACCCCGGCATCCTTGAGCCTCGGTGTCCATGTCTTGGGATTGCCGGCCGATGTAAACACCACCGGCACCTTCTCCGACAGCACCACCTCCATCAGCTCTGCGGCATACGGAGACATCAGCGGGACATTGACCCCGAACGGCCTGTCAGTAGCGGCACGGCATGAAGCGATATGCTCCCGAAGCAGTTCCGGCTTCATCGACCCGGCACCGAGCAGACCTAAACCGCCCGCGGCACTCACCGCCGAAGCCAGCCTCCACCCGCTGCACCAGACCATTCCGCCAGAGACTATCGGATAGCGGATGCCGAACACCGAGCACACCCGGTTGTCATTGCGGATGATTTCAGTACGCGACTCGCACACCACCGCATCCATCAGCATATCGTGAGCCTCCTTAGGCACCGCATCCACCACCTGAAAATCGAAGCAGACCCCGACCTTGTACGGCCCGCCCTGAGAGCAGTCCGAAGCCCCTGCCAGCAGCCTGTCATAGAATCCCTTGCCGCGTCCCATCCGGCCGCCGTCCATATCGAAGGCCACTCCCGGCACCACGACCAGGTCGATATCGGAGATACGCACTTCCTCCGACCCCTCCACAGGCTCCGGAATAGCGTACGATTCGCCCGGAGTCAGCGCGGCCCGGCCGGAGAACCTTCTGATTCTCAAGAAATCTCCGTCCACCACCGGCAGAAACACATTCTTCCCGGCAGCAGCACAGGCGAGCACAGCGTCCTGAGTCGCTACCTCATCCTGCATTGCCCAGTAGAACAGAATATTCTGCGCTTTCCGGAAACGCGGCAGCGTCATCAGACGCTCCATCACCGGCACAGAGCGGCGGCGGCGCTCCTCGAGGGGCACCTGCTTCTTGCGCATCGATATCAATTTGCGAAGTTCCTTTTTACTTTCCATAATTTTCAATATTTTTACAAAAATATAAAATCCCAGCGCCAATCCAATGGAAAAAGTACTTCTGCACTCCTGCTGCGCCCCCTGCTCCGCCGCCATCCTCGAATGGATGGGGCAGAACGGCTATGAACCGACCATCCTTTTCTACAACCCCAACATTTTCCCGGAGGAGGAATATCTCAAGCGGAAAAATGAGATAGTGAGGTATGCGAGGGAAATCGGGGTGGCGATAGTGGATCTGGACAAGGAAAATACGGGGGAAAAGGACAATGCAGAAGTCTCCGCAGGGTATGAGGGAACAAGTGGGTTGCAGGGTGATCACGGAGATTTCTGGGAAAGACAGCATGAACAATGGCTGGAATGCACCGTGGGTCTCGAGAATGAGCCGGAACGGGGCGGCCGCTGCCTCGCCTGCTTCAGGCACCGCCTCTGCACGGCGGCCACCTACGCAGCAGATCACGGCTTCCCCCTCTTCACCACTACCCTCGCCTCCTCCCGCTGGAAGGATATCCGGCAGATCAACGAGGCCGGCTTCTACGCCGAGGAGCACTGCGGCCGGGGCCTGACCCGCTTCTGGGACCGCAACTGGCGCAAAGGCGGCCTCTACGAACGCCGCAACATCCTAGCCCGCCAGTTCTACAACCAGCAGTACTGCGGCTGCGAGTTCAGCCTCCGGCACTCAGACAAGAACAACACTCTAAACACTACGCAATATGAAAAAGCTACCGGCACTCATGCTGGCCGCGGCAACGATGATTATGAGCGGCTGTAACGGAAACAACAATCAATCAGCACAGACTATGAGCAATATTTCGGAAGAGACCGTCGGCAGGACGGTGCAGGCTATCGTAGAAAAATGTCCTCAGGCGGACAGGGCGCTGGTGCAGAAGGGCGTGGCCCAGGCAGCAGCGCTGTGGAGAGCAGAGGATGGCACTGAAGCGGAGTTCGGGCAGTTTGCCGCCGGAAGCTACGCGGCTACGCCGGAGGACCGCAAGGTGCTCTTCGACAAGCTGTCCGCGGCGTTCGAGACCCTCTACGGCACCTCGAACCAGGTGGCCGTAAGACTCCAGGCTCCCCTGCAGCTGGCCGGCCCCGAACCCACGGAGATCGACTACATCCTCGGAGCGTTCAGCCCCTATTCGCACCTGTCGGATGACCTCTTCGCCAACAAGACGGCATTTGTCACCATCCTCAATTTCCCCTTCTACACCCTTGAGGAGAAGAATACCCTCGGAAAAGAGTGGAGCCGCCTCGAATGGGCCTACGCCCGCATGGGAGACGCCTTCACCACCCGCGTACCGGCCAGGGTGAAGTCGGAGTACTCCCAGGTGCTCAGCGCATCGGAGAACTATATCGCCTCCTACAACATCATGATGGGGCACCTGCTCACCGATGACGGCCGCCGCCTCTTCCCCGAGGACATGGTGCTGCTCTCACACTGGAACCTGCGCGACGAGCTCAAGAGCAACTACGCCGACATCCCCGATGCCAACGAGAAACAGGAGATGATCTTCCAGGTGATGCTCCGTATCGTGGACCAGACCATCCCGAAGGACGTGGTGAACAACCCGGCTTACGACTGGGCACCCTATTCCAACAAGACCTGGAAGGACGGCAAGGAAGTGCAGCTCCAGCCCGAGACCGACGTGCGCTACTCGCATATCCTCAACACCTTCCACGTGGAAGAGCAGATCGACCTCTACAGCCCTGAGCTGCCCACCGGCATCGCCCGCAACTTCGAGGAAGGCATGGAAGTGTCCGCTAAGGACATCGAGGAGCTGTTCATCCATCTGATCTCCTCGCCCGAGATAAAGGAGGTGGCCGCCGTCATCCGCGAGCGCTTAGGCCGCGACCTGAGGCCCTACGACATCTGGTACGACGGCTTCAAGAGCCGCTCGACCATGCCCGAGGACGAACTGACCCGGATGACCCGGGCCAAATACCCCGACGCACAGGCATTTGCCGACGACATGCCGCGTATGCTGAGGGCACTCGGCTTCTCCGCCAAAGACGCCCGCTATCTGGCTGACCGCATCGTAGTCGAGCCCGCCCGCGGCTCCGGACACGCCTGGGGAGCCTCCGGACGCTGGGAACCCGCCCGTCTGCGTACCCGCGTGGGTGAGCAGGGCATGGACTACAAGGGCTACAACATCGCCGTCCATGAGTTCGGCCACAACGTCGAGCAGACCCTCGACCTCTACGACATCGATTACTACATGCTCAACGGCGTACCCAACACCGCCTACACCGAGGCCCTCGCCTTCATCTTCCAGAAGCGCGACCTCCAGCTCCTCGGCTTCGACTACGCGATGGACGACAACACCACCCTCGACATCTTCTGGGGCGCCTACGAGATTATGGGCGTGGCCCTGACCGACATGTACACCTGGCAGTGGCTCTACGCCCACCCGGAAGCCACGGCCTCAGAGCTGCGCGATGCAGTGGTATCCATCGCCAAGGATGTATGGAACAAGTACTACGCCCCCGTCCTCGGCACTCCCGACTGCCCCTTGCTGGCCGTCTACTCCCACATGGTCAACTCCCCGATGTATCTGCCCAACTACCCATTTGGGCACATCATCGAGTACCAGCTTGAAAGCCATCTGGCCCAGTGCCGCAACCGGCTGGATTTCGCCTCGGAGCTCCGCCGCATCTACACCCTCGGCCGTCTGACTCCCCAGATATGGATGCAGCAGGCCGTAGGCTCCGAAGTCAGCGTGGACCCGCTCCTCGAAGCCGTCGGCGCCATTGTCAGGAAATAATTTCCGCATACATACATAAAAATTTTGCGCGGTTACTAAATATTGGTAACTTGCGCAAAATTTTTATACTCCATGAAAACGACATCTGTAGCCTTAGGCCAGCATTTCGACAACTTTATCCGGACTTCCATCGAAGAGGGACGCTACAGCAACGCCAGTGAAATGGTAAGGGCAGGGCTAAGACTTCTGGAAGAAGATGAATGCCGTCTGGATGCCCTTAAAACCGCAATTAAAAGCGGACTGGACAGCGGTATCGCCAGAGGGTTCGATCCGGTCAGACATCTTGCGGAACTCAAAGCCGGCCTTCCCGATGAATAAGCTGATATTTACCAACAAGGCCGTCGATGACCTGTCCTCCATCTGGGAATACACAGTCAGGACATGGTCCGTAAGTCAGGCTGAGCATTACTACAATCTGCTGATTGACTGCTGCAGGATGATATCCGAATCCAAAATAACGACAAGCCGCCGTTACGACGAGGTAATGGCGGGCTTGTCAGGCGTCAAGGCCGGCAGGCACATTATCTTCTACACGATATCCGACAATCACTGCGCAACCATAGTGCGCATACTGCATGAGAAGATGGATATCAGGCAGAGACTGAAAGAATAACCCTACTCTTTTTTACGGTCCTCCGCAGTGTATTTCCTTTCAAGTATGAACGAGATCAGCAGACCTATGCCGGCGAAGAGAAATGTCATGC
>DVHI01000065.1 GCA_018712275.1 Candidatus Coprenecus avistercoris | reverse complement strand
TCTTTCTGTATACGTCTAAATTCTACGACATTGGAATTTTTAACAAAACTGTCTACCGCCGCCGGCAGCCCACCGACCAGCAGGTATTTTCTAAACAGATCCATCAACTTATTATGCAGAGCCTCAGGCATAGCCTCCTGTTTACGGAACCTCTCACGCATGGCTCCGATTAATTCACCTCCGACACCATTTGCCAACATAAACTCCTCAAAATCCATAGGGTACATACGCTCCATCCTTATACTTCCAAGCGGCACCGACTGCGTATTCTTCAAGGCGACGCCTAACTGAGAGCCGCTGGCGATGTAAGTGAAACGCCCGTCAGCCATAAGGAACTTCACCAAGGTCAGCAGATGGTCATACGCCTGAATCTCGTCGATAAACACAAGAGTCGATTTCTTATCCTTCATCCTGTCTCCGGCCACAATGCTCAATGCCAGATAAAAATCGCTGACCGTCCTTGCCTGAGCGAAGACGCGGTCTCCGAGCCGGTCCTCCTCCATATTGATCTCTATATAGTTGGGAAACATACGCTGCCCGACCCAACGCACGATATAGGACTTGCCTGTCTGACGCGCCCCGTCAATGAGCAGCAACTGTTTTGAATCGGAGGAAAGATACTCCTCTATCCTCCTGACAATTTTTCTATAAAGCATAATCTACGTATTTCTGAAGCACAAAGATAGTCGTTTAATCGAAAAAAGGTGCGTTTTCCTATAAATTTTACCATCAAATTACTGCGTTTTCCTATAAATTTCGATGGTAAAATACTGCGTTTTCCAAAACAGGAGGGGCTAAAGGGTGAGGACAAATGTGGTGAAGGCGGGGTCGGTGCGGTCGAGGCGGATGGAGCCGGCGTGGGCACGCATGATCTGGCGGGAGAGGGCGAGGCCGACGCCGGTGCCTTCGGCGCGGGTGGTGAAGAAAGGGTCGAAGATGTGGTCGGCGTTCTCGTCGGGGATGGGGTCGCCGTTGTTGGAGATGTGGATCTCGGTGTTGTCGGAGGCATTGACGAAGGCGGTGATACGGATGGCAGGGACATCCGCAGCCGCGCCGTCCTTGAACCGGTCGCGCAGGGCATTGAGCGCATTCTTCAGAATGTTCGCAACCACCTGCCGCATCAGCTGTTCGTCGGCGAAGAGGACCATGTCCTCATCCTCCAGGGCAATATCGACCCGTCCTCCGAGCTCCTCCACCCCGGGCAGCAGCGGCGAGAGCACATAGTCCAGCATCGGCCGGAACTTGAAGGGATGAATCTGCGGCACCGGCACGCGGGAGAGGGCGCGGTAGCCGTTGACGAAGCCCAGCAGGCCGCGGGCCGACTCGCCGATGACCTGTATGCCCTCCCGGAGGTTGCGGTCGTCGGTCATGTCGTGCAGGGTATCGCTGAGCGAGACTATGGGCGTGATGGTATTGAGCACCTCGTGGGAGATAATCCTGGTCATCTTCTGCCACTGGGCGCTCTCGGACCGCTCGGCCTCGGTGCGGCTCTCGGCCTTCTCCTCGAAGACGTAGACCCGCACGGGGGTGTTTCCGTCCATGACGGTGTACTTCCCTATCTCGAAGTTGTATATCCGCATCTCGGAACCTATCGGCACTTCCAGCGTCCCGCCCTCCTCCAGAGCCTCGATACGCGCCGTCAGTCCGGGCATCAGCCGGTCCAGGTCGGAGATGTGCCGGATGACTCCCAGGCCGAGGACAGAGGTCAGCGCCCGGTTGCAGCAGCGCACCTCCCCGGCCGGTCCCACTCCCAGCAGGCCGGTCCGCGAGAGATTCTCCACGGCTCGGTGGAAGACCTCGTTCTGGTCCCTGAGCCGCTGCTGCTCGGAGACGAAGTCCCTCACCCTGTTGAGCAGGATGTTGAAGACCCGGTCCTGGAGAAATGTGGAGTTCTCGGCAAAATGGAAGGACAGGTCTCCGTTCTCGAAGGCGCTCAGCAGGTAGTTGAGCTTGCGGACATTGCTGCCGTATATCGACAGGACGCGGTAGACCAGCACGGCCGTCACTGCCCCGGCCCCGCCCGCAGGCCAGTACCACCCTGACAGCAGGCACCAGACGAGGGCCCCGACAGCGAGCATCAGGCAGATGACCGAGAGTATGAGCGAGCGGAATCCCATCTACATCCCGTATTTCTTGAGTTTGTTGTAAAGGGTCTGGCGGGTGATGCCGAGCTGCTGGGCGACTACCGTCAGATTGCCGTCGTGCTGGCGCATTGCCACCCGGATGAGTTCCTTCTCCATATCGTCGAGCGTGACCACATTGCCCTTGCGGACCGACTCCTTGAGCACCTGTGCGGCGGTCTTGGAACGGCGGCCGGGCCCTCTGCGGTCCTGCTGCTCGGGGAAGAAGTCCCCCACCTCCAGCATACCCTTCTCGGAGAGGATCACGGCCTTCTCGACCACATGCTGCAGCTCCCGGATATTGCCCTGCCAGGGCCTCTGCATCAGCTCCTCGCGGGCCTCGTCCCGGATGCCCCGGATGTCCTTGCCGTATTTGACCGCGTACTTGCGCATGAAGAGCTCCGCCAGCGGAACGATGTCCTCCATCCGCTCGCGCAGGGGCGGGAGGGTGAGGTGTATGGTATTGATCCTGAAAAACAGGTCCTCGCGGAACTGACCGTCGGCGACCATCCGGGAGATGTCCCGGTTCGTGGCGCAGATCAGGCGGATATCCACGGGGACGGGGACGTTGCTGCCCACACGGGTGACGCTCTTGGTCTGGATGGCGGTGAGCAGCTTGGTCTGCAGGTGCAGGGGGATGTTGCCTATCTCGTCGAGGAAGAGGGTACCGCCCGAAGCCACCTCGAACTTGCCCGCCCGGTCGGCCTTGGCGTCGGTGAAGGCCCCGCGCACGTGTCCGAACAGCTCGCTCTCGAAAAGGCTCTCGGGGAGGGAACCTACGTCCACGCTGACCATCGAGCTGCCGGAGCGCTTCGAGAGGCGGTGTATCTCCCCGGCCAGCATGTCCTTGCCCGTGCCGTTCTCGCCGGTGATGAGGATGCTGGCGTCTGTCTTGGCCACCTTCTGCACTATCTTGCGCAGCTCCTTCATCTTCGGGGACTCGCCCCAGAACATGTCGCCCTCGCTGCGTATCTCGTTCTTGATCTCGCGCAGCTGCTTGACCTCCTGCCGGCTGCGGGAGAGGCGGAGGGCCGCCTGGAGGGTGGTGACCAGCTTGGCGTTGTCGAAGGGCTTGATGATGAAGTCAAATGCCCCGCGCTTGATGGCGTCCACGGCCAGGGCCACGTCCGAATAGGCGGTGAACAGCACCACCGGCACATCGGGGTAGGCCTTCAGTATCTCTCCGAGCCAGAAAAGGCCCTCGTTGCCCGTAGTCACCTTGGCGGTGAAGTTCATGTCCAGCAGGACGACCTCCGGGCGCTTGACCTCCATGCTGTGCATCAGGTCGTTGGGAGAGGAAAGAAGGGTGACTTCGGAAAAATATGCGGGCAGCAGCAGCCTCAGGGCGGAGAGTATGGCCTTGTTGTCATCGACTACGAG
Organism: Candidatus Coprenecus avistercoris; assembly: GCA_018712275.1. GTDB lineage: Bacteria > Bacteroidota > Bacteroidia > Bacteroidales > UBA932 > Coprenecus > Coprenecus avistercoris. The sequence goes on along the minus strand of DVHI01000065.1, from coordinate 6,162 downwards.
GATGCGGCCGTCAGGGGTGGTTTTCTTACTCATATTCATGCATTTACGCTTCAAAAGTATAAAAATATTTTACAATTTTCAAAAAATTAGACACTTTTTGTAAAATTTCTTAACAATTAGACATTCTTCAGAATCATATAAATTCCTATCACTCAATATGTTATAAAGTTTGGCACGATTATGGAAGAAAGGAAAGGGCAAAGGAAATCAAAATACAACCGCGTATGAAAAATATACTCTCAGCAGCCGCCGTCCTCCTCCTCGCAGGTACTCTCGTCCTGCCGCAGGAGGCAGCAGCGCAGTACCGCCGGAGCGGGGTAACGTTCCCCCAGCCCTACGCCCAGGCATACGATATAGAGGTACTCCGGGACACCGCCCTCGAAAGGCGCGTCCTCGAGTATGCCGCAGCCCGCTCCCAGGAGCAGCCCGAGGTCTGGACTCTCCACGACTGCATGCAGTACGCCGTGGCCCATTCGCCCGAGATGCGCCTGCAGCAGGCCACCAACGATGACCGCCGCATAGACCGCAGGGAGGCCGCTTTCGGATTCCTTCCCACCATATCGGCCGGAACCTCAGGTTCCTTCAACTTCGGCCGCGGTATCGACCCCGAGACCAACGTCTATACCAACACTACCACATTCAGCAACTCCTACAGCCTCTCGGCCGACCTGGACCTCTTCAACGGCTTCTCCGCCGTCAACAGTTTCCGCATAGCCAAGACCGCCGTCCTGCTCGGAGTCGAGGAAGAACAGATCAAGAAGGACGAAATCTGCCTCTCTGTCATCCAGGCCTACTACAACGTGCTCTACTACCGCGGTATGGTGGACCTGGCCCGGGAACAACTCGAGGAGAGCCGCAAGACCCTGGAGCAGGCGAAGACACAGGCCGAACTGGGCCTGAAGAGCTACGCTGACGTACTCCAGATCGAATCCGACGTGGCCGCCAAGGACTTCAACCTCACCCAGCAGGAGAATACCCTCGAGCAGGGCATCCTGACCCTCAAGACCGCAATGTACTACCCCTTCGACGATGAGCTGACGCTGGCCGAGGTCGAGCCCTCCGTGCTTTTCAGCGCATTCTCCCATGAGAGCGACGCCGACAGCATCGCAGCGGCCGCCCGGAACTACCTGCCCGCCTTCAAGGCAGAGGAGCTCAAGGTCCGCAGCGCCGAGTTCGACCTGAAGACCGCCAAGTGGAGCCTGGTGCCCTACCTCTATGCCCAGGGCGGCTACAACACCGGCTATGTATTCGACCGCTCCTACGCCGTCAACGACCCCTTCTGGACACAGATGAACGAGAAACAGGGACAGTACGTAGGCATCGGCATCAGCATCCCGATATTCAACGGCCTGTACAAATACAACCAGATCGCCCGCAAGCGCAACGCCCTCGCCACCGCCGAGGCCAACCGTGACATCAAATACCAGCAGGTCGAGGGCGAGATCCGCCGCGCCGTCCAGGACATGAGGGGAGCCGCCAAGCAGTTCATCTCGGCCGACAAGAAGGTAAACGCCCTCGTTCTCTCCCACGAAGCCAACTCCCGCAAGTACGAGGAGGGTCTGATGACCGTAATCGAGTTGCAGACCAGCTCCAACAGCCTTCTGGAGGCCCGCGCCGAGAGGCTCAACCAGGGCCTGCAGTACCTCCTGAAAGAGAGGGTGGTGATGTACTACAAGGGCATAACCTATCTGGACCAGGAATAATACCACAGCTCACTGACTTCAAAAACGACAAAAACATACGACCATGGATAGAGTAATTGAACAGAAAAAAGGTATCCGCGCGGTATTCCGCAAGAAGAACATCCCGTACTTCCTCGCAGGAATATTCGTAATATTCGTCCTCTGGCTGCTGCTCAGGGACAAGTCCTCCACCCTCAAGGTGGACGCCAACACCATCACTGTCGGCGATGTCCGCCAGGGTGAGTTCGACGACTACGTAAGAGTTTCCGGACAGGTACAGCCGATCACCGTCGTGCAGGTATCCCTGCTGGAGAGCGGAGTCGTACAGGAAAAACTGATAGAGGCCGGCTCGATGGTCCGCAAGGGCGATGTGCTGGTGCGTCTCTCCAACAACACCCTCAGCCTTCAGATACTCCAGAGCGAGGCAGACCTTGCCGAACAGGAGAACTTCCTGAGGAACACCACCGTAACCATGGAGCAGGAAAAGCTGGACCTGGAAAAACAGCGTCTGGAATATGCCATCGACACCGAGCGCAAGAGGCGCAAATACGAGCAGTACCGCCGTCTGGACGAGGAGCAGCTGGTAGCCCACGAGGAATACCTCCAGGCCAAGGAGGACTATGAACTGGCCGTCAAGAGCCTGGAGCTCATCATCGCCCGCCAGAAGCAGGACTCCATATACCGTTCCGTACAGATGAACAACCTTGAGGAAAGCCTCGAGAGCATGCGCCGGAGCATCCAGCTGGTACGTGAGAGGGTAGAGAACCTCAACGTCAAGTCCCCCATCGACGGACAGCTCGGCTCGCTGGACGTAATCCTCGGCCAGTCCATCCCCGAAGGCACCAAGATAGGCCAGGTCAACGACTTGTCAGACTACAAGATAGAGGCCAAGATAGACGAGCACTACATCGACCGCGTACAGTCCGGCCTCAGCGCCACCTTCGAGCGTCAGGGCTCCACCTTCGGCACCGTAGTGGAGAAAGTCTATCCGGAAGTGACCGACGGCCAGTTCAAGGCCGACTTCTACTTCACCGGCGAGCGTCCTGACAACATCCGCATCGGCCAGACCTACTATCTCAACCTCCAGCTCGGACAGCCTACCCAGTCGGTCTACATCCCCCGCGGAGTATTCTACCAGTCCACGGGAGGCACCTGGATCTACGTGCTCTCCGAGGACGGCACCAAGGCCTACCGCCGCGACATCCGCATCGGCCGCCAGAACCCCCAGTACTATGAGGTACTCGAGGGCCTGAAACCGGGCGAGAAGGTCATCATCTCCAACTACGAGAACTACGGCAAGAACGACGTGCTCATCCTTCAGAACAAGAAATAAACATCCACCCTCAGACCATCGGTTATGAAAAAACTCAACATAGGCATCTTCAAGGTCCTCTCCCTCGCGGTGGGACTCGCAGTCGGACTGGTGCTCATAGCCAAGATCTCCTTCGAGAGCAGCTATGACAAGTTCTATCCCGCCTACGACGACATCTACTGCGTGCAGTACGAATACAGCTATACCGATGGCAACCGGAGCCTCGACAACCTTACGCCCGGCGCCGTCTCCTACTATCTCCAACAGGAGATTCCCCAGGTGATGTATGGTACCAAGGCATCCTACACCTCATCGATGGGTGACATATACACTGAAAACCGCCAGAAACTGACCGCCGAAAACGGCATCATCGCCGTAGACTCCAACTATTTCAGGGTATTTCCCCGTCCTGTCCTCGCCGGTGCGGACCCTTCAGTAATCCTCGGCGAATGGAACGGAGCCCTGATATCCCGGTCCATGGCCGAGAAGTTCGGAGGCATAGACCAGGCCATGGGGCAGATCTTCTTCATCGAGGAGTATCCGGGACTCGGCCTCCAGATTGGCGGGGTATTCGAGGACATCCCCGAGAATGCATCCCTGCGCTTCGACGTAGCCATCTCCATCTCGGGAATCGACCACATATACCGCCAATGGGGCATCACCGGCGACAATCCGGAGCATGCCGACACCCCCTCCACCATGAACTGGTCCAGCAACAGCATGTACATGAGCCGTGTACAGCTCTATCCTGGCACAGACCCCGCCTCCCTCCAGAGCGCGATAAACAATATCCGGGAAAAATACATTCCTGAAAAGGACTTCGAGAGTCAGGGCTACAGCGTGGACATCGTCCTCAAGCCTCTGGCTTCCGAGCATGCCGCCTCGGCAGGGACGCGCAGGACCAACCTGATACTCGGCATTGTCGCCTTCGCCCTGATCCTCGCGGCAACGATGAACTACATCATGATCGTCATATCATCCCTCGTGGCCAGGGCAAGAGGCATCGCGGTACGACGCTGCTACGGAGCCGGAAACGGCAATATCATGGCACTGGTGTTCAAGGAGACCCTCTTCAACCTTGCTGTCTCCCTCGTACTGGCCTTCCTGCTCATTCTCGCCTTCAGGGGAACGATAGAATCGGTCCTGACCACTTCCCTCGGAGCCTTGTTCTCACCCAGGAGCCTGTGGGTACTCGTGCTGACTGTGGCTGCCGTCCTCATTGTAGCCGCATGGATTCCCGGAAAGGCATTCCAGGGCATACCCATCGCCGTGGCCTTCCGCAATTATGCCGACCACAAGAAGCTGTGGAAACAGGTGCTGCTCTTCCTGCAGATGGCTCTCGCCTCGCTGCTGATTACCCTGCTAAGCCTCGTGGCCCTGCAGTACACCCGCTGGACAAACGCCGATCCGGGATACGACTATGAACAGCTCGTGGGATGCTACCTCAGCGGAGTGCCGCGTGATACCCGCTACGCGCTTATGCAGGCTGTAGAGAGTGTTCCCGGAGTCGAGGAAGTGGGGACAGTGGAGGATCCTCTGATACTCGGAGGCTCCAGCGGCAACAACGTGTACATCCCCGGTGAGACCGAGCCTTCACTCCACATCGCCGACCTCTACGAGGCCAACGGCAACTGGAGCGAACTCTTCGGCATCGACATCATCGAGGGACGCAAGGCGGCCTCTCCCATGGAAGTAATGGTTGACCCGCGTTTCGCCGAACAGATATGCGAAGTAAGGGGGTGGAAAGACGGAGTGATAGGCAAGAGCATTGTGGTGAGCGACCATGACGGCAGTTCCGACAATCCCTATACCATCGTAGGCGTATTCGACCATATCAGCATCAGCCCGGCCATCTACGAGGACAACCGGCCCGTCACCCTCTTCTACACCGACGACCCCATGACATTCCTGGTCATCCGCGTATCGGACCTCAATCCGGAAGTGACCGGAGCCATCCAGGCCGCCCTCGACTCAGTGGATCCGGAACGGTTCGAGCTGCTGACCTACGCCTCTGTGGTCAATGACATATACACCCCTGTCCGCACCGTCCGCGAATCGGTTCTCGCCGCAGGTCTGGTGACAGCCGTGATAGCCCTGTTAGGTCTGGTGGGATACACCGCAGACGAGACGGGACGCCGCCGCAAGGAAGTGGCTCTTAGGAAAATCAACGGCGCCCGACCCGCGGAGATCATCGGTATCTTCATCAGCGGCATCGGCAGATTCTCAGTAGCGGCAGTAATCATCGGCTGCGTCCTGTCGTGGTTCATATTCGACATGCTGCTCAAGTCGTTCGAGCTCAAGGTACAGCCGCCGCTGTGGCTCTTCTTCGTCACCGCCGCCGGCCTGCTGGCCGTACTGGCGGCAGTAGTCGCAGCCAGATGCCTGGCCATCGCAAGGACCAATCCTGCGGATTCACTCAGAACTGAATAAAGACTATATTTGAATTAAAAAACCATACAGATGAAAAAACTCAACATAGGCATCTTCAAGGTCCTCTCCCTCGCGGTGGGACTCGCAGTCGGACTGGTGCTCATAGCCAAGATCTCCTTCGAGAGCAGCTATGACAAGTTCTATCCCGACTGGCAGGACATCTATTGCATCACATCGGAGTACACAAAGGCAAATGAGGAAGGTACTTCGCAATACAGCCAGACCCCCGGAGCGGTAGCGTACTACTTCGGGCAGGAAATCCCTCAGATCATGTACGGCACGCGCGCCACCCCCATTGTCTTCGATGATCAGAGCAATGTATACACCCAGGACAACCGCAAGCTGACAGTCCACACCCCGGTAGTCCTCATCGACACCAACCACTTCAAGGTATTTCCCCGTCCCATACTCACCGGAGACCCCGTGAACGTGCTTTCCAACTGGAACCGGGCGATGATCTCCCGCTCCTTCGCCGAGATGCTGGGAGGTGTGGAGAAAGCCGTCGGACAGCTTATTTTCTTAGAGAGCTACCCGACCATCCCAATAGAGGTCGGCGGTGTCTTCGAGGATATTCCCGAGAACTCCTCTTTCCGCTTCGACATCGGAGTATCCCTCGATGCGATGGACGAGATGATGCGCATGATGGGATCCGACTTCCGCTCCACCATGAACTGGGTGGGCAATGACCGCTACATCAGCCGCGTGAAGCTCTATCCGGGCACAGATCCCGCCTCCCTG
>DVHI01000064.1 GCA_018712275.1 Candidatus Coprenecus avistercoris | reverse complement strand
TATTAAATGCAAATATAATACCATTTTCCGTTTCTCTTGCAAGTTTTTGCTACTTTTGCGGCCGCTTTCCCAAAACACGGCAGATATGACTTTAAGAGAATACGTACCTTTCTATAAACGAAACCTGAAAGTGGCCTTCCCCGTGATGATTACCCAGGCCGGGCAGGTGCTGGTGCAGCTGGCGGACAACATCATGGTCGGGCACCTCGGCGCGGCCCAGCTGGCGGGAGTGTCCTTCGCCAACGCCATCATCATGATCGGGCTGGTCTTCGCGATAGGCTTCGCGCAGGGAGTGACCCCGGTAGTGGGACAGCACTTCGGCAAGGGTGACGGACGGGCCGTAGCGGTGGCCCTGAGCAACTCGGCCGCCCTCAACGCCATCATGGCCGTAGTCCTCACCGGCATCATGCTGACCGTCGGCGCCTTCATGGACCGGATGGGCCAGGACCCGGAAGTGCTCCGGTACGCCAGGCAGTACTACTTCATCATCGTCGCGGGATTCATCCCCATGATAGCCTTCTTCAACGTCCGCTTCTTCTCAGAGGGCATCGGCAACACCCGCAACGAGATGTGGATAACGATAGGTACGAACATCCTCAACATCTTCCTCAACTGGGTGCTCATCTACGGAAAGCTGGGCGCTCCCGCACTCGGAGTGGCCGGAGCGGCCTGGTCCACGCTGATATCCAGAGTTCTGGGTGCAATAGCCTTCCTGATCATCCTCTTCCGGGTGGAGGAGTACCGCAAGTTCGTCAGGCTCACCCCGCGCCGGGCTGTACACCTTCGGGAGATGCTCCGCCAGCTCAAGCTCTCCCTGCCCATATCGCTGCAGAACCTTCTGGAGGTCACGGCATTCAGCTTCGCCGCCATCATGGTCGGCTGGATGGGCAAATACCAGCTGGCAGCCCACCAGATAGCCCAGAACCTCAGTTCTCTGTCCTTCATGATAGCCACCGGCATCGGGGCCGCCGCCACCATCCGCGTCTCGCACCAGTTCGGAGCGGGCCGCCGGGAGGACGCCTACCACGCCGGCATAGCCGCAGTCCACATGGCCGTGGCCATCATGGTCTTCTTCGGCCTGCTGTTCATCAGCCTGCACCGGGTAATACCTTTTATATATACTGAGGATCCGGCCGTCATCCCCATAGCCGGAAGACTGATCATCATCCTGGCCCTCTACCAGGTCTTCGACGCCGTGCAGCTGGCCAGCCGTTCTTCCCTGCTGGGGCTCAAGGACATCAACATTCCCACTGTATTTTCCGGCATCTCCTATTACGTTATCTGCCTGCCGAGCGCCTACCTCCTCGGATTTACCTTCGGACTCGGCCCGGACGGGGTCTGGATCGGACTGCTTTTAGGACTGGCCGTAGCCGCGCTGTTGTTCAACGTGCGCTTCCGCCGCGTCTGCCGCCGCTACATCACGAACTCCCGCCAGGCCTCGCCGTCCCACTTGGAGGAATAGACCTCCGGTACCTGCGTGCGGCCGTAGAGATGTCTGGACACACGCTCCACATTGTCAGATATATAGTCGAACAGATCTCCGTAGGAGATGACTTCGGGACGGTCCTGGAGGGCCTTCAGGAGAAAATAGGTGAACAGGCCGTGCCGCTTCTCCGGATAGGGATAGGCGCCCTCGTCCTCCCCGGCGGCGTAGAACACCACCATACGGTCGGAGGGCTGCAGCCATGACTCCTCGATGTCCCCGTCGTCGAAGACCCCTACCCTCATGCCGTTGCGGCTGAGCTTGCCGTAGGAAGCGTCGATAAGGAAGAGGGCGTCATCTATTTTACCGGAAAGCCGGCTGTACAGCGAACGGAGCCTCAGGCCGCTCTGTACACCAGTGGAAGCGTAGTCAACAGGGAGGAGGAAGGTCTCGCCCACCCCCTCGTCCAGGAGGCACTGGCCGGAGAAATACACTATAACCCGGGAATCCGAGTTGAAGAGGGCGGCGGCCTTGTCCAGCCACAGCAGCACGCTGCGCATCTCCTCCGTATCCGCATCGGTCAGGTACATGATATTGTCCTCGGGAATCCTCAGCCGTTTAAGACAATATTCCCGGAACACAGCCCCGTCGTTCAGGGCATAGGGGACCGTCATCCCCGTGGTGTACTCCTGATTGGCGATTATCACCGCATAGACGTCCTGGTTCCTGCGTCCTCTGGGAGAGGGAACGCTGCTGTCCGTATCCACGGCGGTGGAATCATCCCTGCTTCTGACAGCCAGGCGGTAAATCTTGCCCGGCAGAGTGAAATCCAGTTCCTCCAGGTCATAGTCCATAAGAAGCTGCCGCTTGGGGCTGTAGGCCGGATCGGTCCATTCGTAGAACTTGCGGCCCGGGAATGTCAGCGTGACATCAGCCAGGGCTATACGGTCATTGTTAATGAAATACACGTATTCGGCCTTCAGTCTCCGCCAGTTGCCTTCCACCTGGGCGGCCTCCTCCGCCGGCACCGGCAGGTCGATATGGAAAGTCCTGAGCCGCTCCGGGCTGCCGGAGGTATCCGCATCGTGGACCACGTGGTCTACTATCTCCACCGGGAATGTCCCTTTTGATGTATCATAGGGTCCAAGTATCAGTTCGGGGTCTTCCAGGCGATTGGCTTCGATGTACTCCGCCTCGTACCGCATCTCCAGCCCCTCGAGGCGGGCCATGAAGGACTCCTCATTGACCCTGGCCTCCCAGTCCGGGACACTCTCGTCCGGCTCTATCAGCTGCCACTCGTTCATGCGGTTCATCACCTTATCCTTGGCATAGACCGAGAAGGGTATGCCGCGGATCCAGTTAAGGGCGCGGTCCTTGGAGGCGTACCAGTTGCCGTCCCTGTACACAAAACCGGTGGAGTCGGCCCTGGTCACCGCTGCGAATCCGTCTGAACCGAAGTCCGATGCGACGTCGTACCTGCACGGTACCAGTTCATTGCCGTCCGAGTCGATATAGCCCCATCGGCTTCCCGTGCGCACAGCCGCATAACCGTTCACGAAACGGTGCACCTCGTCGTATCTGTAGGACACGAGCGTATCACCGTCTATGTCGATGAAGCCCCATTTGTTGCCGGACATCACCGCCGCATATCCTTCGGTAAACTGTCCTGCGTAGTCGTACACACAGGGAATGACCATCATGCCGGATGTGTCGATGTAGCCCCACTTGAGGGTGAGGGAGAGCGAGCCGAATACTCCTTCTCCCGAGATGTCGCCTCCGCGGGAGAGAACTGCAGCACGGCCCTCCGAAAAAGCCTTGGCATCATCGAAACGGCACTCAATCACGATGCTGCCCGCCGTATCGACATAGCCGTAACTGCCGAACCAGTCCCGGTACGGTTCCAGGTCCTGCGCCTGAGCGGCCGTCCGGCCTGTCACTGCCATCACCAGCAGCATGGTCAGCCACAATACGGCCGTATATTTAAAGTTTTTCATATCCTTTATTTAATAGCCCTACAAATATAGTCACTTTCCCCTATCGCAAACCACGTGCCGCAGGCAAATGCAGTTGAAAATGCCTGCGCCCTACCAGGCAGCCGCCCTGCCCGTGCTTCCCTTACAGCACTTCCGCAGGTGCTGCACTTCGCATGTGCACATCTCCACTCTTACCGCCACCTGCCTCACCTGCTGCTTGACCTGTTGCTTGACGTGAGCGCACACCCCCTTTTTGCAACCATCTGACATTCAATGCGTAGTCGGACAGCCGCGTGCTTTCGTCCATTTTTAAACTTGTTGCTTCCACAGCACGTCGTATTAACACACTGATTTTCATTTTGTTCGAGCACCATCCCGTGCGAACAATTCTTTTTCGTTAAAGACTATGTCTCCTGCAGGGCAGTGAAAAAGGATGCTGCAGGACGGGGATTCCGCAACGGCACTGAATCGCGGGGTTTGCTGCCGTTGTGGCTCGGGTCGGAAAGGTCACCACGCTTCAGAAGGCCTGGAGACGCGGCGCACTCGGCTGGGGGATTCCGCAACGGCACTGAATCGCGGGATTTGCTGCCGTTGTGGACAGTGAAGTGAGCGGCGGGCTTTGGAGCGAAGCGACTAAGCCTCCCCCACGGGGAGGTTTGGAGGGGTAGACAGGCTGTCCCGCACCGTGGGACACCGGGACAAGTGGGACAATTTTTAATTTTCTTCGTGAAAAATCACTAACTTTGAAGTTGCGCCAGCACACAACAACACAGCATTATGAAGTTTATTTCCAGTACAGATTTAAAAAACTGGGCAAGCACTAACTCAGCCCGCGAAAACCTTCCTGAACTGATAAAAAGACTGATTTATGCCAATATTACGGACATAAAGAATATCTTAAAAATTTCTTTCCCAAGTGGAGATGCCATTTCTATGCCGGGGTGGGACGGCACTCTGGAATGCGCGGAAAACATATTTACAATTGAAAAAGGCACTTCACTTTGGGAGTGCGGCACCGACAAGAACATAGACAAAAAGGCCGACAGTGACTACAATAAACGGACCAGAAACCAGCTCGGCATGGATCCCAAGTCATCTACATTCGTATTTGTTACTCCCAGAATATGGAACAATGCGT
>DVHI01000063.1 GCA_018712275.1 Candidatus Coprenecus avistercoris | reverse complement strand
AGGTGGTGGTATCCTTCACCGAGCCCCTGGATTCCAGCCAGACCTATTCCCTGTCCCTGGGAGAGGCTGTCAAGGACAATAACGAGGGCAATCCATTTCCTCCTTATACCCACAGTTTCTCTACCGGAAGTTATGTGGATTCCCTATTCGTGTCCGGCAATATCGTAGAAGCGTCCACCATGCTGCCGATGTCCAACATGACGGTACTGTTCCACACGGACCTTTCGGATTCGGCTATCTATAAAGTGAGACCGAGGGCAGCTGCCAAAAGCGACCTCTGGGGATACTTCACTGTCCGCAACCTGCCCGTAGACTCGGTCTACAGGGTCTATGCCATCCAGGACCTGAACAACAACTGCATATATGATCCTGACCAGGAGATGGTGGCCTTTCTGGATACCCTCGTAAGACCTACCGGCGTGATGCGTCCCGGACTGCCCGAGCTGGTACCCGTAATGATGACCGACACGGCGGCCTGTCAGGCCCGTCCGACACAGATATCTCTGTCTATGTTCATGGAAGTGTCACAGCGTCAGCTGCTCCGCTCCCGTGAGAGGGTATCACGCAGGCAGATGTACCTTAAGTTTGCGGCTCCATACCCTCAGATAGACTCGATGATACTGGACGGCATATCTCCGGACAAGCTGATACTGGAGCACAACTTCTACCAGGACAGTATCACGATATGGATCAATGACCAGGGGCCCATACCCGACACTCTGCAGATGAGGCTTTCATACATGCGTACCGACGACACCCTGAATATCCTCATGCCGGTGACAGATACCATAAAGATGATCCGGCCCAAAGGCAAGATGGTCGAGAACCGCTGGGGCGAGATGGTTGAGGAAGCCGATACTCTGGCGGCATACGAGGTGGATGCCAGCCCTGAGAAGATAGACCAGGACGGAATCATTATCGAGTTTGAGTCGCCGATGATATGCACTCCGTTTGATTCCATCACGATAACCTCCAAGAATACAAGGGAACAGATAGCTCCTGCACCTTTCACCGTAGAGAAGGACACTGCCAATATACGGCGTTTTATTCTTAGGATGCAGGACAAGATGGTGGCCGGATATGAATACACCCTGCGTATCCCCGACAGTCTGTTCATGGATATTGACGGAATATACTGCGACAGTCTGGTCAAGACTTTCAGCCTGCCCCAGGACGAGAACCTGAGTGCGCTTATAGTGGAGACTTCAAACGTCAATGAGAAATATATGGTGGAACTGGTGGACGAGAAGCGCACCAATGTATACCGTACCTACCATATCGACTCCGCAGCCGTTCTGAACTTCCCTTATCTCAAGGCCGGACGCTACTCGCTGCGCATCACGGAGGACAAGAACGGCAACGGACAGATTGACACCGGCGACCTGCTGGAGCACCGGCAGCCGGAGAAGGTGATGATGTTCCGTTTCAATGATGTACTGGGCGACAAGGCCTATATCCTGGAAATACCGGAGCGGACCGAGCTCATTCAGACCATAGATATCGGGGAGATGTTCAAATGAGACCATTACTAAGGATAATAGCAGTTACTGCCCTGATATTTACGGCGTTGTCGCTGTATGGTCAGGAGGATACGACCAAGATAAAACCTGGCGTGCAGTGGGATACCGCCATAGTCGTAAAGCCCATACGATATCCCGAGCACCTGATCGGAGTCCGGTACGACTACTCTTTTACCGGCGTGACCATGACTCCGGACATGGGCATCAAGCCCGTCAACTCTCCGGTCAACGTGGCCATACTGTATACCTATTACCATCCTCTATGGAGCGTGATAGACGTTTTCGGACTGCAGACCGGCCTGCGCTACAGCCGCTACGGCTTCGTCAACGACGAGTATGTATTCGAGCATTTCGAGCAGACGGTATCGATTATCGAGCTGCCCTTTCTTTCCGCCTTCCACATAGACCTTGGAGAGCATTTCAGAATACTGCTCAGCATAGGTCCCTTTCTGGGATACAGGTTCGCCACTACCAAGGACAACGGCTTCGACTGTTTCGACAACCGGATTGACTACGGTATCCAGGGAGGCGCCGGCCTGGCCTACATCATAGGAAAAAGGTTCGAGCTGCATCTGGAAGGTACATTCCACTACTCTCTGTCCATGCTCTACCATCCGGAGAAGATGAGCAGCCTGTCGTGGCTGTATTCCTACCCGTGGCAGGCCAGCATAAGTCTCGGATTTCATGTAAAACTCAACTAAATATGCGCTATATCACTGCAAATGTAGGAGATAACCTGCTCATAGGACACGATGCCGGCAGGACTGTCGTACAGAGTATGTGCAACTGCGACACCAACGACATAGACGCCGCAGTCGCTCAGTGCCGGGAACTTTACGAGGCCGGCTCTCAGCTGGTCCGGCTCACCACCCAGGGGCTGCGCGAGGTGGAGTCCCTCGGTAGAATAAAGGCCCGCCTGCGGGCCGAGGGCATCCCGGTTCCTCTGGTGGCAGACGTCCACTTCTCATCGGAAGTGGCCATAGCAGCAGCGGCGACGGCCGACAAGGTGAGGATCAATCCTGGCAATTTCGCCAAGGACCACGAGGTGGCGTGCACCCAGTTCCGGAAATTCCTGGAAGAATGCCGCAGGCACGGGACAGCCGTCCGAATAGGTATCAATCACGGTTCCTTAGGTCCCCGTATCACAGAACTCTACGGCAATACACCTAAAGGAATGCAGGAAGCCATGTCGGAGTGGGTACAGATGTGCATCGACGAGGATTTCTACAATGTGGTGCTCTCGCTCAAGGCCAGCAACGTCCCTGTCATGACGCAGGCCTATATCCTCCTGCAGCAGTGGATGGAGGAGCGCGGAATCATCTTCCCCCTGCACCTCGGAGTCACCGAGGCCGGCAACGGGGACATGGGCCGCATCAAGTCGGCGGCCGGTCTGGCGACCCTGCTCTCCCGAGGCATCGGTGACACTGTCAGGGTATCCCTCACCGAGCCTCCGGTCAACGAGATATTTCCCGCAAGACTTATTGCGGAGTTCTTCGATACGGCCCGGAGACCATCGGACTATCAGACCGGAGTGAAGGACGGAGTGCCCTCCTTCGAGCTCCGCTGCGGCTCCCATGAGGAGTTTATCGTCAAGGCCTCATGCATTCTCGGCCCTATGCTTGTCAACAAGGAGGCCGATGATTTCGAAATACGCTGTATTTATGGAGATAAGAAGGCCGACAAGTCTGAGATAGAACAGTTTAAGAGTGATATAATGCAGGCCACGCGCCGCCGTATCACCCAGTGCGAATACATCGCTTGCCCCAGCTGCGGCCGTACTCTGTACGACATAGAGTCCACATTCAACGAGGTCAAGCGGCGCACCTCCCATCTCCGCGGCCTGACCATAGCTGTCATGGGCTGCATCGTCAACGGTCCAGGCGAGATGGCCGATGCCGACTACGGATACATCGGCGAGGGGCGCGGCAAAGTGTCTATTTACAGGGGACGCGAGGCCGTAGTCCGCTCAGTGCCCCAGGAAAAGGCAATCGACGTACTGCTGGAGATTATCGAGAAAGACGGACGCAGTACAGACGCCCTCCCTCTGCGCGGATAACCCTCAGGCTGTCCCCGGCGTTTGCGGAGCCGTACTCCATAACGGCCTCATACTGCCGTTCTCCATACTCCACCTTACCTGAAGGACACATTTCGGTAGCGGCTGTAACTACTTGTCCTACACATGCTGCAAGTGAATCCGTCTCTACTCCTACCCAGCCCTCGTCTCCCTTGAGTTCGGTTTTCTGGGCGATGTAGGAAAATGATTTCTTAGGGAAGAGTTTCGAAGCTCCCCAGATGGACAGAACCAGAGCCAGTACGGTAGAAACCAGGACTACTGCGCAGGGGGTCAGGATTACCTGAAGATTGAGGTGTCCTTCGAAGTACAGCAGGTCATTGTCCACCATCGCGAAGATAAGGGCCCCGAGGGAAAGTATCGCTCCGATGATGCCGGCCACCCCGAAACCGGGCGTGACGAATATCTCCACCCCCAGCAGGATCAGTCCGATGACGAACATCACTATCTCCCAGTTCATGGCCAGACCGTGGATGTACAGGGGCGAGAAATACAGCACCGCTCCCAATAACGCTATGATGGACGGCAGGCCCAGCCCGGGGGACTGCACCTCGAAATAGATGCCTCCGACTATCATCATCAGGAAGATGCCCTGCAGCAGAGGGGACATCATAAGGAGAATGAACTTCTCTAAAGGGGACAGTTCCTGATGGACTATCTCACATTCTTCCAGCCCTATATGCTCTACCACCTCATCTATTGACTCAGCCTTGCCCTCGCAGTAGCGGGCCTCCATGGCCTCGTCCGGGGTGAAGCTCAGCACACCCGCCGTATCCACCATTTTCTCGGCTATGGCAGGGTCCCTGAACCAGGAGCCGTCAGATCTGCGGCCGTGGGCCTCCGCGGTGGCACGCATCATTCCCCGCATGAAGGACTGGTATTTGTCCGGCATCACCTCCCCGTTCTGGTTGACTACGGTGGCGGCCCCTATCGAGGCTCCCGGCCTCATGTATATCGAGTCACAGGCGATGGAGATCAGGGCACCGGCAGAAGCGGCCTGCAGGTCCACGAAGGCCACTACCGGTACAGGCGCATGAAGGATGGCCTTGCGCATGCTGTCGGCGGCATCGACTGCCCCGCCGTAAGTGTCCAGGTGCAGGATGATGTAGTCCGCACCTTTGGCCTGCGCGTCCTCCAGTCCGAGGCTGAGCTTGCGCATGGAGGAGTTGTCGATATTCTGCCTGATCTCTATTACATAGACAGTATCTTTGCCGTGTTTTTCCTGGGGATATGCCGAAACGGCTGAAAAATAACTGATAAATGCCCCTATGGCGACTAATGTGACAAGTATTTTTTTCATCTGCGGACTTTTTGTACCACAAAGATAAGGCAGAAACGGCAAATTTTTCTAATTTTGCATTCTTAGATATGAAAGAAGCAGTATTACATCTCGGAAAAGACTTTGCAGTCAAAGGATTTTCCTTCGGTTATGAGGACCGTGCCGACGGAGAGGTGGTATTCAACACCGCTATGGTCGGCTATCCCGAGTCCCTCACCGACCCCTCCTATTCGGGTCAGATATTATGTGTAACCTACCCTCTTGTAGGCAACTACGGAGTTCCTGAAGAGAAGACGGCCGACGGTATCTCAGTCAACTTCGAGTCCGACCGGATTCACGTCCGGGGCCTGATCATCTCCGACTATTCCTTCAAGTACAGCCACTGGAGCGCGGTCAAGAGCCTGGACGAATGGCTCAAGGAGTACCGCATCCCGGGCATCTTCGGAGTGGATACGAGGGAGATCACCAAGATTCTCCGTGAACAGGGCTCCATGCCCGGCTGCATCGTGCCGGAAGGTTTCGAGGTACCGGAGACACTTTACGACCCGGGCTCGGAAAACCAGGTGGCCATTGTCAGCTGCAAGGAGGTGATCCGTTACGGCAACCCTGCCGGGAAGAAAGTAGTGCTGCTCGACTGCGGAGTCAAGAACAACATCCTCCGCTGCCTCCTCCGCTCCGGTGACATCGAGGTCATCCGCGTACCCTGGGACTATGATTTCAATACCATGGACTACGACGGCCTGTTCATCTCCAACGGCCCCGGCAACCCCGAGTACTGCGGCGAGGCCGTCCGTCACATTCAGGCCGCCATGGCCGCCGAGAAGCCCATTTTCGGCATCTGCATGGGCAACCAGCTGCTGGCCAAGGCCGGAGGCGCATCTACCTTCAAGCTCAAATACGGCCACCGCAGCCACAACCAGCCCGTGCGCCTCGTAGGCACTGACCGTTGCTACGTCACCTCCCAGAACCACGGCTATGCGGTGGACGGGGATACTCTCGGCGCTGACTGGGAGCCCCTCTTCATCAACATGAACGACGGCACCAACGAGGGCCTGCGGCACAAGAGCGGCCGTTTCTTCTCGGTACAGTTCCACCCCGAGGCCTCCAGCGGTCCTACCGATACCGAATTCCTCTTTGACAAATTCATTAAAATGCTGTAGACATCATGATCGACACCAGTATAAAGAAAGTCCTGCTCCTCGGTTCCGGAGCCCTTAAAATCGGTGAGGCCGGCGAATTTGACTATTCCGGCTCCCAGGCCCTCAAGGCCATGCGCGAGGAAGGCATAGAGACTATCCTGATCAATCCCAATATCGCTACTGTCCAGACATCGGAGGGTATTGCCGACAAGATATATTTTCTCCCCGTCACTCCCTTCTTTGTGGAGGCAGTTATCAAGAAGGAGCAGCCTCAGGGCATTCTCTTAGCATTCGGAGGACAGACCGCGCTGAACTGCGGAGTGGCCCTTTACCGTGACGGCATCCTTGAGAAATACGGACTGAAGGTGCTCGGTACCCCCGTCCAGGCGATTATGGACACCGAGGACCGCGAGCTCTTCGTCAAGAAGCTCGACGAGATTCACGTCAAGTCGATCAAGAGTCATGCCGTGAACAACATCGAGGACGCCCTCGCGGCAGCCTCCGAGCTAGGATATCCGGTGATTCTCCGCGCCGCCTATGCTCTCGGCGGTCTCGGCAGCGGATTCTGCGACAATCCCGATGAACTTATCAAGTTGGGAGAGAAAGCCTTCTCCTACTCACCTCAAGTACTGGTAGAGAAGTCGCTCAAGGGCTGGAAGGAGATAGAGTACGAGGTGGTGCGCGACCGTTTCGACAACTGCATCACGGTCTGCAACATGGAGAACTTTGACCCGCTCGGCATCCATACCGGCGAGAGTATCGTGGTCGCTCCCTCGCAGACCCTCACCAACCATGAGTACAACCTGCTCCGCGAGCTTTCGATAAGGATCGTCCGCCACGTGGGCATCGTCGGCGAGTGCAACGTGCAGTTCGCCTTCGACCCCAATTCCGAGGACTACCGCGTCATCGAGGTCAACGCCCGTCTGAGCCGTTCCTCGGCACTGGCATCTAAAGCGACCGGTTATCCCCTCGCTTTCGTGGCCGCCAAGCTCGGCTTAGGCTACGGCCTGTTCGAGCTGAAGAACTCCATCACCAAGACCACTCCGGCATTCTTCGAGCCCGCTCTGGACTACGTGGTCTGCAAGATTCCCCGCTGGGACCTCTCCAAGTTCCACGGAGTCTCCCGCGAGATCGGCAGCAGCATGAAGAGCGTCGGCGAAGTCATGGCCATCGGACGCACCTTCGAGGAGGCCCTGCAGAAGGGTCTGAGAATGATCGGCCAGGGAGCGCACGGCTTCACAGGCAATAAGGAAATACCGATAGAGAACATCGACAAGGCCCTGCGGGAGCCTACCGACAACCGCATCTTCGTCATTTCCAAAGCCCTTATTCACGGTTATACCCCTGAGAAGATACACGAGCTCACCAAGATAGACCGCTGGTTCATCGACAAGCTGATGAACATCATCAACACGGCGGCGGAGCTCAAGGCCCTGAACTCCCTCGAGGAGCTGGACAAGGCTCTGCTGCGCAAGGCCAAATGCCAGGGTTTCTCCGATTTCCAGATCGGACGCCACATACTGAAAGACCGCATCGACTCAGAGGAGATGGTAATCAAGGTCCGCGAATACCGCAAGAAGCTCGGGGTGCTGCCTGTCGTAAAGCAGATCGACACACTCGCAGCCGAATTCCCGGCCCAGACCAACTACCTCTATCTTACCTACAACGGTACTGTATCTGACATAGCCTATGAGCATGACGGCAAGTCGATTGTCGTGCTCGGTTCAGGGGCCTACCGCATCGGCAGCTCCGTGGAGTTCGACTGGTGCAGCGTCAATGCCCTGCAGACCATCCGCAAGAGCGGTTGGCGCGGAATCATGATCAACTACAACCCGGAGACCGTATCCACTGACTACGATATGTGCGACCGCCTCTACTTCGACGAGCTGACCTACGAGAGGGTGCTCGATATCTGCGACCTGGAGGAGCCGCACGGAGTAATCATCTCCATGGGCGGCCAGATTCCCAACAACCTGGCTACCCGCCTGGATGCCGCCAAGGTCCCCATCCTCGGCACCACCGCCGACAGCATCGACAACGCCGAGGACCGCAACCGCTTCTCGGCCATGCTCGACCGCCTCGGCATAGACCAGCCCAGATGGAGGGAGCTGACCTCGATGAACGACATCCACAGCTTCATCCGCGATGTGGGATTCCCCGTCCTGGTGCGTCCCTCATACGTGCTTTCCGGTGCGGCCATGAACGTCTGCTCCAACGACACTGAGCTCGAGCAGTTCCTTAAATTGGCCGCGGAAGTATCGAAGAAACACCCTGTTGTGGTCTCAGAATTCATACAGCATGCCAAGGAGATAGAGTTCGATGCAGTGGCCGACCACGGTACCGTCATCGCCTATGCCATCTCGGAGCACATAGAGTTTGCAGGAGTGCACTCGGGCGATGCGACGATACAGTTCCCTCCCCAGAAGCTGTACGTGGAGACAGCCCGCAGAATCAAGAAGATAGCCCGCAAGATTGCCGAGGCCCTGAAGATTTCCGGCCCGTTCAACATACAGTTCCTGGCCAAGGAGAACGACATCAAGGTCATCGAATGCAACCTCAGGGCTTCGAGGAGTTTCCCCTTCGTGTCAAAAGTGCTTAAGATCAACCTTATCGAGCTGGCTACCAAAGTCATGACCGGAGAAAAGGTCACTCCTCCCGAGAAGAGTGCCTTCGACCTGGACTACGTGGGCGTGAAAGCCTCGCAGTTCTCCTTCTCCCGTCTGCAGAAGGCCGACCCCGTCCTCGGCGTGGACATGGCCTCCACCGGAGAGGTTGGCTGCATAGGTGACGACACCAACGAGGCCGTGCTCAAGGCCATGCTCTCAGTCGGCTACACCGTGCCGGGCAGGAACATCCTGATCTCGTCCGGAGACGCCAAGCAGAAGGTCGAGCTCTTGGGCGCCTGCAAGTTGCTGGCCAAAAACAACTATTCGATATACGCAACGGGCGGCAGCTACAAGTTCCTGGTGGACAACGGAGTGCCGGCCAATCTTGTCTACTGGCCCTCACAGCCGGACCAGCATCCCCAGGCTCTGGAGATGCTCCACGAGCGCAAGATAGACCTGGTGATAAACATTCCCAAGAACCTGACCCAGGAGGAGCTGGACAACGGCTACCGCATCCGCCGCGCCGCAGTGGACTTCAACATACCTATCATAACCAACACCCGGCTTGCATCGGCATTCATCACGGCATTCTGCAATATGCCTCTTGATAATATCCAGATCAAGTCCTGGGATGAATACAAATAGACATTTCCACACATATGGGTAAGATATACGAACGGCTGATGAGCGACGTCCGGCTCCAGGAGGGACTGAAGGCCTGCATCAACTGCGGGACCTGTACCGCCGTATGCCCGGCTGCCGAATTCTACCGCTACAACCCCAAGAACATCGTCAACATCGTCCAGACCCAGGACGACGAGGAGATTATCAAGCTGCTCAAGAGCGATACGATATGGTACTGCGGCGAGTGCATGTCCTGTGTGACCCGCTGTCCCAGGACCAATGCTCCCGGGCAGGTCATCATCGCCCTGCGCACCCTCTCCGTCGAGCTGGGCTACTTCGTGGAGTCCGAGAAAGGCCGGCAGCAGTATGCCCTGGCCAAGGTGCTCTGCGGCAATGTCCTCAATTACGGTTACTGCGTCCATCCCGAGACCTTCAAGTATGCCTCCCACCCCGAGTATGGGACGGTGGGCAAATGGATTGAGGACCATCTGCAGGACGTGTACGACCGCGTGGGCGCCAACTACGGAAAGAGCGGCCCGGGTCCCCTGCGCAAGATTGCCCGCGAATCCCTTGACGACCTGCAGAAGATATTCGACGTGACCGGCGGCTCGGCCCGGGTAGAGAAGATTAAGGACCTCTCGCGCAAGAAGGCTCAGGAGATGGGACTGAGCGAGGAAGAGTATTTCAACGAAGTGTTCAATGAGACTCATGGTGAGCACCTTAACCAACAGAATCAGTAGTACCGCATGAATTACGAAGGAAAGAAAAAAATATGGTCCGAGTTCCAGAAAGAGATACCAGATGACAAGTATTTCTACGCCCGCAGCTGCATCCGCCAGAACTTCAATCCGGGTGCCGAGCAGGCTTTTCTGGACATAGTGCGCAACCGCTTCGGCAAGGACTTCTACGAGGATCCCCTCCACACCACCTGCGGCGGCATAGCCTACCACAGCGACACCACTCCCGAGGAGACCTCCATGACCATCATAGCCCGTCAGTTCTCCCTGATGAACCAGGCCGGCTACAGGAATTTCGTGGTATCGTGCGTGACCTCCTTCGGTCTGCACAGCGAGATACTCCAGACCTGGGAGGAGCATCCCGAGATCGAGGAGAAGATACACGAGCTGCTGTGGAAGGCCTGCAAGCGGGAATTCACCAAGCCTGACTTCCTGATGCACTCCAGCGACATGATGTACCACTACCGCTTCCTGATCTCCGAACAGGCCAAATATCCCCTGATCAACGTGCATACCGGAGAGCCCCTGAAAGTGGTGGAGCACATCGGCTGCCATTATTCCAAGATTTTCCCCTCCAAGTCCGTGGGCGGAGCCGAATATCCCCGCGTTCTGGCCGGACTGGTGGAGGCCCTGGGCGGCAGCGTGGTGGACTACCCCGAGCGGAGGCACTGCTGCGGCTTCGGTTTCCGACAGTATCTGGTCAAGGCCAACAGAGGCTATTCCCTGACCAATACCTACAAGAAGTTCGAGTCCATGGAACCGTTCCATCCCGACCTGATCATCACCAACTGCCCGGGCTGCAACTACTTCCTGGACCGCTGGCAGTATGTCATCGCAGAGACCACCGGAAAGACCTACGGAGACACGCCCGGCTACGGCATACCGGTACTCTCGTCCGAAGAAGTGGCCGCACTGGTCATGGGCTACGACCCCTGGGACCTCGGCCTGCAGATGCATCAGGTGGCGGTCGAGCCGCTTCTGGACAAAATGGGCGTGAAATACGACAAATCCAGTAAATACAAGGGCCTGGGCGGCAAGGACCTCGGAGTCCCCGCCAGCCCTGCCAATATCAGAATCTTCTAATCTTCATATATGGAAATAAGCAATCAACAGCGCAATATAGTGGTAATCGGCGGAGGACCGGCCGGAATAGAGGCATCCCGCGCCTTAGACGCAATGGGCTATACCGTATTCCTCGTGGAGAGGGAGAACCGCTTAGGCGGACATCTGTGCCGCTGGGACAGGCTCTTTCCCTACGGCACACCGGCGGAGGACGTCCTGAGTCAGCTGACAGCCTCGATGGGACGGATCAAGTGGTTCACCTCCACGGAGGTGACTCAGGTCAATAAGCTCGAGAGGGGTTACAATGTCATCCTTTCCAACGGCCTCTCAGTCCTGGCCGACGCCCTGCTGCTGACCACCGGCTTCACCCTTTTCAACGCATCCAAGAAGGAGGAATACGGCTACGGCATCTATGACCGGGTCATCACCAATGCGGACTTAGAGGACTGGTTCTCAGGTATACCGGTACCCGCCGTCGACAATCCCCGCCGCATAGGCTTCGTGCACTGCGTGGGCTCCCGCGACGAGAAGGTGGGCAACCGCTACTGCTCCAAGGTCTGCTGCGCCACTGCGGTAAAGCAGGCCTGCGAGATCAAGCAGCAATTCCCCGACGCGGTGGTCTACTGCTTCTACATGGACCTGAGAATGTTCGGCCGCGGATACGAGGACATGTATCTCGAGGCCCAGAAGAAATACGGCGTAATCTTCGTCCGGGGCCGCGTCTCGGAGGTCTCCGAGGACAAGGACGGGCATCTCTTCGTCAAGGCCGAGGACACCCTCTCCGGCAAGCCGCTCAGGGTCACTCTCGATCTGCTGGTGCTGATGGCCGGAATGTCCCACAACAGAGCCGTGGATCCCATCGCGCGTACCCTCGCGCTCTCCACCATGGAGGACGGCTTCCTCAAGCCCAAGGACTCCCTCACGGCCGCCCAGGCGTCATACTGCACGGGAGTGTTCTACGCCGGAGCATGCACCGGTCCCAAGACCCTGCCTGAGACCATGGCAGAGGCCAGGGCCGCCGCTACAAGTATTCACGAATACCTCCAGGAGCAATGATAGATTTCGGATACGGCATATCACCCAGCTCCGCCATCAATCTGGACAAGTTCGACAGGACCAGATTCGAGGAGCTTGCCCGCGAGGAGCCGGACG
This sequence comes from Candidatus Coprenecus avistercoris, assembly GCA_018712275.1. Classification (GTDB taxonomy): domain Bacteria; phylum Bacteroidota; class Bacteroidia; order Bacteroidales; family UBA932; genus Coprenecus; species Coprenecus avistercoris. The sequence continues at coordinate 5,752 of DVHI01000063.1, read as the reverse complement.
TGCTCAAGTGCATGGCCTGCGGCTCATGCGCTGCCTCCTGCCCCACGGCCGGACACAGCGACATGAACCTGAGGAGGATGATACTGCTGCTCGGACGAGGCCGCGAGGACGAGGCCCTCAGGATGGTCTCCCACTGCATGCTCTGCGGCAAGTGCCTGATAGTCTGCCCCCGCGGCATCAACACCAGGCATCTGATACTAAGTGTAACTAAAATCTACCAAAAGAAGTGAAAGACAGGTTCATATCAGGATACAACGATTTCGTCCTCCCCTTCGTGATAGGCATGATTTTCATTCTCACCTATCTCGTCATAGGGATTATCCGGGTCATCGTACAGCTGCCGGCCGCGGACCGAAAGAAGTTCTTCCTCTCCCTGATCAATCCCAGACTCTGGGTCATAAATCTTAAGGACATCATCTGCGACGTCCTCCTGCATACCAAGATATGGAAGCGCAAGCCCCTCTTAGGCTACATGCACTCGAGCATCGCCTTCGGATGGTTCATGCTGATAGTCTTAGGGCATATCGAGACCTGGCTATTCGTGCCCGACCGTCTATCGACATTCTACTACCCCGTGTTCTTCAGATTCTTCGTGATGGAGACCGACCACACCCTCAAGGGCTCGTTCTTCTTCTTCCTGATGGACTTCTTCCTGCTCGTGGTGCTCAGCGGAGTCTTCCTGGCCATGTTCAAGCGCATCCGCTCGATGATGTTCGGCATGCGCAGGACCACTAAGAATCAGATACCGGACCGCCTGGCCATGTACTGCCTGTGGGCCATTTTCCCCGTCAGACTCCTCGCCGAGAGCTTTACCGCCGGTATAGCCGGAGGCAGCTTCCTCACCCGCCCGATGTACTGGCTGTTCAGCAACTTCCTGACCAACACCTACCACATCCTGCCGACCTGGTGGGCCTACTCCACCCTTCTCGGCACCTTCTTCGTGCTGCTGCCCTTCACCCGGTACATGCACATCCCGACGGAGGCCTTCCTGATAGTGCTGCGCAATGCCGGCATCAAGGTCTCCCATCCCCGCAAAGGCTACTCCATCGCCCAGATATACTCCTGCTCCAACTGCGGAATGTGCATCGACGCATGTCCGATGATGGGCCAGAAGAAGAACCTGCGCTTCGCCACGGTATATTTCAACCGTCTGCTCAGACGCCGTAACTGGGCCCGCTGCGAGGAGAGCGCGGACAAATGCCTGATGTGCGGCAAGTGCGTCGCCGTCTGCCCCGTAGGCGTGGACTCCTGCAACATCAAGCGGAGCCTGAGAGGACTCAGGGCCGCTCCCGCCCCTGCGGACTACAGTTATTTTACCTCCTACAGCCTGCCGGAGGGCGTGGAGAACTCCAAGGAGAAAGTCCTCTACTACGCCGGCTGCATGACCCAGCTCACCCCCGTCATTTCCAAGGCCGTAGCGGCCGTCCTGGACCATGCCGGAGTGGACTGGAGCTTCATGGACCGCGACGGCGGTATATGCTGCGGACGGCCCCTGATATTAGCCGGAAGGGATGAAAGGGCTCAGGAAATGATCCGCCGCAACACTGAGCTGATACGGCAGAGCGGAGCCACTACCCTGCTGCTCTCCTGTCCGATCTGCTATAAGGTCTTCCGCGAGAACTACGACCTAAAGGGCATCCGCATCGTGCATTATACCGAATACTTCGATGAGCTCGTGCGGCTCGGACGCATAACTCTCAGGAACTCGGGAGAGAAGATAGTTTACCACGACCCCTGCGAGCTGGGACGCGGCTGCAAGGTGTACCGTCAGCCCAGGAGGGTGCTGAGCGCTGCCGGAGAACTCGTGGAGGCGGAGAAGCACCACGACGAGAGCATCTGCTGCGGAGGGTCGCTGGGCTCCCTGACATTGTCATACGAGGACCGCAAGGACATTACCCTGAAGGCTCTGGACAACCTGATGTACGCCTCGCCCGAAAGGATTGTCACCGCCTGCCCCCTGTGCCTGAAGACATTCTCCCCCTATTCGCCTAAGAAGGTGAGCGACTTCGCCGAGGTGGTGGCTCAGAATATGAATTAATAACAACTTAACGATATACACGCCATGAAGAATTTTACTCCTACAGTGTACTCACTGATGAATGTGGCTACCGGACGGATATTTCCGGACAGCGGCTGGATGCTGGCTGATCCCGAATCGCCTAAGCCCTCGCTGGTGCGCACGGTCTATCAGAAGAAGCAGATAGATGTCAAGGGCAGCGACTGGGGATTCTACCGCTTCGCCGACTGGCTGCCGGTACACCGCCTGCTGCAGGACTCAGCAACCACCGTGACATACAGGAGCGAGGGACTGGCCCGTCACCTCGGTCTGGGCAACCTTTATATTGCATTTTCCGGCTACTGGCCCGAGAGAGGGGCACTGATGAAGACCTGCTCGTTCAAGGAGACCGAGGCCTATTCCGTATGCGGCCGTCTGCCCAAGGACTGCAGGCAGATACTGACGGTGGCTTCCGCCGGAAATACGGCCAGGGCCTTTGCCAAGGTCTGCTCGGAGAACGACATCCCCCTGCTGCTCTGCGTGCCTGAGGACAATATCGACGCTCTCTGGTTCGAGAAGCCCATCAAGGACTGCGTCAGGCTCGTCTGCGCTCCCAAAGGCAGCGACTATTTCGACGCCATCGCCCTGTCGCAGGCTGCCTGCAGCTCGGGAATGTTCATCGACGAGGGAGGCGCCAAGAATGTGGCCCGCCGCGACGGCATGGGTACGACAGTGCTCTCGGCCACTGTGGAGATCGGCCGGATACCAGACGCATACTTCCAGGCCATAGGCAGCGGTACAGGAGCCATTGCGGCCCGTGAGGCCAATCTCCGTCTGCTGGAGGACGGCCGCTTCGGTACGGCTCAGATGAAGCTGCATACGGTGCAGAACGTGCCTTTCCTGCCGATGTACGACGCATGGAAGGCCGGTCAGAGGGACCTGCTGCCCTTCGATGACGACGAGGCCCGTCAGAAGGCCGCGATGATCGATGCCAAGGTGCTCTCCAACAGACGCCCGCCCTATTCGCTCGCCGGAGGAGTGTACGACTGTCTGTGCGACACGCATGGAGATGTGTATGCCGTGACCAATGCCGAGATCCGCCATTGCGCCGCCATGTTCAAGGAACTGGAGGGAGTGGACATTTACTCCGCTTCGGGGGCTGCGCTGGCCGGTCTGGAGCAGGCCGTCAGGGCCGGTGCCGTAGGCCGCGACGACGTGATAATGCTCAATATCACAGGCGGCGGCGAGCAGCACTTCAAGAAGGACTGCAAGGTTCACTGGCTCAAGCCCTCGTTGGTCATCTCGCCTTCGGAGGACAAGGACAGGATCGTGAGGGAGATAGAGAAACTGTTTGCTTAGTGTTTAATTTTAAGTATAAACCGATTATGAAACTTTTTAGAATATCTGCCGCGGCCTTGGTTTGCGCCGTGGCCCTGACCTCCTGCGGGAATGGTTCCGGAACCGGGAGCACTGCTTCTGAAAAGAGTGTCTCCGACATTGTGATTGAGAACATTATGACCCGCCGCAGTGTGCGTCAGTATCAGCCCGTGGCTGTGGGACGCGACACCATGAAGACGATTCTCGAGTGCGGCATCAACGCGCCCAACGGGATGAACCGCCAGTCCTGGGAGATCCGCGTGGTGGATTCCCCCGAGTTCATCAACGGACTGACCGAGCTTTATGTCAAGGCCAATCCCCGCGCAGCCGAGGACCCTTCGTTCAAGAACATGTTCCGCAATGCGCCCACAGTGGTCTTCATTGCCCACGACCCCTCCTACGACATGTCGTCCATCGACTGCGGCCTGCTCGGTGAGAACATGATCCTCTCGGCCTGGTCCATGGGTATCGGCTCGTGCTGCCTGGGCGGACCTGTAAGGTTCATGAAGTCGCCCGAGGCCGCTGAGTACCTGAAGCGCCTAGGCTTCTCCGAGGGCTATGAGCTGCTCTACTGCATCGGATTCGGCTATCCTGCCGAGAGTCCTGCTGCAAAGGACCGCGATGCCTCGAAGATTCAGTTCGTGGACTAACTTTCTTCTGATTCAGTTTCCGATATGACTGGATTCTATACTGTACTGCTGCTGATGGTGTCCAACGTATTCATGACTTTCGCATGGTACGGGCACCTCAAGCTGCAGGAGATGAAGCTCATCGACAACTGGCCCCTGATCGGGGTCATCCTCTTCTCGTGGGGCATCGCCCTCTTCGAGTATTCGTTTCAGGTGCCCGCCAACCGCATAGGTTTCGTGGACAACGGCGGCCCCTTCAACCTCGTCCAGCTCAAGGTGATACAGGAAGTAGTCTCCCTGACCGTCTTCTCCCTGTTCACGATTCTGGTCTTCAAGGGCCAGACCTTCCACTGGAACCATATCGCCGCCTTCGTCTGCCTTATCCTGGCGGTGTACTTCGTATTCATGAAGTAATGATTATGGCAAAGCAATATTCGGATAAAACCAACGCAATAATTTACGCAGTGATAGGATGCGGACTCTTGATATGGGCCCTGCTCGGATACCGTGGATCGGCAGTTTTCACTTCAGCACCTTTTATCATAGCCGTAATCGATTTCATAATGGCAGGGTTCTATGCCCTCCGACATGTACGCCTGAAGAAGGCAACCCGCGATGAAGCCGACGGCAGCGGCGGGGACTGCTGATGCGCCGATACTTACCTCACCGGACTGACATAGCGTGAATGCCTGTTCAGCCCCCGGATGCCACTATGCCTTTTCGTTACACAGCAATTAACTGAACTATAGCATTTTAAAATATAACTAAAATATAACGTGATAAGCATCTCTTCGAAAACCTGCCTCAGAGAGGCCTGTGAGCGGCTTGCACTTTCAACCATGCGCCACTATACATTTTAGTTATATTGTAGCTATTTATACATCTGTATTTTACGACATAACTAAAAAGCAACGTGATGATATGAACAAGAAAATAGCTGCTGACGTATATACACAGACTGCCAGTGACGGATATATCCTGCGGCCGGCGACAATGGAAGAGGTTCCGGCCATCTGGGAGATCATCCTGCAGGCTAAGGCACAGATGTACCGCGAGGGCAAGCACCAGTGGGACGAGAACTACCCTACCGTGCCGATTTTAGAGAACGATGTGCGCCGCGGCTGGGGATACGTGCTCGTACCGGATAACTGCAGTACGCAGCCGGAGCCGGACATCATAGCCTACGGGGCGGTAGTCTTTGACGGAGAACCTGCCTACAAGGGCCTGTGGGACGGTCAGTGGCTGAGCGAACAGCCTTACGTGGTACTGCACCGCCTGGCAGTGGCCGACCGCTGGAAACGTCAGGGCATGGCCGTCCGCTACATGCAGGCAGTCTGCGACCTGGCCCTCTCCCGCGGCATCCGCAGCTTCAAGGTCGACACCAACTACGACAACTTCTACATGCAGCGCGTCTTCTCCCGCCTCGGCTTCACCTACTGCGGCCGTATCCGCTACGATGCCGGCGAGCGCATGGCCTACGAAAAGCTGCTGTAAACATAAATTGCAAATTTTTCCTACATTTGTTATTTTATTGAACGGAAATATGCAAGCCATGGCCGACGGAACACCACAGGGAAATATTATACTTTATCAGACCGAAGATGGGCAAAGCCGGATAGATGTCACTCTATCAGGCGATACAGTGTGGCTTACCGCAGATCAGATGGCCGAACTGTTCCAGCGCAACAAGTCCACCATTTCAAGGCATATCCGCAATGTCTTTGAATCTGGGGAACTGAATCCGGATTCA
>DVHI01000062.1 GCA_018712275.1 Candidatus Coprenecus avistercoris | reverse complement strand
TGCATTATTCCTCCGAATTTCATCCGTATGTGGGCGAGTTTTCGTATATTTGCAGAAAAGTATCCAAAATGAAAGATCCCAGAAGAGTTCTATTCGTCAATTCGGAGATTTACCCTTATCTGCCGGAGACCCCTATCTCCATCACAGGCAGGTATCTCCCTCAGGGCATACAGGAGTCAGGGAAGGAAATCCGGACATTCATGCCCCGCTACGGCTGCATCAACGAAAGACGCAACCAGCTCCACGAGGTTATAAGACTCTCTGGGATGAACATGGTCATCCACGATATCGACAGGCCCCTGGTAATCAAGGTAGCCTCCATCTCCTCCGCCAGGATGCAGGTGTATTTCATCGACAATGACGACTATTTCCACCGCAAGAGCATCTATGTCGACGAGAATGGAGAGTTCATGGAGGACAATGATGAAAGAGCCATATTCTTCGCCCGCGGAATCCTTGAGACAGTCAAAAAGCTGCGGTGGAAGCCGGACATAGTGCACTGCTCCGGATGGATTTCCTGCCTGGTACCCCTATACCTGAAGCGGGCTTTCAAGAACGACCCCATATTCTCCGACTCCAAGGTGGTGGTCACTCTCTACGACGAATTTCCCGACTGCACCTTTGCAGCCGACATGAAGTCGAAGGTAATCGTACCGGGTATCAAGGCCAAGGACGTAGAGCTGCTGAAGACCCCCAATGGCATAAATCTTGCAAAACTGGCAGTTCTGTATGCCGATGCCGTAGTCATGGGATCAGAGAATGTCAGGGAAGAGATTACCGGATACGTGGCTTCCAGAAAACTGCCTGTACTGGAATATACCCCGACAGACCATCCGCAAGGCACGTACATACAGAAGTACAACGAATTTTACGACAAATTATTAGAGAACGATGCCGTATAACAAGACAGCACTTGCCGTGCTGATGATTCTGACAGCCGCACTTACAGCTGTCTCATGTGTAGACAACAACCGCAACATGGGCGAAGGCCTGATTCCGGGCTCCGCCATCATCACTGTAGGAACCAAGACATTTGACCTGCCGGTGACCAACCGTGCGATAGACTCGCTGCAGTCATCCAACAACTACAACATGCTGGTGGGCACGATGACCGACGATGTGTTCGGCACCGTGACGGCCAACTCCGCTTCCTTCATTCTCCCCTACTCGGACTCCACCGACTTCGGAGACACCAGGGAGCTCATCGGAGCCTACATGACCCTCACGATAGACTCTACCTACTACCTTGATCCCAGCCAGCAGGGCATCCACCAGCGTATCAGGATCTACAAGCTCACGGTACCGATGGACAGCGCCCTGCAGTTCTGCAACTCCATCACTCCGGACTGCTATGATCCAGTACCGGTAACAGTCAGCGACCCGGTAATCTACGGTATGGGCGAGATCAGGGTGGACCTCACGGACGAGTTCGCGTCAGAGCTGCTGGCCCTGAATCTGGAGGACTTCCAGGACGTAGACAAGTTCATCGAGAAGATTCCAGGCCTCTACATCGCTACTGAAAAGCCGGCCGGCTCGGCCAGCGGCGGAAGGCTCAACTACCTCAGCCTGGGATACTCGACCATCAACCTCGACTACCGTACAGACGTCACCCGCAATGACGGTACTGTAGAGAGAGTCGACACCACGGAGGCATTTGTCTTCGGATACACCACAGCCCTCAACAACTACAGCACCACATCTTCCGCCCTCGAGAGCGAGACTCCCGGCGACATCCTCTACCTCGAGGGTCTGACCGGAGTAAAGCCGCACATCTCAGCCAGGGCCCTCAAGGAAATGCTCGACGTATGGATTGCAGAGGAACAGCTCGAGAATGACGTACTGATACTATCCAGGGCAGAGCTGAGATTCCCTTTCGAGAAGCCGGAAGACTACACCCGCTTCGACAAGGAGCATCCGGCCACGATATACGCCTTCACCAGCACTCCCTGGGCCACAGACACACTGCGGTTTCTCAACCCGCTTAGGGACGCATACTTCTCCACCACCTCACTGGGAGACATAGACCGTGCCAACCTGGTGTACAGCCTGGACGTGACATCGCACGTCCAGATGCTTCTCCAGACCCCGGCAGAAGAGGTCAACGAGTCCATGGACCTATGGATAGCACCGCTGCTGGAAATAACCAACAGCTATGGCGAAATATTCTACGACCTGGACAACGGCAGCTACAACAAGATAATCCTCAACGGCCCTACAGCCGAAAGACATCCCACTCTCACCCTGACATTCGGCAAGACACCGATACCCGGAACAAAAACAGAGAACTAGCAGGAACGGAAAATCAGGCAGGAATTGTGCCCTCCGAAACCGAAGGTGTTGTTGAGGGCCACTCTCACGCTGCGCCTGCGCGGATGATTGAGAGTAAGGTCCATGCGGTAGTCGATCTCCGGGTCCTCATGCCGGAAGTTGATGGTAGGAGGCACCGTCGAAGACTGAATGGCGTGGATGCAGGCAAGCGCCTCTACCGCCCCGGCCGCTCCCAGAAGATGGCCGTGCATCGACTTGGTGGAACTGATGCTGAGTCTGTAGGCATGATCTCCGAACACTGTCCTGACACCCTTAAGCTCCGCGACATCACCCAGAGGGGTCGATGTACCGTGGACATTGATGTAGTCCACATCCTCAGGACGCAGACCGGCATCATCGAGAGCCAGGCGCATGACCTTGGCCGCACCGCTGCCGTCCGGAAGGGGAGCAGTGATGTGATAGGCGTCGGCGCTCATTCCGGCACCGGCCACCTCGGCATAGATACGGGCCCCGCGGGCCAGGGCGTGCTCCAGTTCCTCGAATACCAGGACAGCGGAACCCTCGCCCATGACGAAACCATCACGGGTGGCGTCGAAGGGACGGGATGACGTCCTGTACTCGTCGTTGTTGGTGGAAAGAGCCTTGGAGGCATTGAACCCTCCGATGGAAGGAATGGTGACGGGAGCCTCCGCACCGCCGGTAAGTATCACGTCGGCCTTACCGAGACGTATCAGGTTGAGAGCGTCGCCCATGGCGTGGGAGGACGAGGCGCAGGCCGAAGTGGTAGTGTAGTTGGGCCCCGCAAATCCATAGTGAATCGATATCAGACCGGGAGCCATGTCCGATATCATCTTGGTTATAAGAAATGGACTAAAGCGAGGGATACACTCCCCTCCGCAATAGCCCATTAATTCTTCAGTGAGGCTGCCTATGCCTCCGATTCCCGAGCCCAGTATCACTCCTGCCCTGTCCTTGTCAATCTTGTCAAGGTCCAGGCCGCTGTCCGCCACAGCCTGAAAGGCCGCAGCCATTGCGAACTGGGCGAAACGGTCTATCCGCCTCAGTTCCTTTCGGTCGATACCATGCTGCGCGGGATCAAAATTGTTGACCGTGCAGGCAAACTTGGTCTTGAAACGAGCAGTATCGAAAGATGTTATCAGCTCGGCACCGCTGACTCCGTTGTCCAGACTGGAGAAATACTCCTCTACTGTACTTCCCAGAGGGTTGATAGTGCCGAGTCCTGTTACGACTACTCTCTTCAGACCCATGCAGTAATTATTTGGTATGCTCCTCGATATAATCGATAGCCTCGCCTACAGTCGAAATCTTCTCAGCTGCGTCATCAGGAATCTCGATATTGAACTTCTTTTCGAACTCCATAATCAGCTCGACTGTGTCGAGGGAGTCAGCACCTAAATCGTTGGTAAAACTTGCATTGCGGGTAACTTCGCTCTCGTCAACTCCGAGTTTGTTGACGATGATGGCGGTTACTTCTGAAACAACATCTGCCATGGTTTAAACTTTAGTTAATGGTTAGTTATTAAATCAAAATTTGCTGCAAATGAACATATAATTTTTGAAATAATGAAATTTTTATGAACTTTGCAGGAATCCAATCCCAGTTTTCAATGATGGAAAAAATCCCCAATATCGTCATATTTGCCTCAGGTTCAGGCTCTAACGCCGAAAACATCATCAACTGGTCCAAAGAGCGGAAAACCTACACCGTAACCGGTGTGTTCTGCAACCGGAAGGACGCCTACGTCCTCACCCGCGCAGAGCGGCTGGGGATACCGCACTGGACATTCACCGGAGCCGAGTTCAGGAACAACACCTTATTATATAATGGAAAGCAGACCTCCCTCACCGCAGCTTTGGCCAATCTGGAGACGGACTACATAATACTCGCCGGATTCCTGCTCAAGGTGCCCGGATACCTGCTGGAGGAATACCCGGAGCGCATCCTGAACATCCACCCCGCCCTCCTGCCGTCGTACGGCGGCAAGGGCATGTACGGAGACCATGTCCATCAGGCCGTAATAGCAGCCGGCGAGAAGGAATCAGGTATCACCATCCACATCGTCGACAGCCAGTACGACCATGGCAAGACCATATACCAGGCCCGCTGCACAGTTACGCCCGAAGACACTCCCGAGACTCTTTTCGCCAAAGTCCATGAGCTGGAAAAGGCCTATCCCGAGGTCATCGAAAAATATGTCACGGGCAGGCAATAAACCTCTTTTCTAAAAAATTTTTATAGATATCATAGTCGTCTCCCGTCCTTAGAATTAATTAACCTTTACCCTTTCGGGTATAGGATAAATAGATTTTTTAAGGGACCTTTGGAATAAATCTAAAATTCACACTTGTGTCCACTAAAAATTGTGGACGATAGTTATAAAGTTTAACAATTAAAACAATGTAGGTTCACTTGAATCATTGAGTTCATTGACAATATTGCAGTTAGGTTTTGCAAAGAGGTCTTTTAGGCAGATAGTTTCTGTAAGTGAGATACTTACAAGCTGAAGCATCTCGTAGATTGACCGTTCGACTCCCATCTTTTTCTGCACAATCGCCATCATGCAATAGGCGGTTATGGCAGTATAGATCTGGATTCTTACGGCATTCTCGGTCTCACCCCAGAATTTTTTAATCTTCAGATGCTGCTTCAGCCACTTGAAGAACAATTCGATCTGCCACCGGTTGTGATACAGTTCCGCCACTTTCAGCGAGCTGATGTCCAAGGCATTGGTAAAGAAGATGAACTTCCTGCCGGATTCGGAGTCGAGGTATATGATTCGCCTTATCTTTTCCGGATACTTGCTCATGGTCAGCTGTCCGTTCATGTATCCGATGGCATCGGAGAGTACGCCGGACGGCAGTCTGCGCTTCCACCTCATCGGCCTGAAGTCATTGTTCTTCCTGCCCCTGACCACGAAGTATGCCCTGACACCGTTTATGGTGAAGAGCCTCCCGAAGTCATTGTAGGCACGGTCAAAGATGTAGAACGAGTTCTCCTCGTACGGGATGACATCCATCGCTTTTGTATCGTGCTGCCTGGCGGGCGTGATATGGAAGAACGTCGGGATCTGGGTCTCAATATCATACAGTGTATGAAGCTTGATCCCGCCTTTCTTCTTCCGGAACAAGGCCCACTCAAATACGCTGAGGCACAGGTCAATCGTAGTGGAGTCAAAGGCATACACCTTTCCTCCGAGTTTGAATATCTCGACCGCCCGACACTTCTGGGCGTCCGCCATAACGCGATAGGCGAAATCCTCGAATATGCGGCAGTCCCGGTTATTGTTCGCTTTCGACAGGTTGCTTCTTGTGGCAGCCTTGCCGAAGCCCAAGTGAAAAGCCTTGCTTGCGTGCGCCTGTGTCGCAAGAACCAGATCCCTGAGACTCTCACGGTTGGACAGCTGTCCGAACATCATGACTGCCAGCTGATTCCAGCAGGTGAAAGACTTGACATAACGATTCCCGTTGTATTTGTTTGATATTCTTAGGAATACATCCTTGTCAAGGAAATCTAAAAGCTGCGAGAACACGTATTTTCCTTTATTCATATGCCATTCTGCGATAGTCTGGCAAAGATAAATTCAAATCGGCGCGCTCTTTTTTCCCTTGTAATAACCTAACTTACAATATTTTCAAAGAACGTTTATGATTTTTTAGTGGACACTAATGTAAAATTCAATATTATGGGACGGTATGACTACAATCGGATTTTCATCTCCGACCAGGAGCAGGAGACAATCCGAAACTGCAGGGTATTTATCGGCGGAGCTGCCTCCGGCAGTGTAATAGCCGAATGCGCTCTAAGACTCGGCTTCGAAAAAATGACCCTGGTAGACAACAGCAGTGTTCAGATGTCCGATCTCAACCGCCACAATTTCACCATGGAGGACATCGGACACAACAAAGCTGAAGCCGTAGGCAGACGCCTTCTATCCATAAACCCCGACGCAGACATCAGGGTCATAGACCGGACAATCAATCAAGACAACGCCGAAGCCCTGCTGGAAGGACACAGCATCGCCGTCAACGCAATTGACATCAGTGCCGAATCCCGGGCCGAGACCAATCTCGCTTTTGACAATGTCTGTGAGAATATGAACATCACCGTCATACATCCCTACAACATAGGCTTCGCCTCCCTCGTCGTGGTCGTCAAGCCCGGTAAACCCAGGCTGGCGATACTTAAAGAGAACGGGGATGCTGCTGAAGAACGTTTCGAGCGGGCAGTCATAGAATACATAGACAGGTACTTCGACCACAAGGCCAATCCCAAGATATGGCTGGACCAGCTGCTGTGGGCTACCGTAGACACCAAGGAAGAACGCCTGCCCGAAATGTCGATAGCCGCGTACATCGCGGGAGGCGTATGCACCAATCTGCTCTACAAACTCGCGTGCGGCAAATTCGTAAAGTTTTTTCCGAACTTCTACTTCTATTCCGCCAAGGACGACATGAACTAAACCAGCTTTCTGGCTTTAGCGCAGGCTATGGCCTCCGTGATGTTGCTGACTCCCAGTTTGACGAACAGGGACTTGCGGTAACCTTTGACAGAGTCTACCGATTTGAAGATGGCATCGGCGATCTCGTTCATGGTAAAGCCTCTGTTGGAGAGAATGAGCACCGCTTTCTCAAGGTCTGTAAGAATCTCCTGAGGGCTCTCTTTCCATGTCATCGTGTCAAGGTCGTAATACCACACCTTGGATGATATTTCGCTGGTGACAGCGGCCCGCAGGACGGAATCATCAGGTGCCCAGTCTATCGAGCACAGAATCAGCCACAGTTCTCCGGCATCCGAAAGAGCCAGGGGTGTACGCTTGTGGTGAACCAGCCTCCACTCGCCCATACGGGGACTGCGGATGTGGTAGTTGTATGAAACACTGTACCGGGTACGCTCGGATACCGGCAGATGGTGAATAAAATCCAGGGATGCTCTGTTAATCTCAATCAACGCATGAACTTCTTCCGGCTTACACTGCTCGATAAGGAAATCGAAACCCTTCGCCATGACCTCCTCCCGGGAGCTGCCGCAAAGAAAGATAGGATTGTCCGAAACATACAGAAAGTTCATCTTACAATAATCCATTACATAAATTGACTGATAAGTAAGTCTTGAGACCGCATCGAGCATCTCGAAATAGGACTGGACTTTGCTGTACTCCACGTCGGAAACCTTTGCGAGCGGTTCATTTCCTACGAGGAGGCCTGACATAGAGGCAGTTCTATCGTTGTCACTCATAGTTAAAAGATGTTTTGGAATAAATCAGATAATGTATGCAAATTTAATAAAATCAGCGTTCAGTTCAAAATCTGTCAAGTAGTTTTGTATATTTGCGTGCCCTAAAAATACCCTTGAATGAAAGAAGGATTGACATACAATGAAGCTGTAAGGCTCTCCCGCGAAATCTCCACCGCAGAGCTGTGCTCTCTGGCCGCACGGGCGACCGCAGATTATGCTCCACGGAGGTTCGACCTGTGCTCCATCATCAACGCCAAGTCCGGCCGCTGCCCCGAGGACTGCAAATGGTGCGCCCAGTCAGCGCATTATCATACCGGTATCGAGGAATACCCGCTGGTTCCGGAAGAGGAATGCCTGAGGCACGCCTCTGTCAACGAGGCATCCGGCATAGGCCGATTCTCCCTGGTCACCAGCGGACGCAGGCTGTCGGACAGGGAAGTGGACGAGGTCTGCGCAAGGGTGCGTTACCTGCGCGGCAACAGCTCCATCCGCATCTGCGCCTCGCTCGGGCTGCTCTCCGAGGAGAGCCTGCGCAAGCTCTACGAGGCCGGAGTCACCCGATACCACTGCAACCTGGAGGCGGCTCCTTCCTATTTCCCCTCCCTCTGCTCCACCCATACCCAGCAGCAGAAAATACAGACTCTGGAGGCTGCCCGCCGCGTCGGGATGGAGATCTGCTCCGGCGGCATCATCGGCATGGGCGAGACCGAGGAGCAGCGCATAGAACTGGCATTTACCCTCAAAGGGCTGGAAGTGCAGTCCATTCCCCTCAACATACTTTCGCCGATTCCGGGCACCCCCCTGGAAAATACACCACCCATCTCCGAGGAGGAGATATTCAGGTGCATAGCACTTTTCCGCCTGATCCACCCTACTGCCTACCTCCGCTTTGCGGGAGGACGGGCCAGACTTTCGCGGGAGGCTGTCCTCAAGGCCATGCGCATCGGCATCAACTCGGCCATTGCCGGAGACCTGCTGACCACAGTGGGCTCAAAAGTGGCTGAAGACAAAGAACTCATCAAATCCGCCGGTTATGAACTTTGACGCATTTGACCGCGACCACCTGTGGCACCCCTACACCTCCACCATCAATCCCCTGCCCACCTACAAGGTCCGCAGCGCGCACGGCTGCCGGATAACCCTCGAGGACGGTACGGAGCTGATCGAGGGCATGTCCTCCTGGTGGTGCGCCGTACACGGATACAATCACCCCGTGCTCAACGAGGCCATACGCCGGCAGCTCGACAGCATGGCCCACGTCATGTTCGGAGGACTGACCCATGAGCCGGCCATCGAGCTGGGCAAACTGCTGCTTGGCATTGTCCCGCCGTCGATGAGCCATATCTTCTACGCCGACAGCGGATCGGTGGCAGTGGAAGTGGCCATGAAGATGGCCGTACAGTATCAAGTGGCCGCAGGACATCCGGACCGGACCAACTTCGTGACCATCCGCACCGGCTACCACGGAGACACATGGAACGCCATGTCGGTCTGCGACCCCGTCACAGGGATGCACACCCTCTTCGGTTCTGCCCTGCCGGTGAGGTATTTCGCCCCGTCACCGCACAGCCGGTTCGACGGCAGCTGGGACCCGCACGACATCGACCCGCTGCGGGAAATCATAGAGAAACACGGGGACGGGCTGGCCGCCCTGATACTCGAGCCGGTGGTGCAGGGAGCCGGCGGAATGCGCTTCTACCATCCCCGGTACCTGCAGGAGGCGGCCGCCCTCTGCAGGGAGCATGGCCTGCTGCTGATATTCGACGAGATAGCCACCGGATTCGGACGCACCGGCAAGCTCTTCGCCTGGGAGCACGCCTCAGTGGAGCCGGACATCATGTGCGTGGGCAAGGCCATCACCGGAGGTTACATGACCTTCTCGGCCGTACTGGCCAACGACCTGGTGGCCGATACCATTTCCTCCCACGACCCGAGGGTGTTCATGCACGGTCCCACTTTCATGGGCAATCCGCTGGCCTGCTCGGTGGCCATCGCCTCGATCAGGCTGCTGCTTGAGAGCGGCTGGCAGGAAAAGGTCCGCAGAATAGAGGCCCGGCTGCGTGAGGAACTGGCTCCGGCCCGGGAGCTGCAGTCTGTGGAGGATGTGCGTATACTCGGGGCCATCGGGGTAATCGAGATGAAGCGGCCGGTGGACATGGCCTGGATGCAGAAGCGGTTCGTCGAAGAAGGCATCTGGCTCAGACCGTTCGGACGCCTGGTCTATACCATGCCGCCTTTCATCATAGAACCGGAGGAACTTACTTTCCTCACATCCAAAATGCTTAAAATAGTGGGAGAAATCCCTGTGGAGGCTTAGCCCTATGGATGTGCGCAGGCCTATATATGAAAGTTACGCCGAGGAGCTCGAAAGGCTGGAGGCTACGGGAAGCCTGAGGGTTCTGCCCCGGGCGGAGCATCATGGCAAATGGATCTGCCGTGACGGCCGCAGGATGCTCAATCTGTCCTCCAACGACTACCTGGGACTGGCCAGTGAACGCGGCCTGACGGAGGAATTTGAGGAAACGCTGTCCTCCTCCGGAGACAGATGGCTGCCCCTGTCCTCCTCTTCGTCCCGCCTGCTTACCGGCAATTTCGACATCTACAATGCCCTGGAGGAAAGGCTGGCCTCAATGTACGGCAGGGAAAGCGCACTCGTCCTCAGCAGCGGCTACCACATGAACAGCGGGATACTGCCGGCCCTCTGCGACCGGAACACCCTCATACTGGCTGACAAACTGGTACACGCCAGTCTCATAGACGGCATTCGGCTATGCGAGGGACGGTGCATAAGGTTCCGGCACCAGGACTATGCCCAGGTGGAAAACATTCTGGAAAAGGAGGCCGCAGCATACGGGCGCATATTCATCGTCACCGAGAGCATATTCAGCATGGACGGGGACCTGGCCCCGCTGCACAGGCTGGTAGAGCTGAAGCGGAAGTGGCCATCCGTGATGCTGTATGTGGATGAGGCCCATGCTGTGGGAGTACGGGGAGAAAACGGGCTGGGGCTCGCCGAGGAATACGGCTGCATCGGGGACATCGACCTGCTCTGCGGCACATTCGGCAAGGCTCTGGCATCTGTGGGAGCCTACGTGATCTGCGACCGGGTAATCAGGGAATACCTGGTCAACAGGATGCGCACCCTCATCTTTACAACGGCCCTGCCTCCGGTCAATGCGGCATGGAGCCTCTTCATCATGGAGCGGCTGCCGCAGTTCCGGGAGAGAAGGAAGCATCTGAGCACCATTTCTTCCATGCTGCGGGAAGCATTTGCCATGCAAGGAATGCAGATGCCTTCCGAAAGCCATATCATACCGATGATAATAGGCTCCAGCGCAGACACCGTACTGCGGGCCGAAGACATGCAGCGGAAAGGATTCTACGTCCTTCCCATCCGCCCTCCCACTGTTCCGGAAGGAACTTCGAGACTGCGGTTCTCGCTGACAGCCGCATTGACAGAAGAAGATACCGGCAGATTGATTGAAAACATCAGAGTGATATGAAACAAGTTTTTCTGAGACAATCCGAAGGGGCTTCGGGCCTGCTGCTGTTCTTCTCGGGATGGGGAGCCGAGCCGTGCATGTTCCGCGAAGGTGCAACAGATGAGTCCGCGGCATACGACATTCTGATGCTGTGGGACTACCGGGATATGAGCTTCGATGCCCGGATACTGAGCGGATACAAGGAGGTGCGGGTGCTGGCCTGGTCCATGGGCGTATGGGCCGCCGGTCATGTACTCTCACAGCCCGGCCTGAATGGCTGTGCAAACGGCATGCGGCTGGCTGTCAACGGGACTCCTTTTCCCATACACGACAGGATGGGAATACCGGAAGCTGTCTTTGACGGGACGCTGGCCTCACTCTCGGACAGGACATTGGGCAAATTCCGCAGGCGTATGTGCGGCTCGACGCAGGCTCTGGAGCAACTCCTGTCCTGCGGCCTGACCAGAAGCACGGACGAGCTGCGAGATGAGCTTTCGGCCATACGGGAAGCCGTCCGGCACGGTGCGGACCACGATGCCGGAACGTACAGTCCTTTCCATGCCGTCATTGGCTCAGGCGACCTGATATTTCCCGCCGCCAACCAGACGGAGGCATGGAAAGGGCTGGACGTACCGGTCTCCCTTCTGAACATTCCACACTATGACAGCAGCCTTTTCCGGAAACTGCTATACAAGGAGGACTCATGGACAAACATCTGATACACCAGAGATTTGCCAAGTCCATAAGGAGCTATGCGGAGTATGCGCAGGCCCAGTCGGTCATCGCATCCAAACTGTGCTCCCTGCTGTCATCCGTCCTCGCGGAAGAGCCAGGAGGAGTGCTGGAGGTAGGATGCGGCACAGGAACATTCACCCGCCGCTTCCTGCAGAAATTCCATCCGGAGGAATTGGTCCTCAACGACATTTGCCCAGAAGTGGAAGAAACGCTCTCCGACCTGCTTACCTCTGCCGACACCGATACGGCATCCGATGGCGGTTCCCTTTCACATACGCCACTTGTCCGTTTCGTCCCAGGAGATGCAGAACTGTGCCCGCTGCCAGGAGACCGGGACCTGATAGTATCCTGCTCGGTCATGCAATGGTTCGAAGACCCGGGAGCATTCATCGTCCGCTGCCGGACTCTGCTGCGGGACGGAGGCTGCCTTGCCCTTACCACATTTGGCCCGGACAACCTCCAGGAGATAACCTCGGTTACCGGAACCGGACTGAGCTACCTCCCTCTGGAATGGCTCCACGGCCTTCTGACTGACGCCGGACTGAGGGCAGTTCTCGCCGAGGAGGAACACATCACCCTGCATTTCCCCTCCCCCATGGACGTGCTGCGCCACCTCAAGCATACCGGCGTGACCGGCATCACCCGTACCGCCTGGACCCGCGGCCGGCTGGAGGAATTCTCCGCCATGTACTCCGCCCGTTACGGCTCAACCGACGGCAGCGTACCCCTCACCTACCACCCCATCTGCCTCATTGCACGGAAAGACTGATTTTTAAAGCACCATCATGAAAGACAACGTATATTTCGTAAGCGGCATCGACACCAACGTAGGAAAAAGTTATGCCACAGGCTATATCGCCCGCACCTGGAACTCCGAAGGCAGGCGTACCGTCACACAGAAACTGATTCAGACCGGAAACACGGACATCTCCGAAGACATAGAGCTGCATCGCCGCATCATGGGCTGCGGACTGCTGGAGGAGGACCGCGAGGGGCTTACCATGCCCGAGATATTCTCCTACCCCTGCTCTCCTCACCTGGCCGCAGAGATAGACGGGAGGGATATCGACTTCGGGAAAATAGAACGGGCAACGGCAGAGCTGAGCAGCCGGTTCGATGCCGTACTTCTGGAAGGAGCCGGCGGACTCATGGTGCCCCTGACACGGCAACTGCTGACCATCGACTACATCGCCTCCAAAGGATACCCGCTGATCTACGTCACCTCCGGCAGACTGGGCAGCATCAACCATTTCCTCCTGGGACTGGAAGCCATACGTCATCGTGGCATACGCCTGCACACCGTAGCCTACAACCTATACCCGCACGAGGAGGATGACCGCATCAGCCGCGACACCGAGGGCTATATCCGGGACGTGCTTGCGCGCGACTGGCCGGAGACCGGGTTCGTCACTGTTCCAGTGCTTACTGCCCTATCTCCTGAAGCAAGCCGGATACATCATATCTGATGAGGAGTTCCTGACCGGAGACCAGGACATAAAGGCAACCGCCGGAGATATCGAAGTCATAGAATATGCCTCCTTTGGGCAGCGGAATCTCCGCGAGCGGTTCTCCGTCATAGCCGTAGAGACGGACGTACAGTTCCACTTCCGGCTCCCGCAGCCAGTGCAGAGCCGATATGAATCCGGGAAACGCCTTGGGACGGAGCGTCAGACGCTCCCTGTCATTCCCGACAGCCACATCGGAGACATCGTCTATACTCTTGCCGTAGAGGCAGACCGTTCTGGCATAATCCCCGTCGATGGAAAATATGCTTAAGCTGTTTCTCGTCCGCTCGGCCTCTACCACAAGCCCACGTTCGGGGCTGTAAGCATAGCTTCCACTTATGCTGTTGAATCCTGGAACGCTGAAAGTCACCATATTGCCGGAGCCCACCACACTGCCGGACGCCTGCGCGGTACTCCGTACCTCAGCCCGGTTGAGCCTTTCCAGCGGCGGTGTCACCTCCGTCTTCCCATTCTGGGAAAGCACGAAACGCTTTATCGTGTTCCTATCCTCTCCGGCCGCCGCTACCAGATATTCGCTGTCGCCTATGGGCAAAGCCTTCAGTAGCATTGAAGAGCCGTCCAGTTCCAAATCCCTTGTTGTCACCTCCGAAAGCCCGTCCTTGAGCGATGCCGTGACATCCCACTCCGTCAGAGTTCCGGCATAATCAGTCCAGCATGCTGTCAGATGTCCGTCCCGATGACTGAACTGGGTCATACTCACCCCATTGAAACTCACAATCTCACCGGGGCCGCGTCCCTCCCGCAGGAACTTTCCGAGGACAGTCTTTCCGTCCAGACTGAGGACACTCACCCGTCCGGCATTATCATTATTGCTGACTATCAGAAGTGAATCCTTTATCACGAAATCGCTGACTCCGAGTACCGGGATATCCAGCGTATCCCCCTCCGTCAGTTCCCAGGTCACCGGATACTCGTCCTCCACATACACCACGTCATCGAAGGCCAGCGAATTATCCGGCACCTTCCGCCCGTCACCGCATCCCGTCACCATCAGCATCATGGCCGCTCCGGCCGCCATCACTAAGATTCCTCGAAGAAAGTTCCTGATTTCCATAATCTCGATTTTAAGTTTAACGTTTAACCATCGTTAAATTTAAGACAATATTTCTATTTCCCCAAAAAAAAGCACGCTTAACTCCCCACTCCTTCCAAAGGAGTGAAAGGGCAAATCGTTGAATACGAAATAACGGTAAGCAGAAGAGCACCCTATAAATGCAAAACTCGTATTTTCAATCAGTTATTATCCCAACGAGTATTTTTAGTAGGTATCGGAAGGCACGGCAGGAACATCGGCTTTCCCCAACTATTTGATTACTGAGCGGTTACGAAAATACCCTGCGCCCGTACTTACCATTGTCACCCAGCCGCGAGGCGCCAGCCAGCAGCCGTCCCCATCCTGCCACACCAGCTCACTGCCCCGCTGCCACTACCGCCGAACAACCACCCGAATAAAGAGATTCCCCACGCACCCATACCCCCTTCGGAGCGAAGCGACTAAGCCTCCCCCTGAGGGGAGGTTTGGAGGGGGTCTGACAAAGACAGCGAAGCGTCCCGAGCACAAAAAAGCCGGCTCGCACCGGCTTTTTTGTGCTCGAGACGGGAATCGAACCCGTACGGACATTGCTGCCCACAGGATTTTAAGTCCTGCGTGTCTACCTATTCCACCACTCGAGCGGGAGTTGAAGACCGCAAATGTACATATTTTTTCCTATCCGTCAAGCATTTATTACGATAAAATAAAATCAGGCACAATGCACTGGCGGGCACCTGCCTCAGATTACCCGCGCTTACGGTAGCTGAGGACAGCCCAGCCGATAATGACCACGAAGAAGGCCAGCAACGGGTAGACGTACGGGAGGATGTCCCGGAACGTACTGCCCTTGAGGTAAATCATCCGCATGATCTCGGCGAAATAGGTAAAGGGGTCGAAAAGGGATATGATCCGTGCCCACTCCGGCATGCTGCTGATGGGCGTGAAGATGCCGCACATGAGGATGAAGACGATGATAATGAAGAATATCATGAACATCGCCTGCTGCATGGTGCTGGAATAGTTGGATATAATCAGGCCCAGACCGGAGATGCCGAAGATGAAGAGCAGGGACAGACCGTACAGCAGGAGGACGCTGCCCTCGGGACGCAGGCCGTAGAGCAGCCAGGCTACCACCATGCCGACACTCAGCACTATGATGCCGATGACCCAGTACGGAATGAGCTTGCCTACGATGAAGGTAATCTTGGGAACGGGGGTGACGTTGATCTGCTCGATGGTGCCGGCCTCTTTCTCCCCTACGATGTTCATCGCCGGCAGGAATCCGGTAATCAGGGCTACCACCAGCATTATCAGGGCCGGAATCATCGGCAGCTTGTAGTCCATCGTGGGGTTGAACCAGTAGTAGGAGTCAACGGATATGCCGCCGGGTGCCGTCAGCGTCACGGCGCCCCGCTCAAGGTTCACCTCCTCGGTAAAGTCCAGCACTATGACATCGAGATAGGACGTTCCGAGGCTGGCCTTGGTTCCGTTGACCGCATTGGCCTCGATCAGAAGAGAGCTGCTGCCCTCCGAAAGCAGGGACGTCTCGAATCCGTAAGGCACTTCGAGGATGATGTCAGCGTCCCCGAACTCCACCTGCTCCAAGGCATCGTCCGAGCGCATGAATACCCCGGTGATGTCGAAATACTCGGTAGAGGCTATCTTCTCGGTCAGCAGCCTGGAGAGGTCCGAGCGGTCGTTGTCCACAACGGCCACATTGACGTTCTTGATCTCCATGGTGGTGGCCCAGGGGAAAACGAGCATTACCAGCACGGGCAGAGCTATGACGATGAAGAGGATGAAAGGATCCCTCGCCATCTGCTTGAATTCCTTTTCTATCAGATACTTTATCATAGCCTGTCCTTGAATTTAAACACACTCAGTCCGGTAATCACAGTCAGAAAGCCGCACAGAATCAGCACGGCGTCAAGGCAGTAGCGGATTCCGAGGCCCTGGATCATCATCACCTTTATAGAGTCAATATACCATTTGGCCGGTACGCAGTAGGATACCCACTGCAGCACCTTCGGCATGCTCTCGATAGGGAAAAGCATGCCCGAGAGCAGCATCGTAGGCAGCATCAGCACCATTCCCGAAATAAGTATCGCTACCTCCTGCTTGGACACCAGGGTGGATATCAGGATTCCTATCGAGAGCGACACGAGAATGAACAGCAGCGAGACCAGCACCACCCACATCAGGCTGCCGGAAATCGGCACCTTGATCAGGAACACCGACAGGCAAAGCACTATCAGCAGGATAAATGCCGAAACAACGAAGTAGGGTATCGCCTTGGCCAGTATCACTGAGAAAGGTTTCACGGGAGAGACCAGCAGCACCTCCATCGTCCCCCTCTCCTTCTCGCGGACTATGGATACCGATGTCATCATCGCGCACACGAGCATGAGTATCATGCCCATCACTCCGGGCACGAAGTTGAAGGCGCTCTTCATCTGCGGGTTGTACATCATGCGGGTGGAAGTGGATATGGTCACGGGAGATACTGAATCTACGGAAGAACCTCCTGCCGATGACTGATTGAGTGCCGCCTCCTGCGCCAGTTCCTTCTGGAAGGAGGAGACTATGCTGCTGACGTAGAATACAGCCATCGACCCGATATTGGTATTGGAGCCGTCCACTATGATCTGAAGGCGACCGTCCCCGTCGTGGACCGCACGATGATAAAAATTGTCCTCGAATACCAGGGCTATATCAGCCGAGTTGGAGCGGAAAGCATCCAGCACCCCGTCCTCCCCGTCCAGGAAGGCAGTCACCGTGAAATACTCGCTGGCATCTATCTGGCTGACGAGACGCGATGTGGCCGCATCCCGCGAAGGGTCATAGACCGCCACCTTGACATCCTTGATCTCCGTGGACAGGGCGAAACCGAACAGGACAATCATCACCACCGGCATCACGATGAGCACCATCAGTGTCCTCGTATCCCGGAGAATGTGGTTGAATTCCTTGCCCACAAACGACATGAACCGCTTAAAATCCTTCATACGTCCCATAACCGTCATTCCTCCCTTTTAGCCCGTCCTGCGAGCATTCTGAATACTTCGTCCATACCCGAGGCCCCGTACCGCTGCTTGAGGGCAGCCGGCGAGTCGAGCGCCTCTATCCTGCCGTCCACCATAATCGACACGCGGTCACAGTACTCCGCCTCATCCATGTAGTGGGTCGTGACGAACACAGTGATTCCTCTCTCGGCAGCATCGTAGATCATCTCCCAGAATCCGCGGCGGGTTGCCGGATCCACTCCTCCCGTAGGCTCGTCGAGAAAGACGATCCTCGGTTCATGGAATATTGCCACTGAAAATGCCAGCTTCTGCTTCCATCCCAGCGGCAGGTCCCGCACCATCCGGTCCCTCTGCTCCATCAGGTCGAGCCGCTGCAGCAGTTCCTCTGTTTTTTCCGCGATGTCATGGTCCTTCATTCCGTAGATACCTCCGAAGAGGCGGATATTCTCCCAGACCCTGAGATCCTCGTAGAGAGAAAATTTCTGGCTCATATACCCGATGACTTTCTTGAGCCGCTTGACCTCCCAGTTGTACTGAAGGTCGTAGCCTGCCACCACTGCCCTGCCACCGGTAGGCTTGCTCAGGCCGCAGAGCATCTTCATGGCCGTGGTCTTGCCCGCGCCATTGGCTCCCAGAAAGCCGAAAATCTCCCCTTTATTGACTGAAAACGAGATATGGTCCACCGCCGTAAAGTCCCCGAAACACTTGGTCAGGCCCTCGGTACGGATGACCTCCCCCTCCAGGAGGAAATGATCGTCCTCCCGGCCCAGCAGCTCACGGATGCGTTTTCTGGTATTTTCCCCTCTGCTCATGACTGTTCCTCCAGTGTGTCCAGATACATGTAACAGTCCTCCACATTGGGACGCGCCGGCTTGATGGAAAGGTCGCTGTGGCCCTTGGCGTGAAGGGATGTGTTCAGAAGATTGATCTGCGCATCGAGGGACAGGTCACTGGGCCGCATGACCACGTGGTGGGTATCTCCGAAGGCAAAACAGCTGAATACCTGCGGTATCCGTCGGATATCCCGAAGCAGGGAGGGCATGCGGGAACCGCTGACGGCCAGCAGTGGAAGGGTAAATTTGGAAATAATATCGGCGGGAGTGTCGGTATCCAGGAAAATGCCTTTGCGTATCAATGCTATCCTGTCGCAGAGTGTCGCCTCGTCCATATATGGAGTAGAAACCACTATCGAAAGTCCCTGAGCCTTGAGGCGGCGCAGCATCGTCCAGAACTCCTTGCGGGATACAGGGTCCACACCGGTAGTGGGCTCGTCGAGGAAGAGGACGTCCGGTCTGTGAATCAAGGCGCAGGAAAGGGCGAGCTTCTGTTTCATACCGCCGGAAAGAGCTCCTGCCTTACGTTTCCTGAACGGCTCCAGGTAGGAGTAGATGTCCTTGACCAGGTCATAGTTCTCCTCGAGGGTGGTGCCGAAGAGGGTGGCGAAGAAACGGATATTCTCCTCCACGCTCAGGTCCTGGTAGAGGGAGAAACGGCCCGGCATATAGCCCACGCGGCGGCGTATCTCATGGTAATCCCGCACGACATCGAAGCCCAGGACCCGGGCGCTGCCTCCGTCGGGGAGAATCAGGGTCGTCAGAATCCGGAAGATGGATGTCTTGCCGGCTCCGTCGGGTCCGATGATGCCGAATATCTCCCCCTCGGAGACCTTGAAGGAGACTCCGCGGAGAGCCTCGCTGCTCCCGTACCGCTTGATGAGATTATCTGCCTCTACACTGTACATTGCGATGGTCTTCAGAATTTCAGGTCGCCGTACATGCCTATCTTGACATAGCCGTCGTTGACGAAAGAGACCTTGATGGCGTAGACCAGGTTGGCCCGCTCGTCCCGGGTCTGGATAGTCTTGGGGGTGAACTCGGACTGGTCCGATATCCACGACACCGTACCCTCGTACTCACGGACTCCGTCCTCGCCGGAGTCGGCGAACACCCTCACCTTCTGGCCCACCTTGATGGCCGTGAGCTGGGAGGCGGTGATGTAGGCCCGCAGGTTCATCCTACGCAGGTCGGCTATCTTAAACAATGGTTTGCCGGCAGCCGTCAGTTCTCCGGCCTCGGCATATTTGACCAGTATGGTTCCGTCTATCGGTGAGGTTATCCGGCAGCGGCGCAGGGATTCCTCGACCTGGTCGATCTGGGCCCGGTAGGAGGCGGCCTCAGCCTCGGCTATGGTATTGTTCTGGGCAATATCAGCCTCTGTGGCTGCCAGCTGGGTCTCCAGCAGCTTGATGGCGGAGGTGATGTCGTCCAACTGCTTGGTGTTGGCGGCGTCTGCGGCTATGAGGTTACGCACGCGGTCGGCCTCCCGGCGGTTGACCTCTATCTGCTCCTTGATGTAGGCGGTCTGGGTCTCCACGTCCCTGCGGCGGCTCAGGGCCGCTGCGACTCCGGCCTCCAGCTGACGCTTCTGGAGGTAGAGCTGGAGGGTATCCACCAGGCCGCAGTCCTGCCCGGCTGTAAGCACCCCGCCCTCGTGCACGTTCAGGGCGAGAATGCGTCCGGAGGCTTCGGAGGAGACCATCACTTCGGTGGCCTCGAACGTACCCGAGGCATCGTTGGTCCCGTCAGTGTCCTTGCAGGAAGTAACCGTCATCAGCACTGCGCCGGCCACTGCCGGCAGGAGGTATATCCATCTGATCTTTTTCATGATATCCGTGTTGTTTCTATTTTCGTTTGTCAGCTGTTCTTTATAGTCTTGAGTTCGTACATAGCCTTCATCATCTCTATCTGGTGCATGATGAGCTGCTTGCGGGCCGCATTCTCCTTGTTTATCTCGGAGACCAGGTCGGAGGCGTTCTTGGTGCCGTTCTCCACTCCGGCGGCGGTGGACTCGCGGATTTTCTCCCTGAGTTCCACTATCCGCTCATCATCCTCCACAGTCTTGAAATAGCGGCGTATCTCGGCCACCTGCTCCTGCACCTGGAGGTTGGTGTTGAAGAGGAAAGTCTCGCGCACCGAATTGACCTGCTCCTTCGAATAATTCACTATCTTCTTGCCGTAGCCCAGACTGTAGAGCTGGCTGATGTTCCACACCAGGCGGATACCGCCGATGGCGAAGGGCTGGAAACTGTCGTCCAGCATGTTGAGTCCCGGACGGCCGTAGCCTCCGCGGATGAAGAGGCTGAACTGGGGCAGACCTCCGGCGGTCCAGTAGTCTAGCTGGGTGTCTATCTCCAGTTCCTGAGCCTTGTAGAGTTCCAGTTCGGGGCGGCGTATCTCGGATGCAATCAGGGCATTGAGCATCTGCTCCTTGTCGGAGCCCTCAGGGACGGGCATCACCAGCTGGGCGGCATCGCTGATCCTGACCCCGGTCATGAGGGTGAGTACCCGCAGGTAGGCATCCAGCATCGACGAGAGCCTGTCGCGGCTCTGGTTCTGGGTAATGCGCTCGACCTCGATCAGATCCAGGTCGGAGAGGCTGGCCACTCCGTTGACGATGCAGCCCTCGATGCGGGCGTACTCCCTCTCCAGCTCCTCCATCATGATGTCCACCTGACGGATCTGCTGGTCGAGGTAGAGGATGCCGAAGTACAGCTCGTTGACCTTCTCCCGCAGCGAGTACATGTTGATCTCCTGCTGAGCCATGTCCACGTCGGCCTTGGCCCTGATATTGGCCCTGTTGGCCGCTATCATGCCGCCGTCCCAGAGCACCTGCGACAGTTCGATGACCGCCGCGTACTGGTCCTTGCTGAAAGTAGGCATCTCTATCCCGTAGGGACTTAAGTCAAATGGGAACTCCAGCACATCGGTCTGCCAGGATGCCGACCCCTGAAGGGATATCTGGGGGAAATAGTTCATGTAGGCGTTCTTCAGGGTGTACTCCTCCGTCAGGTCCAGCAGTTCATAGCGCTTGACTAAAGGGTAATTCTGCCGGACAAGGTCGTAGCACTGCTCTATGGTGTAAACGTCCGGAGCGTCCTGCTCCGCAGACATGGCGGACGCCCCGGACACCGGGAGCACCGCTGCCACAGCGACTGCCGCCGCCAGTATATATTGTCCTATCTTTTTCATGGCTTGAGACTTCCTATTATGGTCCTGATTATCTCCTGCTTGCGCTGGGCGATGAACTCCTCTTTGTTGGCCTCGGTGACCAGGCCCATATCCTCCAGGAAGGGCAGGACTACGAAGAATGTCACGACGAGGGAGAACATGTTGAGCGTGATGTCCATCGTGCCGGTGGGCCGGATGCGGCCGCTCTCCACCTCAGCGGCGATCATCGCCTCGAGACGGGAAGTAGCCTCCGCGCAGAGGTTGAAAATGCTGTCCTTGAGGGTCAGGCGCTGCTCCGGATTGATGACGAACTCGCTCAGAAACATGAACGGCAGCCGCTGATTGTCCGCCATCAGGTCGAAGAGACGGGACGTGCGGGCGGAGATAAGCTCCGCGAACGGAAGTTCCTCGTCCTCCCGCTGGACTATGCAGCCGATGAACTGGTGGAACTTCGCCTCGAAGATCTTCGAGAAAAGATTCTCCTTTGTCCTGAAATAGTAGTGCACCAGAGCCTGGGTGCAGCCGGTCTCCCGGGCTATCTCGGTCATGCTGGTGAGATTGTACCCCTTGCTGAGAAAGAGCCTCTCCGCACTCGCGAGTATCCGTTCCTCCATGCTGCTGTCGCCGCCCTCCCGGCCTTCTTTGTCGTCCTTGTCTTTCATCGCGTATTTAATAAGCAATTAAATGATTTATTAAATG